>DASREU010000194.1:0-15536 GCA_035651935.1 Myxococcales bacterium | reverse complement strand
TGCCTCCAGTTTGCCGGAGTCGCCACCTTGTGCTTCGAGGTGAGCTGCATCGAGTCGAGCGCGCGCAGCACCTCGTCGAAGTTGCGGCCCGTGGTCATCGGGTACATCAGGATCAGCTTGATCTTCTTGTCCGGTCCGATGACGAAGACGGCGCGGACGGTGGCGTTGTCGGCGGGGGTCCGGGCCTTTGCATCCCCCGCGACGGAGCCGGGAGGCATGTCGTAGAGCTTGGCCACCTTGAAGTCGGAGTCGCCGATCATCGGGTAGTTCACCGCGGCGCCCTGCGTCTCCTCGATGTCCTTCGCCCACTTCTTGTGATCGTCGACCGAGTCCACGCTCAGGCCGATGATCTTCGTGTTCCGCTTGTCGAACTCCGGCTTGATGCGCGCCATGTAGCCGAGCTCGGTGGTGCACACCGGCGTGAAGTCCTTCGGATGGGAGAAGAGGATGGCCCACTGGTTCCCGATCCACTGGTGGAAATCGATGGGACCTTCGGTCGTCTGCGCAGTGAAATTCGGGGCTTCGTCGCCGATCCGCAAAGACATGTCTGCCTCCTGTTTACCGTTGGGGCTCGAACCGTAACGCTTCGACCCCGCCCACGCCAGCAAGCCGGGCAGCGGAGAACCGCTCGCTCAGGCGAGATGCCGGCGAAACCAGGCCACGCAGCGATCCCAGGCGAGCGCCGCGGCCTTCGGGTCGTAGACCTCCTTGCGATCCGAGTTCATGAACGCGTGGTGCCCCTGGTACCGGTAGATCTCATGCGGCTTGCCCGCCGCCTTCAGCTCCTTCTCGAACGCGTCCACCTTGTCGGGCGTGATCCAGTCGTCCTCGCTGGCGAAATGGCCCTGGAGCGGGACCCGGATGTCCTTCCCGGACGCCACCTGCGGCGGCGGCAGGCCGTAGAAGCAGACCGCCGCGTCGAGCTCGGGGATCCGCGCTGCCCCGATCACCGTCACCGCTCCGCCCATGCAGAAGCCGGTCAAGCCAACCTTTGCGGCGCGGGACTTCAGATGCCGCACCGCGCCCCGCACGGCCTCCCCGGTCGCCGCCTTGAAGTCGAGCGCGTTCATCGCCGCGGCCGCAGCCGCGGAGTCGTGGTACGGCACGACCTTCCCGTCGAACAGATCGGGCGCGAGCGCGGTAAACCCGGCCTCGGCGAAGCGATCGCAGACCGCCTTGATCTGCCCCTGCAGCCCCCACCATTCCTGGATCACCACCAGCGCAGGCGCTTTCGGCTCTTTCGCTTCTGCGAGATATCCGCGGGCAGTTCCTCCAGTGGTCCGCGGAAAGGAGATCATCGTTCCCATGGTTCCTCCTGAACTGCGCCGCAGCCCTCCCGGAAGAGGGCCACGCGGCGAAGCGCTGGCTCGCCCGCTGCGCCAGGGGAGAGCCACCTCGTCCACCCACCCCTGTCCTTCGAGGGCGAGATAGCCCGGACGGGCGCCCGCTGCAAACCCCCGGCGTTCAGAAGTGCTTCAGCGCCGCCTTGCCGATGGGGAACACGTTGAACCCGATGGCGTGCAGCGCCTTCGCATCGAGCAGGTTCCGCCCATCGAAGACGAACGTCGGCCGCTCCATCGAGTCGAAGATCGCCCGGTAATCGAGCGTCCGATACGCGTCCCACTCGGTGAGGATGGCGATGGCGTGCGCGCCGCGCGCGGCGACGTACGGGTCCTCCTCGAAGACGATCCGGTCCGCCGGGACGTCCGCGAGATCCGCCCGCGCGTTGGCGAGCGCCTTGGGATCGGTCACCACCACCACCGCGCGTTCCTCGATCAGCTTGCGCGCGACCGCGATCGCCGGCGACTCGCGCGTGTCGGCGGTGTCCTTCTTGAACGCGAACCCGAAGAGCGCGATGCGCTTGTCCGCCACCGTGTCGAACATCGCATGCGTCATCGTCTGCACGAACCTGCGCTTCTGGTACTCGTTGATGCGGATCACGCTCTCCCAGTAGCGCGCCACCTCCTCGAGGCCGTAGTTCTCGCAGATGTACACCAGGTTCAGGATGTCCTTCTTGAAGCAGGAACCGCCGAACCCCACGCTGGAGTGAAGAAAGCGCGGGCCGATGCGCTCGTCCATCCCGATCGCCCGCGAGACCTCCGCCACGTCGGCGGTGGTCTTCTCGCAGAGGGCGGAGATGGAGTTGATCGAGGAGATGCGCTGGGCGAGGAATGCGTTGGCGGCGAGCTTGGAGAGCTCCGCGCTCCAGACGTTGCTGGTGATGATCCGGTCCCGGGGGACCCAGTTCGCATAGATCTCCACCACCACGTCGCGGGCTGCCGCCCCCTCGGGCGTCTCGTGCGAGCCGACCAGCACCCGGTCCGGGGCTTCGAGGTCGCGGACGGCGGTCCCTTCCGCGAGGAACTCCGGATTCGAGAGCACCTCGAAGTGGATGCCCTTGCGGTTGGAGTTCAGGATCCGCTCCATCGCGTGCGCGGTGCGCACCGGGAGGGTGCTCTTCTCCACCACGATCTTGTTCGCCCGCGACGCGTCCACGATGGTGCGCGCAGTCTTCTCCCAGTACTGCAGATCGGGCGCCTTGCCCGCGCCTTCGCCGAACGTCTTCGTCGGCGTGTTCACCGAGACGAAGATCACCTCGGCGCGGTCGATCGCCGCCGCCACGTCGGTTCCGAAGAAGAGGTTGCGGCCGCGGGCCTCGCGCACCACTTCGAGCAGCCCGGGCTCGTAGATGGGAAGGTCATCGCTCTGCCAGGCGCGGACGCGCTCGGGGTTCACGTCGACCACGGTGACCTCGTACTGCGGGCAGCGGGCCGCGATCACCGACATCGTCGGACCGCCCACGTGCCCTGCGCCGATGCAGAGGATGCGCCTCGCGAACTGCGGCATTCCGATGCTCTCCCGGGCGCCTGCAGATGCGCCGACCCGGGGATCATCGCCCAGAAGCTCCGCGGCGCCAAAAAGAGAGCCTCAGCCCTGAAGCACCTTCTCCATGATCCAGTCGTCCATCACGAAGCCGCCCCCGATCTCGGTCTTCAGCGGCTCCCGGATGCGGTACCCGTTCCGCTGGTAGACGCGGATCGCCTTTTCATTGAAGCGGTTGACCCCGAGCACCACCTTCGAGAGGCCGCGCCGGCGCGCCTCCTCCTCGGCGTGGCGCAGGAGCATCGATCCGAGCCCGCGGCCGTGCTCCGCGACGTCCAGATACAGCTTGTGCAGCTTGAGCTCCCCGTGCAGCTCCTCATATCCGCAGAAGCCCAGCGGCCGATCGCCCTCGAGGAGAAGCTGGTAGACGACGCCGCGCTCCAGATCGCGGCGGAGCTGCCGGATGTCGTACATCCACCGCAGCATGTACTCGATCTGCTCGGAGGAGAGGATCGACGGATAGTGCGCGCGCCAGATGCGGCCGGCGAGCGCGGAGATGACCGCGAGGTCCGCGTGGGTGGCGGGTCGGAGGTGCACTTCGCTCGTGGCCGGTTTCATCATGCGGGCTGAGCGACCGCGGGCCCGAGGTCCGCCGGCCGCCCGATCGGACCACGCTGGTACCAATCGACCACCTTGTAGCGCCGGGCCACCAGCGCGAGGCCGAGCGCGGCGAGATACGCGAACGCCGCGTAGTAGAAGAAGAGCGCCGTGCCCTGGAAGAAGGCCAGCGCCGAAGCGAGAGCCACGGCCAGATTCGCCGCCGCGGTCGTGAGGTTCCAGAAGCTCTGGATCACGCTCTTCATCGTCAGGGGCGCCTGCGTGTACGCGAACTCCAGGCCGGTGACGGAGACCAGGATCTCGCCGATGGTGAGCACCACGTAGGGAACCACCTGCCAGACCACCGAGATCCGCTGGCCGGCGGCGACCGGGACGTTGAGGATGCCCGCGATCGCGAACGCCGTCGCGCCGAGCGCGATCCCGATGGGCATCCGTCGTAACGGCGTCAGCTCCCAGCCGCGGCGCTTGAAGAATGGGTAGACCACGCCCGTGGTCACCGGGATGAGCAGCATCACCAGCGCGGGGTTCACCAGCTGCATCTGCGAAGGCTCGAACTGCCAGGGGCCGATGCGCAGATTCATCGAGCGCGCCTGCACCACCCAGGTCGACGCTTTCTGGTCGAAGAGCATCCAGAAGAAGGGGATGAAGGCGAAGATCGAGAGCACGCGGAAGACGGCCTTCACGCCCTCCACCGCCTCCGCCGGCTGCTCCGCCCGGGCGCGGTCGAGGAACTTGCCGCCCTGACGCCGGTTCCGCCACGCGCTCCGCATCACCGCGCCGAACGAGTGCGGGTCGCTCCGGGCGGGCGGGACCTTCACGTAGTGATCGCGCCCGAGCCAGAAGACGAAGGTGGCGATCGCCATCAGCACCCCGGGGATCCCGAACGCGACGGCGGGGCCGAAGAGACGCAGCGTCTTGGGGATCAAGAGCGAGGCGAAGAACGAGCCGAGGTTGATGCTCCAGTAGAAGACGGCGAAGACCTTGTTGACCAGGTGCTTGTTGTCCGCGGTGAACTGGTCGCCGACCAGCGCGGAGACGCAGGGCTTGATGCCGCCGGAACCGAGCGCGATCAATGCCAGGCCAGCGTAGAACCCGGTGCGGTCGTCGGGAAAGAGCGCGAGGCACGCGTGCCCGGCGCAGTAGATCAAGGAGATGTAGAGGATGGTCCGGTACTTCCCCAGGTACCGGTCCGCGAGGAACCCGCCGAGGAGCGGGGTGAAGTAGACCCCGAAGACGAAGAGATGGAAGGTGGCCTTCGCCGCCGCCTCGCGATCGCCGCGGCCCGGGATCTGATTGGCGAGCAGCCAGTCGATGAGGAAGACCGTGAGGATGTTCCGCATCCCGTAGAAGCTGAACCGCTCGCAGGCTTCGTTCCCGATGATGAACGGGATCTGGGGCGGCATCCTCGACCGCGAGGCGGGCGTCGGCACGGCGCCGATTTGTATCTCGCGAGCGCCGGAGAATGGAAGCTTCGAGATCGCATGCGGGCGGCGAAACGGGGCCGCTTCCGCCCGGGCTTGCTATGTTGCTCTCATCGCGATGACGCTCGCCGATCTGATCGATCTCGAGGTCCAGCTCGCCCGCGACCGCGAGTCCGATCGCGGGGAGCTGCTCGCGCGCGACAAGCGATTGCTCGGGGGCGACGCCGCGAAGTCCGGCTCGCCGCAGTCGCTCCTCGCGCGGTGGCTCGAGGAGCTTCGCGCGGCGGAGCCCGGCGAGCTCCATCCCGGCCGCGCCGTCGCGGGCGCGCTGTCAGGGCTGCGCGCCGCGCTCGTGCTCGTCGGCCTCGCCCTCGGCTGGGGGGCCGCGACGGCGCTCCTGCGCTACACCGGCGGCGAGCCGGTGAACGTCTGGGACTTCCTCCTCGCGTTCGTCGGTTTGCAGCTGCTGCTCTTCGTCCTCCTGCTCTCGTCGTTCTTCCTCCCCCTCGCGGCGCTCGGCGCGCCGCTGTTCGGGATCTTCCGCGGCCTCGTCGCCGCCATCTACCCGCGGCTCGCCGCGCGCGCGATGGGATCGACGGGCGACCGCCTCGCGGACTGGCGCTCCGTCTGGCACCGCCTCCGCAGCCGCCGTTCGCTCTACCATCGCGTCGAGCCCTGGGTGCTGCTCGGCCTGACCCAGGCGTTCGGCGTCGCCTTCAACGTCGGCGCTCTCCTCGGCTGCCTGCGGCTGATCGTCTTCTCGGACATCGCCTTCTCCTGGAGCACGACGCTGGTGCAGTTCGATGCGGCGCGATTCCACGCCATCCTGCATGCGCTCGCGGTCCCCTTCGGGTGGTTGTGGCCCGACGCCGATCCCTCGCGCGCGCTGGTGGAAGCGACGCGATATTCCCGGCTGGAAGGAGCGTACGTCCTCTCCGGCGCCCGCCGCGCGGCGCATCCGGAGATGGTAGGCGGCTGGTGGCCGTTCCTGCTCTCGTCGCTGGTGTTCTACGGACTGTTGCCGCGGTGTGTGACGCTGGCGGTCGCCTCCATCCGCCGCAACCTGCTCCTCGCGCGCCTGCCTCTCGACGATGCGGAGACCACCCGCCTCCTGCGCAGGCTCGAGGAGCCGGAGATCGAGACCGGGCGGTCAGCGCCCGAGGCGGCGCCGCCTGCCTTTCCGGCTGCGTCGCCAACATCACGAGCGCCGACGGGTACGCGCTGCACCGTCGTGCTCTGGCGCGATGTTCCGGCGGGCAAGGAGCTGGAAGGTGCGGTGGCGCGGCAGACCCGGTGCAGCGTCGCTGCCGTGCATCCGGCGGGCGGCCGCGACTACACGGAGGAGGCGATCGACTGGCGGCGGCTCGCGGACGGAACCGATCCGCTGGTGGTGGTCGCGGAGGGATGGGAAGCGCCCGACAAGGCGTTGCTGCGGCTCCTCTCGGATCTCCGGCGCGCGCTGGGACCGCGGCGGCACCTGATCGTGCTGCTCGCGCAAGTGGACGCATCGGGGATCCGGCCGTCGCTCGCGTCCGAGGTCCGCCTCTGGCAGGAGGGGCTCGGACAGCTGGAGGATCCCTACCTGGCGGTGGAGCCGCTGCGGGGAACGCCGTGAACGGCCCGCCGCGATTCGCCGTCGTCGGACGCGTCAACAAGGGAAAATCGAGCATCGTCGCCACCCTCGCCGAAGACGACTCGATCCGCGTCGACCCGCGCCCTGGCACCACCACCGAGGTCCACGAATATCCGGTGGCCGTGGACGGGCGCACGCTCTTCGTGCTGGTCGACACGCCGGGATTCGAGGATGCGCCGCGGGCGCTGGCCTGGCTGCGCTCGCGGGAGGTCTCCGCGGCGGAGCGGCCGGCGCGGGTGGCGGAATTGCTCCGCGCGTACGAGGGCACGAGCGAGCTCGTCGACGAGCGGCGGCTGCTCGCCCCCATCCTCGCCGGAGCGAACATCCTCTACGTCGTCGACGGCACGCGCCCGTTCCGGCGCAACTACGAGGCGGAGATGGAGATCCTCCGCTGGACCGGTCAGCCCGGGATGGCGCTCGTGAACCGGATCGGGGCCGAGGACCATGCCGCCGAGTGGCGCCGCGCGCTCGACCAGTACTTCAAGATCGTCCGCGACTTCGACGCCTTCTCCGTCACCTTCGAGGAGCGCCTGCGCCTGCTGGAGACGTTCCGCGAGTTGCGGCCCGATGCCCGGCCAGCCATCGACGAGGCGGTGACCGCGCTCGTCGCCCAGCGCCGGCGCCGCCGGGCGGAGGCCGCGGCGGAGATCGCCGACCTGCTGGCCGATGAGCTCACCCTCACCGAGGAGGTCGCGGTGAGCGACGAAGCCGCGCTGGAGGCGGAGCGCGATCGGCTGGAGCAGCGGTTCCACGATCGCCTGCGCACCCGGGAAGAGAAGGAACGGCGGCGGGTGGAGAAGCTGTACCGCCACGGCGAGGCGCGCTTCGAGGACAAGTCGCTGGAGCGCCCCGTGTTCCAGCAGGATCTCTTCGCGGAGGAGACCTGGAAGCTGCTCGGTCTGGCGCCGGCGGAGTTGCTGGCCGCCGGCGCGCTGGCGGGCGCGGCGCTCGGAGGCGCCGTCGATCTGATGGTAGGCGGGGCGAGCTTCATGGCCGGCAGCGCCATCGGCGGCGCGGTGGGCGGCGCCACCGCTCTGGTCGGCCTCGGCCGCAGATTCGCGCGCGTTCGGCCGGTCGGTCCGTCCGGAGCGGCAGGGTGGCTCCTGGCGGCGCGCCGGTACTGGCAGGGAGGACGGAGATTTCGCATCGGTCCGCATGCGCAGCCGAACTTCCCCTGGGTCCTGCTCGATCGGGCGCTGCTCCACTACGACGCCGTGGTGCGAAGGACGCACGCGCGCCGGGGAGTGATCGCTGCCGAAGAAGGAAGCGCGCGCACCGGCATCGTCGCCGACTTCGCTCGCGCCGAGCGGCGCGAGCTGGACGAGCTGTTCCGGAGGATCCGCCGTTCCGCCGACGATCCGCCTCGCGAGCTGCGCGACGATCTGGAACGGCTGGTGGCGCGGGTCCTGCAGCGCATCGATCCGCTGCCGGGAGAGCCGCGTCAAAGCTGAGGTGACGCGCATCTTCTGCGCGCCTCGGCGGCGCCTGTGCAAATTCTCCCGGAGATCTCGTGCCTTCACGGCGTGTGGGTGAGCCCGGGCCTTGCATGCCCGATCCCAAACCTTCAGCACCGGAGGAGAAATGGCCGCGAACAATCTGCGCATCACCGACGAGCGCACCGGGCGCACGTACGAGGTGCCCATCGAGAACGGCGCCATCCGCGCCACCGATCTCCGCAAGATCAAGATCGAGGACAGCGATTTCGGGCTCCTCAGCTACGACCCCGCGTTCCTCAACACCGCGTCGACCAAGAGCGCGATCACCTTCATCGACGGCGATCGCGGGATCCTGCGGTACCGCGGGTACCCGATCGAACAGCTGGCGGAGCGATCGTCGTATCTGGAAGTCGCCTATCTGATCGTCAATGGCGAGCTGCCGAGCGCGCCCGAGCTGGACAAGTGGTCCCACGACATCACCCACCACACGTTCGTGCACGAGAACGTGAAAGGGTTCATGGACGGGTTCCGCTACGACGCGCACCCGATGGGGATCCTGGTCTCCACCGTCGCCGCGCTCTCCACCTTCTACCCCGAGTCGAAGAACATCTTCGACAAGGAGTCCCGCCGGCTGAGCATGACGCGGCTGATCGCGAAGCTGCCCACCATCGCGGCCTGGTCGTACCGGCACTCGCTCGGCCTGCCGTACGTCTATCCCGACAACGAGCTCTCCTTCGCCGGCAACCTCCTCGCGATGATGAAGAAGATGGCGGAGCCGAAGTACAAGCCGAACCCGGTGCTCGAGCACGCGCTCGACGTGCTCTTCATCCTCCACGTGGATCACGAGCAGAACTGCTCGACGAACGCCATGCGCGCCGTCGGCAGCTCGCATCCGGACCCGTTCGTCGCCGTCGCCGCCGCCGCGGCCGCCCTGTACGGCCCGCTGCACGGAGGAGCGAACGAGGAAGTGCTGCGCATGCTCCGGGAGATCGGCTCGCTCGAGAAGGTGCCGGCCTTCATCAAGTCGGTGAAGGAGGGGCAGGGCGGCAAGCTGATGGGCTTCGGCCACCGCGTGTACAAGTCCTACGACCCGCGCGCGAAGGTGATCAAGAAGCTCGCCGATCAGGTCTTCGAGGTGACCGGGACCAACCCCCTGCTGCGCATCGCCCTGCAGCTGGAGAAGATCGCGCTCGAGGACGAGTACTTCGTCAAGCGGAAGCTGTACCCGAACGTGGACTTCTACTCGGGGCTGATCTACGAGGCGCTGGGCTTCCCGGTGGACATGTTCCCGGTGCTGTTCGCCATCCCGCGCGTCTCCGGCTGGCTCTCCCAGTGGGAAGAGCTGCTCCTCGACAGCGAGCAGAAGATCGCCCGGCCGCGCCAGCTCTATGTCGGCGCGCAGAAGCGCGACTACGTAGCGGTCGACCGGCGCTGAGAGTTCCGCGCGCGGGGGGCTCTTGTGCTCCCCGCGCGCTCCTCAGAACCGTGCCTGGACCGCGGCGCCGACGACGAAGACGTCGGCGTGTCCGCGCAGATTGCCCGGCAGCTCCGCGGACCCGATCAGATCGACGGGCCCGAGGTTGACGAGCGCGTCGAGCCCGACCGGAATCCAGTCCTCGTCGTAGCTTCCTCCGCCGAAGCCGTGGCGGTATCCGGAGTGAAGCACGAGCGCGAGTGGCGCAACCGGCTGCAACTCGAGGCCGATCGGGAACCCCACCGTCGCCGTCACGTTGCTGTGGTTCAGATCGAGCGTGAAGAAATCGTCGGCGAAATGACGCTCGTCCAACGTCCTGCCGATCGGGCGAAGGGCGACGCTGCGGCCGCTGATCAGGGCGAGCGTTCCGGGCACCAGCGGGACCCGGATCGCGAGGCCGATGCCGGAGGCGTACCCGTGCTCGTCGGGAGTGGAATGAAAGCGATAGTACGAGGTGTCGAGGCGCAGCGCGGCCAGCGGGTGAAGCGCGAACACGCCGCGAGCGGCGAAGCGATCGAATTCCAGGTTCGGAGCTTCGGCGAGGACCGCCGACGCGCCGATCTGCACCCCGGGAAACACGCCGACGTCGGCGGCGAAGACGACGCTGTTCTGGGTCGGGCCGCCACCTCGAAACCCGAGCAACTCCCATCCGGCCTGCGGCTGGAACATGCCCGGCGGGAGCACCAGGGGCCGATCGATGAATGTGCCGGGATACGACTCCTCTGCGGCGGCGGCGCTGGTGGACAGCAGCGCCACCAGAACCCCTGCGAGACGGGTCATCTGTCACTCCCTCCGGGCGGATCTCTCCTGCCTGCCCGCGAGGGCGGCCACAAGTGACAAGTTGCCACCGCGAAAGGCTTTCGCCTCGCGGCGGAGCGATGATCGCGCCTTGTTTCCGACACAGACGATGCGTAGGAGTGGCCGGACGCCCCGGTGTGACGGAAGAAACCGCCACTTCGCGGACCAGGAGACGCATGCCCGAGCGCAGGGGCAGCACCGTCATCGAGAACGTCCAGCCCCAGCTCGACTGCGGCCGCTATCCGGTCAAGCGGGTAGCCGGCGGGCCGGTCCGCGTGACCGCCGACATCTTCAAGGAAGGCCATGACGATCTCTCCGCCGTCGTCCGCTGGCGGAGGCTGAATCCGGACCCGACGGAGCCGCGCGAACAGCCGATGCGGTTTCTCGGGAACGACGTCTGGGAGGCCGAGCTTCCGCTCGCCAGCAGCGGCCTCTACGCCTTTACCGTCGAGGCCTGGCCGGACTCGTTCCGGACCTGGGTGCACGAGCTGCAGCGCAAGCTGGAGGTCGGCCGCGACGTCTCCTCCGAGCTGCTGGAAGGGGCCGCCTTGCTCGACGGCGCGGCCGCCCGCGCGGAGGCGGCAGGGGCGCGCGCCGATGCCGAAAGCCTTCGCAAAGGGCAGAGGGCACTCCTTTCGGGCCCCGCGCCGGCCACGCTGCTCGCCGCCGTCGATCCGGGACTGGTCGCCGCCGCCTCCCGCCACGCCGATCGCGCGGTCGCGTCGCGCATGGACCGCGAGCTCCGCGTCTTCGCCGAGCGCGAGCGCGCGGTGTTCAGCGCCTGGTACGAGTTCTTTCCCCGCTCGGCTTCCGGCGATCCGAAGCGCCACGGCACCTTCCGCGACGCCGAGAAGTGGCTGCCGTACATCGCGGGGCTCGGCTTCGACGTCGTCTATCTCCCGCCGATCCACCCGATCGGAAAGACGGCGAGGAAAGGGAAGAACAACAGTCTCGCGGCAGCAGCCGACGACGTCGGGAGCCCCTGGGCGATCGGCAGCCCGGAGGGTGGCCACAAGGCGATCCACCCCCAGCTGGGAACGCTGGACGATTTCCGCCACTTCGTCGCCTCCGCGAAGGATTTCGGCATGGAGGTGGCCCTCGACATCGCCTTCCAGTGCTCGCCGGACCATCCGTACGTGAAGGAGCACCCGGAGTGGTTCCAGCGCCGGCCCGACGGGACGATCAAGACGGCCGAGAATCCGCCCAAGCGGTACGAGGACATCGTCAACTTCGACTGGATGGGACCGGCCCGCGAGGCGCTCTGGGCCGAGCTCCGCTCCGTGTTCCTGCACTGGATGGCGCAAGGGGTGAAGATCTTCCGCGTCGACAACCCGCACACCAAGCCGCTCCCGTTCTGGGAATGGGTGATCGCCGAAGTGCACGCGCGCGACCCCGAGGTGATCTTCCTCGCCGAGGCCTTCACCCGGCCGAAGGTGATGAAGGCGCTGGCCCGCTCGGGGTTCAACCAGTCGTACACCTACTTCACCTGGCGGAACTTCAAGCAGGAGATCGAGGAGTACCTCACCGAGCTGACGCAGGGGCCTCCGGCCGACTTCATGATCGGAAACCTCTGGCCGAACACGCCGGACATCCTGCCCGAGCACCTGCAGCAGGGCGGCAGGCCCGCGTTCCTCATCCGCGCAGCCCTCGCGGCGACGCTCAGCTCGTCGTGGGGCATCTACTCGGGGTTCGAGCTCTGCGAGAACCGGGCGCTCCCCGGAAGAGAGGAGTACCTCGATTCGGAGAAGTACCAGCTCATCGCCCGCGATCTCGAGCGCGAAGGCGGCATCAAGGAGTGGATTGCGGCGCTCAACGCCGCGCGCCGCGAGCACCGCGCGCTCCAGGCGTACCGCAACCTCCGCTTTCACCGTGCGGACAGCGATCGGGTGCTCTTCTACTCCAAGGCGACGGAGGATCGATCGAGCCTGGTCCTCGCCGCGGTCAGCCTCGATCCCTACGCTTCCCAGGAAGCGATCCTGCACGTTCCCCTCGACCGTCTGGGGATCCCCGAAGACGAGACCTACCAGGTCCACGACGTCCTCTCCGGAGAGCGCGCGCTCTGGCAGGGCAGCACGGCGCTGGTTCGACTGACGCCGGAGAAGCCCGCCTCCCTCTGGTCCGTGCTCCGCTTCCGCCGGTCCGAGCAGGGTTTCGACTACTACTTCTGAGGAGGTCGAACGTGCTCGCGCCCGATTCCGCCGGCTTCCCCGCGTGGCTGCAACGCCAGCGATGGTTCGGCGGCAAGGGAGAGGAGATCGAAGCGGTGCGCGTGGTGGACGAGGCCGCGCTCGGCGACCTCCACGTCATGGCCATCGAGGTCGCGTACCGGGGGAGCCGTCCGGCGGAGCGATACCTGCTCCCGCTGCGCCGCGGTTCCCGGGAACCGCTGGAGGAGGCGCTCGACGAGCAGTCGTGCCGCGCGATCTTCGAGGTGATCCGGCAATGCCGCGAGGTGCCCACCCGCGCCGGGCGCTTCCGCGGCGAGCGGTTCGACGCGGGCGATTCGGCGTTCTCGGCGCTCCCGCAGCGGCCCAGCGTGCGGAGGCTCTCGGCGGAGCAGAGCAACACCTCGCTGGTGTTCGGCGAGGCGGTCATCCTCAAGCTCATCCGCAAGCTCGAGCAGGGGCGAAACCCGGAGCTGGAGATCGGGGCCTTGCTGGCGCGCCGCGGCTTCCGTTCCGCGCCGGAGCTCCTCGGCGCGCTCTCCCTCGAGGGCGAGGTGGAAGCGACGGTGGGCGTCGCGCACCGATTCGTGCCGGTGGAGACCGACGGCTGGACGTACGTCGTCGATGCGTTCTCTCGCGACCCGGTGCCGCCCAAAGCGCTGCTGGAGGAGATTCACGAGCTCGGCGCGCGCGTCGGCGAGCTGCACGCCGCCCTCGCCGACCCGACGGAGCCGGCGTTCGCCCCCGAGCCGATCCGGCGCGAAGATCTGCGCCGCTGGACCGACGCCCTGCTCGCGGAGCTGGAAGAGACCGTGCGCGTCGCGGCGGCGGCGGTGCCGGGCCTCGCTTCGTGTTCCACGGCGTTGCGCGCCCGGATCGAGCGGCTGGCGTCGGTGGCGCCCGGCGGCGTGCGGCTGCGCCAGCACGGCGATCTGCATCTCGGACAGGTCTTGCGGAGCGGGGGGCAATGGTTGATCTTCGACTTCGAAGGCGAGCCGGCGCGAACGCTGGCCGCGCGCCGCGAGAAGCACTGCCCCTACAAGGACGTGGCCGGGATGCTCCGCTCGTTCGCCTACGCCGATGCGGCGGCAAGGAAGAAGGGCGCGGCCAGAGGCGATCGTCGCCCGCCCTCGCGCGAGGCGTTCCTCGAAGGGTATCGCTCCCGCGCCCGGGCGCTCTTGCCGGACGACGCCGCGACGGGGCAGACGCTGCTGGCGTCTCTGGAGCTGGAGAAGCTTCTCTACGAGCTGCGGTATGAGGTGGGCCACCGTCCGGACTGGGTGGAGATCCCGGCGCGCGATCTGCTGGGGGAGGAACCGTGAAGCGACCGGCGGAAGCGACCGAGGTGGATCGGCAGATCCAGCGCCTGGTGGAGCTGCGGCATCCCGATCCCCACGCCGTGCTCGGCATCCACCCCGACGGCGACGGGGTGGTGGTCCGCGCCTACCGTCCCGACGCGGAGCGCGTCACCGTGCTTCCGGATTTCGGCGGGCAGATCCCGGCGCGCCACCGCAACTCCGGAGTGTTCGAGGCGCGGCTCAACGGCCAGCACGACGTCTTCGGGTACCTGCTGCGGGTCGACTACCGCGGAGGCGCCAGCTTCACCTTCCGCGATCCCTACAGCTTCCGGCCCACCTTCGGCGAGCTCGATTCGCACCTCGTCTCCGAGGGGCGCCACGAGCGGATCTGGGAGCGGCTCGGCGCCCATCCCCGCCACCATCAAGGAGTCTACGGGACCTCGTTCGCGGTCTGGGCGCCCACCGCGCGCTCCGTTTCCGTGGTCGGCGATTTCAATTCCTGGGACGGCCGGCTGCACCAGATGCGCACGCTCGGCTCCACCGGAGTCTGGGAGCTGTTCGTCCCCGAGGTGGGAGGCGGCGCGCGCTACAAGTTCGAGATCCGCCCCGGGAGCGGCGGGCCGCGGCTGCTCAAGGCCGACCCGTACGCGTTCCGCACCGAGACGCCGCCGGCGACCGCTTCGGTGATCCACGAGCTCGATCGATACCTCTGGAACGACGCCGAATGGATGGAGCGGCGCCGCCAGCAGGATCCCATCCGGCGGCCGATGGCGGTGTACGAGGTCCACATCAGCTCCTGGAGGCGGGTGGTCGAGGAAGGAAACCGCCCGCTGTCCTGGAAGGAGGCCGCGGCGCAGCTTGCGGACTACGTGAGCGCGATGGGGTTCACGCACGTCGAGCTGCTCCCGGTCGCGGAGCACCCGTTCGGCGGATCCTGGGGGTACCAGGTCACCGGCTATTTCGCGCCGACCGCCCGCCACGGGCACCCGGACGAGTTCAAGGCGCTGGTCGACGAGCTCCACCAGCGCGGCATCGGCGTGATCCTCGACTGGGTTCCCGCGCACTTCCCCAACGACGCGCACGCGCTGGCGAGGTTCGACGGAAGCGCGCTCTACGAGCACGAGGACCCGCGGATGGGCGCGCACCCCGACTGGGGCACGCTGGTGTTCAACTACGGCCGCAACGAGGTCCGCAATTTCCTCCTCGCCAGCGCGCTCTTCTGGCTCGACCAGTACCACGTCGACGGGCTGCGGGTGGACGCGGTCGCGAGCATGCTCTACCGCGACTACTCGCGGCGTCCGGGCGAGTGGATCCCCAACCGGTTCGGCGGGCGCGAGAACGAGGAGGCCATCGCCTTCCTCAAGGAAGTCAACGAGCGGGTCCGCGGCCTCCACCCCGGCGTGGCGATGATCGCGGAGGAGTCGACGGCGTTTCCCAAGGTGACCGCGCGCGCCCAGGAAGGCGGGCTCTCGTTCCACTACAAGTGGAGCCTGGGCTGGATGCACGACACGCTCGACTACTTCGCCAAGGAGCCGGTCCACCGCAAGTGGCACCACAACGCCTTGACGTTCGGGCTGATGTACATCTTCAGCGAGAACTTCTTCCTCCCGCTCTCGCACGACGAAGTGGTGCACGGGAAGGGATCCCTGCTCCGGCGCATGTCCGGCGACGACTGGCAGAAGTTCGCCAACCTGCGCGCGCTGTACGGCTGGATGTGGGCGCACCCAGGGAAGAAGCTGCTCTTCATGGGCGGCGAGTTCGCCCAGCGCAACGAGTGGAACCACGACACCAGCCTCGACTGGCACCTTCTCGGCGCTGGAATGCACGCCGGCGTCGCGGCGCTGGTACGCGATCTCAACAAGGCGCTGCG
>DASREU010000193.1:0-18614 GCA_035651935.1 Myxococcales bacterium | reverse complement strand
CGCGGAAGCCCTGGCGGCCGCCGCCATCCCCGCGGCCTGCGTGGGCACCGGCTATGGCCGGCAGACGCTGCCCTTCGACGCCAAGGCGATCCGCAGCGAGATCCTCTGCCACGGTCGCGGCGCGCACTTCTTCTTCCCCGGTACCCGGACCGTGCTCGACATCGGCGGGCAGGACACCAAGGCGATCCAGGTCGATCGAGGCGTGGTCACCGGCTTCCAGATGAACGACCGCTGCGCTGCCGGGTGCGGCCGCTACCTCGGATACATCGCGGACGAGCTGGGGCTGGGGCTGCACGAGTTGGGCCCCTTGGCGCTGCAGGCCCGGCGCGCGGTGCGCGTGAACTCGACCTGCACCGTGTTCGCGGGCGCCGAGCTGCGCGAGCGCCTGGCGCTGGGCGAGCGGCGTGAGGACATCCTCTGGGGCCTGCACCGGGCCATCGTGCTGCGCGCGCTCTCCCTGCTTTCCCGCGCGGGCGGAGTGATGAGCGAGTTCACCTTCACCGGCGGCGTCTGCAAGAACCCGGCGGTGACGAAGATCCTCGACGAGCTCGTGCGCGAGAGCTACGGCAAGGATTTGGTGATGAACATCCACTCCGACTCCATCTTCTTCGGCGCCGTCGGGGCCGCCCTCTTCGCGCTCGACGACGTCCGCGAAGGGCGCGATCCGATCCCGCCGCGATTCTTGTCGGCGCGGCCCGCAGGCCCGCCGGCGGTCAAGGCGCCACCGCCCGTGGCGGCGGCCGCAAAGCCTGCCTCGGCATTCAAGGTGCTGCAGGGCGGACCTGCGACGACCCAGGACGCGCCTGCGGCGTCGGCCGTGCAGATCCACGTCCCGCATGCGCGCGCGGAGGCCTTCCTCACCGCGGGCGTCGACGTGGGCGCCTCCGCGGTGAAGGCCGCCGTGGTGCGCAGCGACGGCGTGGAAGGCGAAGTGCTGGCGACCGCGGTCCAGCGGATCCGGCGCCGGCTGGTGAAGGAAGTCGCCCAGGCGGCGTTCAAGGAGGCTTGCGAGCGGGCCGGCGTCGATCCTCTGCAGATGAAGTACGTGGCGAGCACCGGCGACGGCGACGCCGCTCCCTTCCGCACGGGCCATTTCTACAGCATGACCGCGCACGCGCGCGGCGCACAGCTGTTGATCCCCGCGGCCCGCGGCGCCCTGGACATGGGAGCGCTCCATGCCCGCGCGATCAAGATGGACGCCAGCGCGCGGGTTCTCGGCCACCGCATGACCAGCCAGTGCGCGAGCGGCACCGGCCAGTTCCTGGAGAACGTCGCCCGCTACCTCGGGGTGCCCCTCGAGGACGTGGGCGGCCTGTCTCTCCAGGCCACCGCGCCGGAAGTGGTCTCCAGCGTCTGCGCGGTGCTCTCCGAGACGGACGTGATCAACCTGGTCAGCCGGGGCATCGCCGCGCCGGACATCCTGCAGGGCATCCACATCGCCATCGCCGGGCGGCTGGCGAGGCTGGTCGGTTCGGCCCACATCGAGGGGATCCTCGCCCTCACGGGCGGGCTCGCGCTCGACGCCGGGCTGGTCGAGGCGCTGCGCGGCGAGCTGGCGAAGGGAAAGTCGAAAACGGCGCCGCCCGAGCTGCGCGCCGCGCCGGAGGCGGTCCAGGCCGGGGCGATCGGGGCTGCGTTCCTCGGAGCATTGCGGTACAGGCAGCTTGCGGAGCGCGCCGCGCTCGCGCAGGCAGGGTGACGGCATGGACACGATGGACCTCGAGCAGCTGATCGGCTGGGACTCGCTGCTCCACGAAGACGAGAAGATGGTGCGGAGCAGCGTGCGCCGGTTCGTCAAGGACCGCTGCATGCCGCGGATCGTCGGCGACTACGAGGCGGGAAGATTCGGGAGCGAGCTGATCCCGGAGCTGGCGAAGCTCGGTCTGTTGGGCGCGAACCTGGAAGGCTACGGCTGTGCGGGCATGGGCAGCGTCGCTTACGGGCTCGCCTGTCACGAGCTGGAGGCCTGCGACTCCGGCCTGCGCTCCTTCGTCTCGGTGCAGACCAGCCTGGCGATGTATGCCATCTGGCGGTACGGCTCCGAGGCGCAGAAGCAGAAGTGGTTGCCGAAGATGGCGGCGGGCGAGGTGATCGGATGTTTCGGCCTCACCGAGCCGGAGCACGGCAGCGATCCCGGGGGAATGGAGACTCGCGCCGTCCGCACCGCGAACGGCTGGTCGGTCTCCGGCCGCAAGCTCTGGATCACGAATGCGCAGGTGGCGGACGTGGCGGTCGTCTGGGCCAAGGGGCCGGACGGGATCATCGGATTCATCGTCGAGCGCGATCGGTCCGGGTTCGCTTCCGGAGACATCCCGCACAAGCTGAGCATGCGGGCCAGCGTCACGGGCGCGCTCTACCTCGACGAGGTGAAGCTCGGAGAAGACTCGCGCCTCCCCGGCGCCGCCGGCCTGAAGGCGCCGCTCTCCTGCCTCGACAACGCGCGGTTCGGGGTTGCCTTCGGCGTGCTCGGAGCGGCGCGCGCCTGCCTGGAGCTGGCGATCGCGTACACCGGCGAACGCAAGCAGTTCGGCGTTCCCGTCGCCTCGAAGCAGCTCGTGCAGTCGGAGCTTGCGGACGTCGCCTCGGAGGTGGTCAAGGCCTCGCTGCTCTCGCTCCACTACGCCCGGCTCAAGGAGCAGGGAAAGCTGCACGTGGTCCAGACCAGCCTCCTCAAGCGGAACAATTGCCGGATCGCGCTCGACGCGGCGCGCCGCTGCCGCGCCTTGCTCGGGGCCAACGGCGTGGCCGGCGACTTCCACATCATGCGGCACGCAGCAAATCTGGAATCGACCTTCACCTACGAAGGCACCGACCAGATCCACACGCTCACCATCGGCCGCGCCCTCACCGGGATCGCGGCATTCTGAAGGAGACGACACCGATGCGCGCAACCGATCTTTTGATGGAGGAGCACCTGCTCATCGAGCGGGGTCTGCGCATGCTGCTCTCGCTCGCGGAGCGCGGGAAGCCCGGCCCGGAGATCGCCTCCGTCCTCGCTTTTCTCAGCGAGTTCGCCGACGGGCACCACCACGCGAAGGAGGAGAAGATCCTCTTCCCGGCGATGGAGGAGGCCGGCTTCCCCAGCGACGACGGGCCGGTCGCGGTGATGCTCCACGAGCACGATCTCGGGCGTTCGCTGATCGCCCGGATGCGGGAGTTCTCGATGCTCGATTCCGAGACCACCCGGAGCGCCTTCCGCGATGCCGCAACGCAGTATGCGGAGCTTCTCGGCCAGCACATCCAGAAGGAAAACAACGTCCTGTTCATGCTCGCGGACCGCGCGATCGCAGGCCCGGAGCGCCGCCGCGTCGAGCAGGAGTTCGACACCTTCGAGAGCGGCGCCGGGGAAGTGCGGACCCGGCACCAGCAGGAACTGGAAAAGCTGGAGCGCTCTTCGGGCTGAGTGAAGGCCCGCGGGAACCTTTCCTGTCGCCGCCACTCTCTGCGGCAGGAGGTGTACCCATGTTGATCGCAGTCCTCGTCGCCGCGGCGGCGTCCCTGAACGATCCGCAGATCGCCACCATCGCCTTGACCGCGCACCAGATCGACGTCGATCGGGGCAAGCTCGCCCTGCGGCACACGAAGAACGAGGAGGTGAAGCAGTTCGCCGAGCAGATGGTGAACGATCACCAGGCCGGAATCGCCGAGGCGATGGCCCTCGCGAAGCGCCTGCACGTCACGCCCGAGCAGAGCGACGTCTCGAAGTCGCTGCAGGCCGACGCGAAGAAGGCCACGACCCGCCTGAAGAAGGAGAAGGGCAAGACCTTCGACAAGGACTACATCGACACTGAAGTCGCCTTCCACCAGGCGGTCATCGACGCCGTCAAGACCGTCCTCGTCCCCGGCGCGCAAAACCCCGACCTCAAGACCCTGCTCCAGAACGCGGTGCCTACCCTCGAGGGCCACCTCCAGCACGCAAAGATGGTCCAGTCCCAGATCGGCAAGAACGCCACCGCCTCAAAGTAGATCCGGGGACACCATACTCAATTCTTTTCTTGCGCGACCTCGACGCGCAAGAAATGAAACCAGTATCGTGTCCCCGGTTTTCCGAAAGAGGTGCACATGTCTGGGTTCCGTCTGGGAATCTACGTATTCAAGGACGTGGAGATCGTCGACTTCGCCGCGCCGCATGGCGTGTTTTCCGTGGCGCGGCGGTTCAACCCCGAGCTGGAGGCCTTCCTGATCGCAGATGCGATGCGGCCGGTGCAGGCGCAGGCCGGGTTCACGGTGCTGCCCAACTACTGCTTCACCGATCGGCCGTCGATGGATGCCTTCCTCATCCCCGGCGGGTACGGCACGCGCCAGGAAGTGGGGAACCAGCGGCTGCACGAGTACATCCGCAGCCTGCCGCAGACGACGCTGCTCACCAGCGTCTGCACCGGCTCGTGGATCTACGGGAAGATGGGCTTGCTGGATGGGCTGCAGGCGACCAACCGGAAAGAGCCCGACAAGGTGGAGCAGACGCCTCCGGGGATGACGCCGATCGATCGCCTCGCGCAGATCGCGCCGAAGTGCAGGATCTCCCGCGCGCGCGTCGTCGATCAGGGCCGGATCATCACGGCGGGCGGCGTCACGTCCGGGATGGAGATGGGCTTCCACCTCCTCCGCCGCGCCGGCCACGACGAGAAGTTCATCTCCGAGGTGGCTCGGGTGATGGAGTACTCCGCCGCGTACGACGTCTACCGGAACGACCGCGTCTAGCCGCTCAAGCGGCCTTGGTCGCCTCGCCGACGATGTGCGGGGTGACGAGGAAGCCGGGAATCCCGATCCGCTGGTAGTCGAGCTTCGCGAAGCCGGCGCGCTCGAGCTGGACCCAGGTCTCCCGGTTCGGGTGACAGCCGTCGCCGAGCTGCTTCCAGACCGGCGTCACCAGATTCTGCAGCGTGCGCAGCCGGGTGCCCGCGGGCGCGGCGACATGCTCGATGAAGATCAGCCGGCCTCCGGGCTTGAGGACGCGAAGGATCTCCTTCAGCGCTCGCTGCTGGTCGGCGGTGGAGCAGAGGACCAGCGTGCTGATCACCGCATCGGCGCTCGCGTCGGCGAAGGGCAGGTGCTCCGCCGTCCCCAGGCGAAGGTCGATGGGGATTCCCAGCCGCGTCCCCTCCTTCCGCAGGTACTCCTGCATGAACGGATTGGGCTCCACCCCGATCCAGTGCACCTTCCCGGGCGTGAGAAAGCGCAGGTTCGCGCCGGTGCCGGGTCCGATCTCGACGACGGTCCCGGCGAGGTTCGAGAACAACCGCTGCTTGTGCTGGACGACGGCCTTCTCGTAGCCGCCATTGAAGCGGGCAAGAGCCCAGGCGAAGATCCGTTGCCGCACGCCTGCTTTCACTCGATCCATCGTGTCGCGATCTTACCCGCGCAGGTGGCGGGAGGCACGACCGCGATCTAGCATGCCTCGGCTCGATCGAGCCCGGAGGCAGTCATGGCCGACCAGGTCCGTCGCGTGGATTATTTCTACGTCGAGATTCCCGACAAGCCGGGCGAGGGCGCGCGCGTGCTCGCCGCGCTGAAGGACGCAGGGATCAACCTGCTCAACTTCACCGCCTTTCCGGTTTCGTCGGGAAGAGCGCAGCTCGATCTCGTCACCGAGAACGCCGACGCGCTGGTGAAGGCGGCGAAGGGTGCGGGGCTCACGCTCTCCGCGCGCAAGCAGGCCTTCTTCATCCAGGGCCAGAACCGCGCCGGCGCGGCCGGCGAGATCCTCAAGAAGCTCGCGGACGCCAAGGTGAACGTGCGCGCCGCGAACGGCTCGTCAGGGCAGGGCGGGTTCGGGTTGATCGTCTGGGTGGCGCCGTCCGATTACGCCGCGGCGGCGAAAGCGCTCGGGGTGTAGCGCCGGCTCAGGGAACCACGTACCTCGGGGCCGCCAACAGCAGGGCCCCGGCGATCAGCGCCGGCAGCGCCTGGATGACGAGGATCGTGCGCTTGCCGGTGGAGAGCGCGCCCACGATACCCGCGACCACCACGCAGGCCGCGAAGAACAGGCGCACCCGCATCCCGAAGCTCGAATGGCCCTCGATCAGCCCCCAGACGATCCCGAGGGAGAGGAATCCGTTGTAGAGCCCCTGGTTCTGCGCCAGCACGGCCGTCGCCGCGGCCTGCTCGCTCGACTGGCCGAAGACCTTCAGGCCGAGAGGCTTCTGCCAGAGGAACACCTCGAGCACGAGAAACCAGCCGTGCAGGACGGCGACCAGGGCGAACAAGGCATCCGAGAGGAGCAACATCGCCTTCGCATATCATGCGCTCCCCGAGCGGGCGACGGCGGCGCGCCGCAATCCCTGCGGCGAGGCACACGGTCGCGGCGAGTCTTCTCGCTCCGCGGGCGCTCTTGTGGCAGATACCACCGCACCTCATGTCGCGCGGATCGCAAGGCGCCATCACGCTCCTGGGCATCTCGGTCGGAATCGCTTTCGGCGCGTTGATCGGCGTGGGAGGGTTCACCTTCGCCTACGCGCGCGGCGCCTCGTACCTGACCAACGACCCGAAGGCGTGCTTGAACTGCCACATCATGCGCGAGCAGTACGAGGGCTGGACCCGCGCGAGCCACCACGCCGTGGCGGTGTGCAACGACTGCCACACTCCGCACGACTTCGCCGGCAAGTGGTTCACCAAGGCCGTCAACGGCTGGAACCACTCCTTCGCCTTCACCACCGGCCGATTCGAGGAGCCGATCCAGATCGGCCCGCGCAACCGCGCCATCACCGAGGCCGCCTGCCGCAGCTGCCATGCGCGCCTGACCGCCGCCATCGATCAGGCCGGCGAGGCGGGCGCGTCGCAGAAGCTCGCCTGCCTCAAGTGCCACGCCAACGTCGGGCACCCCCACTGAGGATTCCACCATGTCCGAGACCGCACCGCAGCCGCCTCACCGCTCCGTCCTCCGCCTCGCCGTGATCGTCGCCGTCGTCGCCGCCGCGGCGGCGGCGCTGGTGACGGCGCTGCTGGTCAACATCTTCGAGAAGAAGACCGAGGCGCAGAACCCGTTCTTCCGGGTGGTGGAGCTGACCGACGACACCGACGACCCGGCGGTGTGGGGCAAGGACTTCCCGCTGCAGTACGACCAGTACAAGAAGACCGTCGACCAGGTGCGGACGCGCTACGGCGGCAGCGAGGCGGTGCCGCACACGCCCTCGCAGGCAGACCCGCGCAGCGTGGTCGCGCAGAGCAAGCTGGAAGAGGATCCGCGGCTGGTCACGCTCTGGGCCGGGTACGCCTTCTCCAAGGACTTCCGGGAGGACCGCGGCCACGCGTACATGCTCAGCGACCAGGAGCTGACCCAGCGGCAGGTGGTGGTGAAGCAGCCCGGCACGTGCATCCAGTGCCACGCCTCGGTGTACGTCCCGATGAAGAAGCTGGGAAACGGCGATCTCACCAAGGGCTTCGAGGCGCTCAACCACATGAGCTACTTCGACGCTCGCAAGCAGGTGACGCATCCGGTCGCCTGCATCGACTGCCACGAGCCGAAGACGATGGCGCTGCGGGTCACCCGGCCTGCGTTCATGGAGGGGATCGCCAAGGTGAAGGCGGCGGCGGGGATCCAGAACTACGACGTGAACAAGATGGCGTCGCGGCAGGAGATGCGCGCGTACGTCTGCGGCCAGTGCCACGTCGAGTACTACTTCAAGGGCGCGGAGAAGCGGCTCACCTTCCCCTGGGACAAGGGGCTGCAGGCGGACAAGATCCTCGCCTATTACGACGAGATCGGCTTCAAGGACTGGGTGCACAAGGAGACCGAGGCGCCGGTGCTCAAGGCGCAGCACCCGGAGTTCGAGACCTGGAGCCAGGGCGTGCACGCCCGCTCGGGCGTCTCCTGCGCCGATTGCCACATGCCGTACATCCGCATCGGCGCCCAGAAGATCAGCGACCACCACGTGCGCAGCCCGCTCCTGAACATCGCCAACGCCTGCCAGACCTGCCACCGCTACCCGGAGTCCGAGATCAAGGATCGGGTCGAGCAGATCCAGAACCGCCACTACGAGCTGCGCAACCACGCCATGGACGCGCTGATGGACCTGATCCGCGACGTCAAGGACGCGAAGCAGAAGGGCCTCACCGACGACCAGCTCAACAAGCCGCGCGACTTCCAGCGCAAGGCGCAGTTCCTCCTCGACTTCGCGGAAGCGGAGAACTCCACCGGGTTCCACGCGCCGCAGGAGATGAGCCGCATCCTGGGGATCTCGCTCGACTACGCGCGGCAAGGGCAGCAGACCCTCGCCTCGCTCTGGCGGGAGAAGGCCGGTGGGGGCGCGCCTTCGCAGGCCTCTCGCGCGCCGGCCGGGGTGGAGGCGCCGCGTCCGATCCCGGGCGCGGTGGTCAAGCCGCCGGAGGCAGCGAAGCAGTAGCCCGGTCAGACCGGAAGGTGGCGCGCGGTGAGCACGTCGAACGCCGTCACCGCGGCGACGTTCCCGGCCGCGATCACCGCGTTGCGGCGCTTGGGATTCGTGCGGTTCAGCGCCGCCGCAAGCGTCACGAGATCGAGCGCATCGCCGGCCACCCGGGCCCAGAGCCAGAGCGCCCGTTCTCCGGAAGCGAAGATGGCGATGCCGGTGGCGATCTCGCGCAGCCCGTACAGCCGGATCAGCGTCGCCCGATCTTCGAGGCCCAGCGCGCGCGCCAGCTTGCGGCCGGCGAAGACCTCGCAAAGCCCCAGTCCGATGCTGAACCAGCCCAGACCCCGCGCCCGTTCGTACGCTCTCATCGTTGCCTCTCCCGGGGAGATGTCCGGCCCCAAGATGCGCACGGGCCGCGGGCGCCGCGGCGAGCAGGCAAGCGCCCATCCGCTGACGGGCAGCGACGGGCGACCTACCTTGCTCGCGGCGGGAGGTGTGGGTGCGCGACGAGATCGAGGTTTTGCCGGCCTCCGGGCGCGGCGGTGGACGTGTGCTCTCCCGCGATCCGGACGTCGCCGAGTCTCCGGCCAGCGCATTCGCGCACTTCGTCACGCCCGCCGCCGATCGATTCGTGCGGAGCCATTTTCCTGCCCCGGATCCCGGCGAGGAGCTGACCGTCCACGTCGGCGGGGCAGTGGTGCATCGCAAGGTCCTCACCGTTGCGGACCTCCGGGAGCTGCCGTCGGTGACCGCGACGGTGGTGACGGAGTGCGCGGGCAATGGCCGCTTGCTGATGGATCCGCGGACGTCCGGCGAGCCGTGGCTGACCGGCGCCGTCAGCGCCGCGCAGTGGACGGGCGCCCCCCTGCGGTCGGCGATCGAGCTGCTCGATACCGCCGTCGAGGTGGTGTTCACCGGCGCCGACGGCGGGCGCTTCCAGCGCTCGTTGCCGCGCGAGGTGGCGATGGATCCCGCGACCCTGCTCGCCTACGAGATGAACGGCGAGCCGGTGCCGGCGCGCTTCGGCGGGCCGGTGCGGCTCGTCGTTCCCGGCTGGTACGGGATGGCGAGCGTCAAGTGGGTGGCGCGCATCGAAGCGGTGGAGCAGCCGTTCGCAGGCGAGTTCCAGACGGAGAAGTACGTCTACGCGCCGGGAGAGCCGGTCACCCGGATGAAGATCAAGTCGGTGTTCGCGGAGATCCCTCACTGGGTGCCCGCGAAGATCCCGCTGCGCATCTCGGGCGCGGCCTGGGGTGGCGAGGGAGTGGCCCGGGTCGACATCGAGATCCAGGGAGAGCGCCGCCGGGCACGGCTGGTCGGTCCCGCGCTCCCGTTCGCCTGGCGCCGGTTCGAGCTGGACTGGACGCCCGAGACGCCCGGCCGCTACGTGCTGGGCTGTCGTGCGACGGACACCACGGGCCGCACGCAGCCGGACGAGCCGCAGTGGAATCCGCTGGGCTACGGGTGCAACGTCGTCCAGCGAACCGCGGTGACGGTGATCTAGCGCGCGGACTACCGCGCGCCGAGGGACAGGGTCGCCGCGCCGTGCTAGCCCCACGGCAGCGCGCGGACAACCGCGGCGCTGCGGGACAGCCGGCGCGACCCCGCGCCGTGCTAGACGGCGGCGCCGCGGATGGCGTTCGCCGTGTCGCGGTACGTCCGGCCGAGGACGCCGCAGAGCGTGCCGAGGAACTTGAAGCTGACGGTGAAGTTGAGGTGGGTCGCCTTCTCGAGCATCTCCGGATCCACCTTGGCCAGCCGCGCCGGCGCGACGGCGACCACCGATGCCGACCTGGGCTTTCCGTCCACGAACGCCATGAAGCCGAACATGTCGCGCACCGAGAGCCGCGCCAGCGGCAGGTCCGGGCGGTCGGCGGCGCGCTTGCGCACCTCCATCTCGCCGTTCTCGATCACGTAGAAGGAACGGGTGGTCTCGCCTTCGACGACCACGGTCTCGCCTTCCGCCGCGGCCAGCTGCTGCCCGAGGACGCCGAGCCACGCCGCCTCTTCTTCGCTGAGATGAGGCGCGCGTCCGCCGGGCCGTGCCGGCGGGGGAGGCCGCGAGATGCCGGGCGGCGGCGGCGCCAGCCTGACCGCGACCTCGTTCGCCAGCCGGACCTTCTCGCTGATCGAGCGGCAGTACACGGCGAGGAGACCGCTGGCGAGCGAGCGGTGCGCCTTCAGCTCCTGCTTGAGCGGGTGCTTGTTCACGGCGCGCACGATCGTGTCCGCGGCCGCCACGTACCGGAGCGTTCCCGGCGGCAGGTCCGCGAACGCTTCGAGCTCGCCGAACAGGTCGCCGGAGCCGAGCTGGCCGAGGACCACCTCCGCCAGACCGGCCGCCCCGCGGATCTCCACCTTCCCTTCCGCGATCAGGTACACCCACTCGTCGCCGCGTCCATTGACGAGGATCTCCTGCCCGGCATCGAAGCGGTCCAGCTTGGAGAGCGCCTCCAGTCGGTCGCGGTCCCTGGGCTCGAGCACCGAGAAGCGTTCGGAGGTGCTGAACGAAGGCATGGACCGCACGCTGCCCCAGCGCCGCACGTCGCGTCAACGGGCGACGCGAAACCCGAGGTTCGAGAACCGCGCGTCCGGTGGCCAGGCGTTCCGGGCAGCGCAGCGCAGTTGCGGGGGATGCGCGTTCCAGGATCCGCCGCGGGCGCTGCGCAGCCCCGGCCCGTACTCGTCGGCGCACCACTCCCAGACGTTGCCGGCGCAATCGTAGAGCCCGTAAGGACTGACGTTGTCCGGGATGGACCGGACCTTGAGCGTGTGCCTTGCGCCTCCCCGGTGCGCGGCAAGCTCCGGGATCCACTCGTCCCCCCAAGGGAAGCGGCGGCCGCCGTCGCCGCGGGCGGCACGCTCCCACTCCGCTTCGCTGGGAAGCCGCAGGCCCAGCGACCGCGCGAACGCCTCGGCCTCGTACCAGCTCACGCCGACCACCGGCTGATCCGGATCGAGATACTCGCGCCACGCCTCGTCGCCCCTGAACCGCGGTCCTTCGACCCCGCTCTTTTTCAGCCAGTCCCATCCGGCATCGCTCCACGCGCGCCGGTCGGAATAGAACCCGTTCTTCCGCTCGGCCTCGTCGAACTCGCGGTTGGTCACCGGCGTGGCGGAGATCTCGTAAGCCCCCGTCGGCACCTGCCGGCGCGGGTGCTCGTTCTCCGCGCCTTCCGGAGGGTCGCTCCCCATCCAGAACACGCCAGCCGGTATCGCGCACATCTGCACGCCCGCATGGAAACACAAAAGGCGCCCGGCCGGAGCCGGACGCCTCCTGTGCGTTGGGGCACTGCGGGAACTACCACTCGCCGGGGAAGGTCACCTTCGCGCTGAAGTCGTAGTCGGTCTTGTTGTCGGTCGCGCTCGGCACCGCGCCCCAGACCGGATCGCACGGCTCGGTCCCGACCTGCGCCGACTGCGAGGAGACGGTGGCGCCGGTGCTGTCCTCGAGCTTCATCATCCAGAAGCCTTCCGCCGGATCGCTGGTGGTCGGCCCCTTGGCGCAGGTCACGCCCATCCACACGTCGCCGGTGGGGAGCTGCCCGCCGCTGGCCTTCGAATCGCTGCGGCCGTGGATCTCGCCGGTCGTGGCCTTGTACCAGCGGGAGACCGTCGTCACATCCGATTGCGCAGCGGCCGGATTCGGGAGGCAGAGGAGGGTGGTAGTGTCCTGGAAGACGAACTTGCCGCCCACCGCCGGCTCGCGCTCCCACAGATAGCTGCCGGTGCGCGGACCGTGCGGGTCGCCTTCTTCGGGGACGAAGGCGGTGAGGTTGACGCTGGCGCTGCGCTTCTCGCCTTTGACCGGGTCGTGCACGTTATCGAACACGTCGGTGATCTGCCCGCGCGACCGCTCGTGCGGAGTGACCGAGGCGAGCGCCGTGAAGTCGAAGGTGACGGTCCCCTTGTTCTCCACCAGCTCGCCGGTGCCGGCGTCCGCATCGCTGGAGGCCGGACCGACGTGCGTGATCGATCCCGACATCACCTTCACCAGCGCGGGGGTGCCGCTGGTCACGGCTGTCCCGACGTCCAGCTCGAACGTGTAGGTGAGGGACCCGTCCGCATTGGCCGTGCGGGTCATGGTGAACTTGCGGTCCAGCCCCGCGCGGATGTCTTCCCAGATCTTCGTCTCGCCGTCGGTGAGCGGGTTGTTCCGGATCAACTCCTCGACGTGGTGCAGGTGCTTGAAGAAGTGCCGGTTCACCCGTCCGATGATCTCGTGCGTGCGCACGAACAGGTGCGGGTGGCATTCGGGTCCGGCGACGGTGCTGGCGTCGGACGGGGCAGCGGCGCTGGCCGCAGCTTCCGTCGCCTCGCCGTCGTTCTCGGCGATGGCGAGCTTCTCCAGCGTGGGCGCCGCGGCGCTGAAGTCCTGCGTGGTACCCGCGGGGCCGCCGCATGCGGCGAGGCCGGCGACCGCGAGCAGGATCGAGCTGATTCGACTGATCTTCGACAAGGTTGCCTCCAGAAAGCGTCCGGTAGCACGACACCTCGGCCGAAAGGCAGGTTAAAGAGCGGCGATGGGCCTGGAGGGCGTCATCTACGATCTCGACGGGACCCTGGTGGACTCGAAAGAGGACCTCGCAGACAGCGTGAACGCGATGCTTTCGCGCCTCTCCTTGCCGCAGCGCGACCGTGCCGTGATCTACCGGTTCATCGGCGAGGGCGTGGAGCGCCTGATCCGCCGCTCGCTCGGGCCTGCGCACGAGGACCGCTACCCCGAGGCGGCGCCGGTCTGGAAGGAGGAATACGGCCGCCGGCTGCTGGCGAAGACCAGGCTGTACGACGGCATCGCCGACGTGCTCCGCGTCCCGCCGCCGCAGCGCGCGGTGCTCACCAACAAGCCGGGAGGATTCGCCCGCGAGATCCTCCGCGGAGTCGGCGTCGCCAGCGCTTTCCGCGCCGTGGTCGGCGGCGACGAGGCGCCGCGAAAGCCTGCGCCGGACGGTCTGCTCGCTCTCTGCGCGAGGCTCGGGGTCGATCCCGATCAGGCATTGCTGGTCGGCGACAGCGCGGTCGATCTCGCTACCGGCAGGGCGGCGGGCGTTCGCGTCTGCGCGGTGACCTGGGGCCTCGGGGAGCATGCGGCCCTGGCCGGGGCCGATTATCTCTGCGCTACGCCCCTGGAACTGGGCGAACTGCTCGGGCGCCTGCGCTCTTGACTCTTGGGCCGCACCGCGAGAGAGAGCGTGCGCGCAGGCGAGCCGTCAGAGGAGAGAGTCCGTGCCAGAGACCTTCCGCATCAACGCAGGCAAGCAGGAGCTGGACCTCGAAGTGGTCGAAGGAACGGAGGGCGAGCGCGCGGTCGACATCACCCATCTGCGGGCGAAGACGGGCCTGGTGACGCTCGATCCTGCCTTCATGAACACGGCCTCGACCGAGAGCGCCATCACCTTCCTGGACGGCGAGCGGGGCATCCTCCGCTACCGGGGGATCCCCATCGACGAGCTGGGCGAGAAGAGCACCTTCGTGGAGACGGCGTACCTGCTCATCTACGGCCACCTGCCGACGAAGGAGGAGACCTCCCGCTGGGAGCGCCTCCTCACCCGCCACTCGATGATCCACGAGGACATGCGCCGGTTCTTCGACGGCTATCCGATGACGGCGCACCCGATGGCCATCCTCTCGGCGATGGTCTCCTCGCTCAGCTCGTTCTATCCCTACGCGCTGAACGCGAAGGCGGACGAGTACCGCGACATCACCATCGCGCGGCTGATCGCGAAGCTCCCCACCATCGCGGCGTTCTCGTACAAGAAGAACGTCGGGCATCCCTTCATCTACCCGCGCAACGACCTCGACTACTGCGCCAACTTCCTGCGGATGATGTTCGCCGTCCCCGCCGAGGAATACCGGCCCGATCCGGTGGCGGTGAAGGCGCTCAATCTCCTCCTCATCCTCCACGCCGACCACGAGCAGAACTGTTCCACCAGCACGGTGCGGATGGTCGGCTCGGCGCAGACCAATCTCTTCGCCAGCATCTCCGCCGGCATCTGCGCGCTCTGGGGCCCGCTGCACGGCGGGGCCAACCAGGAAGTGGTGGAGATGCTGGAGGAGATCCGGAAGAACGGCCTGACCGCGCAGCAGTTCATCTCCCAGGTGAAGGACAAGAAGACCGGCGTGCGGCTGATGGGTTTCGGGCACCGCGTGTACAAGAACTTCGATCCCCGGGCGAAGATCATCAAGAAGGCCTGCGACGACGTGCTGGACCGGATGGGCGTCAAGGACCCGATGCTCGACCTCGCCAAGCAGCTGGAGGAGACGGCGCTGCGCGACCCGTACTTCGTCGAGCGCAAGCTGTACCCGAACGTCGATTTCTACTCCGGGATCATCTACAAGGCGCTGGGGATCCCCACGCACATGTTCACGGTGATGTTCGCGCTCGGCCGGCTGCCGGGCTGGATCGCGCACTGGAAGGAGATGATCGAGGATCCTTCCACGAAGATCGGGCGCCCGCGCCAGATCTACACCGGTCCGCGGGAACATCATTACGTTCCGATCGAGAGGCGCGGCTGATCGATCTTCAGTGCGCGCGCGTCAGCAGCGCGACGACGCCCGTGGTGATCGCCGGAACATAGGTGATCAGGAGCACGCCGATGGCCATGATCACGAGGAACGGGAACGACTTCCGGTAGAGCAGCGGGAGCGGCTTCTGGAAGCGCTGCGCGCTGAGGAAGAGGTTCAGCCCCATCGGCGGGAAGAGGAATCCGAGCTCCAGGTTGGCGAGGAACACCACCCCGAGGTGCACCGGCTCCACGCCGAAGGCGATCCCCAGCGGCGCGACCAGCGGCGCCAGCACCACGATCGCCGAGTAGATCTCCAGCACGCTGCCGAGCACCAGCAGGAGGACGTTCAGGGCCAGCAGGAACACCCACTGCGAGTGGATGTGGTTCTGCACTGAGGCGAGGAGCCGGGTCGGGATCTCCGCGTCCACCAGGTAGCTGGTCATCCCCAGGGCGACGCCGAGGAGGATCACCACGCTGCCCACCAGCGTGCTGGCGTGGACCAGCACCCGGGGCAGATCGCGCGTCGGGTGCACGTCGCGGTGCAGGACGAGCTCGGCGATGATCGCGTAAGCGGCGCCGAGCGCCGCCGACTCCACCACCGTGGCGAATCCGCTCCAGATCGCGCCGATGATCAGCACCGGCAAGCCGAGGTCCCACTTCGCCTCCCAGACCCCGCGCACCGCCTCGCCGATCTGGAACTTCGGTCGCGGGGCCTTGCTGCGGATGCCGACCCAGACGCCGTATGCGGCGACGAGCACCACCATCAAGAGGCCGGGAACCAGCCCGCCGACGTAGAGGTGATCGATGGCGACGCCGGCAACCACGCCGTAGAGGATCACCGGCAGCGAGGGCGGAAAGAGCAAGCCGAGGCTGCCCGCGGCGGTGACCAAGCCGAGCGAGAAGCCCTCGGGATACTTCTCGCTGACCAGCGCCGGAAGGATGATCCCGCCGAGCGCGAGGATGGTGACGCCGCTCGCGCCGGTGAAGGTGGTGAAGAGGGCGCAGACGAAGGCCGCCATCACCGCGAGCCCGCCCGGCATCCAGCCGAAGACGCTCTGGGCCGCGCGCACCAGGCGACGCGAGGCGCCGCCTTCGGCGAGCACGTATCCGGCGACGGTGAGGAGCGGGATGGCGGGCAGGGTCGGCGATACCACCAGGCGGAAGGTCTCCGCCGGCACCGACGCCACGGGCGTGCCCGCGAGATAGAAGAGGAGCAGGGCGAAGCCGGCCATCACCACGAAGACGGGCGCGCCGAGGAGGAACGAGGCGAAGAGGAGGAAGCTCAGCGGCCAGCCCAGGGCGCCGGTGTGGCCGCGCAGGAGCGTGGGGCCGTCGGGCAGGGTGACAAAGCCGGCGCCCTTCGCGGCCAGCACACGAGAGAGGATGAAGGGCAGGACGATGGCGATGATGATCCAGCAGACCGCCTTGGCCGTGCGCGTGGGCGCCTTCAGCGCTCCGCGCGCGGACATCACCGCGAACCCGACCGGCATGATGATCTCGAACCACCACTCCGGGACGCCTCCCGCGAGCGTGTCGACGCGGGTCATGGTGAGCAGGACCATGTCGAGCGAGGCGTACGCGAGCACCGCGCAGACCAGGGTGGTGACGGCGCTGCCGAACCCGCGCGCCAGGTTTCGCGGCCAGCCCGCCGGGAGGAAGTCCACCGTGGAAAGGGCGAGGTGGTGCCCGGTGGCGGTGGCCAGCATCGCCCCGAGGAACCCGACCAGGAGCGTGAAATGCTCGGTGTAGACCGCCGCGCCCGGCACGCTTCCGCCGGTGAAGCGGCGCACCGCCGCTTCCAGCGTGGGGAGGATCACCATCGCGAGCACGATGAGCACCAGCGCCCAGCGCTCGATCGCCGTGCCGGCGGGCTTTTCCCCGGGTGCTTCGGGCGCTCCGGCAACGTGAACGGCTGCGTGCGGCGCGTCCAATCCGACTCCCCGATGATGCAAAGGTTGACTTCCCCTGCAGCGTCAATATCACTCTCGCTCATCTTGCGCGCGATCCTCTTCGGTCCGCTGCTGCTCCTGCTCGCCTGCTCTCCGAAGCGCTACGCGCTCAACCAGGTGGCGGATGCGATCTCCTCGACCGGCGAGGGCAGCGCCTGGGCGCGCGACGACGATCCGGAGCTGGTGCGCGACGCGGTGCCGTTCGCGTTGAAGACGATGGAGAGCCTCTCCGAGCGGCTGGACAGCCACGTCGGCTTGCGTCTGGGGATGGCGCGCGGATTCACCCAGTACGCCTACGCGTTCGTGCAGCAGCCCGCGGAGCTGGGCGCGCCTCCCGCGGAGCTGCAGTCCGCGATGCTTCGCGCGCGCAGGCTCTACCTGCGGGCGCGCGATTACGGGCTCGAAGGGCTCAAGCTCGAGCGCGGCGTGACGGTGTCGGATCTGCGGACGCCGGCGGGCGTGGAGAAGCTGCAAAGGGAGGACGTGCCGCTCGTCTACTGGACGCTCGCGCCATGGGCGGCGGCCATCGCCGCGAACAAGCGCGACATGGAGCTGATCGGCGACATCCCTCTGGTCGCGTCGCTCCTCGACCGCGCCTTGCAGCTCGACGAAGCGTATGACCAGGGCACGCTGCACGAGTTCGCCATCACCTTCGACCCGGCGCGCCCGGAAGGGACCACGAAGGAGAAGCAGAAGCAGCACTTCGCCCGGGCCCGCGAGCTGGCCGAGGGCGAGAGGATCTCGCCGCTCGTCACCTACGCGGAGTCCGTCTCCGGCCCGGCGCAGGACAAACGCGAGTACGAGGCGCTGCTTCGCGAGGCCGCCGCGTTCGACGTCGATCAACCCAAGGCCCGCAACAACCGGCTCGCCAACGTGCTGGCGCAGCGCCGCGCCCGGTATCTGCTCGCGCACGAGGACGACGTCTTTACCGATTGAGGACTTCCCGGATGACCCGACTCGCTCTCGCAGTGATGCTCGCCGCCAGCTCCGCCTCCGCCCAGGCGACGGTGAAGATCAAGCTCGGCACCCTGGCCCCGCAGGGGTCCACCTGGCACCAGCAGATGATCTCGATGGCCGAGGACTTCTCGAAGGCGTCGGGCGGGAAGGTGGAGCTGAAGATCTACGCCGGCGGCACGCAGGGCAACGAAGGGGAGATGATCCGCAAGATGTCGATCGGGCAGCTCCAGGCCGCTTCGATCACCGCCATCGGGCTGCACGAGATCACTCCGGAACCGCAGGCGGAGGACGCGCCGTTCATGATCGATTCGTACGAAGAGTACGACTACGTGCACGAGAAGGTCCGCGGCAAGCTGGAGGACGCGATCTCCCGCCGCGGGTTCCAGGTGCTGCAGTGGGGCGAAGTGGGGTTCGTCTATCTCTTCTCCACGCAGCCCTACCGGACGCCCGCGGACTTCGGGAAGGGCAAGGTCTTCACCTGGAACGGCGACCCGGGGGCGGAAGCTGCGTGGAAGGCGGCCGGGTTCCACCCCATCGTGCTGTCGTCGACGGACCTCGTGCCCGCGCTCACCTCGGGGATGATCAACATCATCGGGCAGTCGCCGCTCTACGCGTACACGACCAACCTGTACTCGCGGGCGAAGTACATGCTCGATCTGCACTGGGGATTCCTCACCGGCGCGACGGTGGTGCGGAAGGATACCTGGGACAAGATCCCGCAGGACGTCCGCGAGAAGTTGCTGCAGATCGCCGACGACTACGGGAAGAAGACGCGCGAGGACGTGCGCAAGCAGAACGGGGATGCGATCGTGCAGATGAAGAAGCGGGGGCTGAACGTGGTGGCGCCCTCGGCGATCGAGGCCTGGCACAAG
>DASREU010000192.1:0-8871 GCA_035651935.1 Myxococcales bacterium | reverse complement strand
GCCCTCGCCCAGGAGGCGCGGGCGGAATCGGCTCTCGCGCTGGCGCGGCGGCAACGGATTCCGGACGTGGCCCTTTCGGCGCAGTACCAGCAGGAAGGCTCCGGGCAGAGCGCGCTGCAGCCGCCCACGGTGACCGTCGGAATCCAGCTGCCGGTGCCCATCTTCTACCGGCAGGCCGGCGAGATCGCGAAAGCGGAAGCCGACCTGCGGGCACAGCGGACCAGCCATCTGAAGCTGCGGGCGCAGGTGCTCGTCGACGTTCAATCGGCGCGAGCGGCGGTGGAGGCAAACCGCCGTCTGGTGGAGCGGATGCGCTCGCGGATGCTTGCGCGCGCGCGCCGGGTGCGCGATCTGGTGCAGGTGCAATACGAGAAGGGCGCCGCCTCGCTGCTCGAGCTCCTCGATGCGCAACGCACCTGGGCGCAGACGCGCTCTGACTATTTCAAGGATCTGCGCGATCTCTGGCTTTCGGTGTTCCAGCTCGACGCCGCGATCGGACGCCCATGAAGCGCTGGCTGATCGCGCTGGCGCTCCTCGGCTGCGCCCGTCACCCCGACCGCGAGGCGCCACGGCCTCCCGCGGGTGAGGTCTGGCTCTCCCGCCAGCAGCTCGAGTCGCAGCAGATGCGCATCGACCTGGTCGCGGAACGGGAGGTGACGACGACACTGGACGCGCCGGGCCGCATCGCCTTCGACGACCTGCACGTCGCGCACGTCTTCGCCCCGGTCTCCGGCCGGATCGTGAAGCTCGACGCCGCTCCCGGCCAGCGGATGCGAAAGGGCGACCCGCTGCTCGAGCTCGACTCGCCCGACGTGGGGACCGCGTTCTCCGACGTCGGCAAGGCGGAGGCGGATCTCGCGGTGACCGAGCGCGAGCTGAAGCGGCAACGCGAGCTGGTCGAGGCCCAGGCGGGAGCGCAGCGCGATCTCGATCAGGCCCAGAGCGCGTACGACCGCGCCCGCGCCGAGCTCTCGCGCGCCCGGCACCGCGCGGGACTGTTCCGCCGCCGCGGGCTGGACGAGGTCACCCAGCGCTTCCTCCTGCGCTCTCCGATCGACGGCGAGGTGATTGCGCGGGCCGCCAACCCGGGGACCGACGTGCAGGGCCAGCTCTCGGGAGGGGCGGCGACGGAGCTGTTCACCGTCGGGTCGATCGATTCCGTCTGGGCGTACGCCGACGTCTACGAGGCGGACCTCTCCCGGATCCGGCCGGAAGCGCCGGTGCAGGTCCGGGTGATCGCCTATCCGGACCGGACCTTCTCGGGGCGCGTCGAATGGATCTCTTCCGCCCTCGACCCGGTGACCAGGACCGGACGGCTGCGCTGCACCCTCCAGAATCCCCGCCACGAGCTGCTCCCCGAGATGTACGCGACGGTGACCGTGGCCACGGCGTCCCGGAAGACCCTGGTGGTGCCGCGGAGCGCCGTGCTGCACGTCGGCGAGGAGCGGGTGGTGTTCGTGCAGACCGGGAAGACCGAGAACGGCTTGCTGAAGTTCCAGAGACGGCGGGTGATCCTGGACGAGAGCGAAAGCGACGTGGTGCCGGTGAAGTCCGGGTTGCAGGCCGGGGAAGCCGTCGTGGTCTCCGGCGCGCTCCTCCTCAGCGGGATGCTCTGAGTGCGCTGGCTGGTGGAGAAGGCGCTGGCGGTGCCGTTCCTCGTCGTGGCGCTCGCGGCCGGGCTTCTGGGCGTCGGCCTCTGGTGCTGGTCGCGGATGGACATCGAGGCGTACCCGAACCCGGTCGCGCCGATGATCGAGGTGATCACGCAGCCGTCCGGCTGGAGCGCGGAAGAGGTCGAGCGCTACGTCACCATCCCCCTGGAGAACGGGCTGGCGGGGATGATCGACCTCGATCACATCCGCTCGCAGTCGCTGTTCGGACTGTCGGACGTGAAGTGCTACTTCACCTGGACGCCCGACTACCACACCGCGCAGCAGCGGGTGCTGAACCGGCTCCAGTTCATCCAGTTGCCCCCCGGCGTCCAGCCGCAGCTCTCGCCCTGGAATCCGATCGGGGAGATCTTCCGCTACACGGTCGTCGGCGAAGGGTACTCGCTCGCCGAGCTGAAGACTGCGGAGGACTTCATCCTCGAGCGGCAGTTCCGCCAGGTGCCCGGCGTCGTCGACGTCGTCGGCTTCGGCGGCGAGACCAAGCAGTACCAGGTCGAGGTCGACCCGTACCGGCTCAAGGGGCAGGGACTGACGCTGGCGATGCTGACGCAGGCGATCGGCAACGCGAACCAGAACGTGGGCGGCCAGCGGCTGTCCCTCGGCGAGCAGTCGTTCAACGTGCGCGGGCTGGGCCTGATCCGGTCGCTCGACGACATCGGCCAGATCGTCCTCGCGCAGCCGAAGGCCGGCACGCCCGTGCGCGTGCGCGACGTGGCCCGGGTTCGCGAAGGCGCCGCGCCGCGGCTCGGCGTCGTCGGGAAGGACGCGGAGCCGGACGTGGTGCAGGGCATCGTCCTGATGCGATACGGCGGGTCTTCCCTCCAGACGCTCCAGGGCGTGCACGAGCGGGTGGAGCTGATCCGCAAGAACCACCTGCTGCCGATCGGCATGGACCTCCAGCCCTATTACGACCGCGAGCGGCTGGTGACCCTGACCACCCACACGGTGATGGAGAACCTGATCGTGGGGATGGCGCTGGTCACGCTCGTGCTCTGGATCTTCCTCGGCCAGGCGCGCGCGGCAGCGGTGGCGGCGGTCAACATTCCGCTCGCGTTGATGGCGGCGTTCTGCGGGATGGTCTTCACCGGCACGCCCGCCAACCTGATCTCGCTCGGCGCCGTCGACTTCGGGATCATCGTGGACTCGACGGTGATCATGGTCGAGAACATCTACCGCCACCTGGGGCCGCGCGGCCGCGGGTCGCTGCGGGGCCGGATCGCCGACGCGGCCGCCGAGATCGGCGGCCCGATGCTGTTCTCCACGCTGATCATCACCCTCGCCTTCGTTCCCTTGTTCACCATGACCGGCGTGGCGGGCGTGATCTTCTCGCCGATGGCGCACACCTACGCGTTCGCCATCGGCGGCGCCGTGGTGCTCTCGGTGGCGCTGACGCCCGTGCTCGCCGCCTGGCTCTTGCGGGTGGACACGCGCAGCGAGCATCGGGAAGGCCATGAGGAGCCGCACGGCCACGACAACCGCTTCCTCCGCTGGGTAGACCGCGTCTACCGCCCGGTGTTCTCGCTCGCGCTCCGCCGCCCGTGGACGGCGGTCGGGCTGGCTCTCGCCCCCCTCGCGCTGGCGGCGGCGTTGCTGCCGGCGATCGGCACCGAGTTCATGCCCAAGCTCGAGGAGGGGAACTTCTGGATCCGCGCCACGCTTCCCACCAGCGTGTCGCTGGAGACCAGCGCGAAACACGTGGGCCGCATGCGCCGGATCATCCTCGGATGCGAAGACGAGACCTGCGCGCGGCGGAGGAATCCGGAGATCCGGACCGTCGTCTCGCAGCTCGGCCGGCCGGACGACGGCACCGACGTGTCGGGCTTCTACAACATCGAGATGTTCGCGCCCCTCTTGCCCCAGGGCGAGTGGCGGCGGGGCATCACCAAGGACAAGCTCACCGATCAGCTCTCGCGGGAGCTGCGGGAGGCCTTCCCGGGCGTCGACTTCAACTTCTCCCAGGCGATCGCCGACAACGTCGAGGAAGCGATGAGCGGGGTGAAGGGCGAAAACACGGTGAAGGTGATCGGGCCCGACCTGAAGGTCAACGAGCAGAAGGCCGGCGAGGTCGTCGCGTCGCTCCAGCAGGTGCGCGGGATCGAGGATCTGGGCATGTTCCGCTCGCTGGGACAGCCGGACCTCAAGATCGTTCCGGATCGCGAGCGCTGCGGACGCTACGGCCTGAACGTCGGCGACGTCGGCGCGATCGTCCAGGCGGCGATCGGAGGCCAGGCGGTGACCCAGGTGTACGAGGGAGAAAAGAAGTTCGATCTGGTGGTGCGCTGGGCCGAGCCGTACCGCAAGGATCTGCGCGCGATCCGGCAGATCCTCGTGCCCGCGCCGGACGGCTCGCAGATCCCTCTCGGGCAGCTCGCGGCGATCACCGAAGAGGACGGACCCTCCGTCATCTACCGCGAGGACAACCGCCGCTACACCCCGGTGAAGTTCTCGGTCCGCGGACGCGATCTCGGCTCGACGATCGCGGAGGCGCGCGACCGGGTGGACTCGGACATCAAGCTTCCCTACGACACGCACCTCGAGTGGGCCGGAGAGGCGGACCAGATGCGCGAGGCGGCGGGGCGGCTCTCCATCGTCATCCCGCTCACCCTGGTGCTGATCGCCTTCCTCGTCTATTCCGCCGTCGGCGGAGCGCGCGACATGCTGGTCGTGCTGCTGTCGATTCCGGTCGCCTGCACCGGCGGGGTGATCGCGCTCTTCGTCACCCGGACGCATCTCTCGATCTCCGCGGCGATGGGCTTCGTGTCCATCTTCGGCATCGCCGTGCAGGACGCGATCATCGTGGTGACGTATGCGCGGAGGATGTGGGGCGAAGGACACTCTCTCGCGGAAGGCGCGCAGCTTGCCGCCGAGCGGGGGCTGCGGCCCGCGCTGATGACCGCATCGGTCGCCCTGATCGGCCTTCTCCCCGCCGCGGTCTCGCGCGGAATCGGAAGCGAGACCCAGAAGCCGCTCGCGATCGTGGTGATCGGCGGCATGCTGGTCCTCGCCGTGCTGCCGCGCCTCCTGCTCCCGGCGCTGCTCACCATCGCGCACGCGCCGCGCGCAGTTCCGTCCCGCGCCGCCGCACCGGGGTGATAAGCTCGAGCCTCTCTCGGAGAGGAGTCCTCGCATGGCCCAGGCAAGCCGGTCCGTCGTCATCAACGTCCCCCCCGAGAAGCTCTTCGACGTGATCGTGGACTACGAAAAGTATCCGGAGTTCCTGCCGGAGGTGAAGAAGGTCAAGGTCGAGGCCGGCCAGGGCGCGATCAAGGAAGTGACGTACAACGTCGACATCAAGGCGAAGGTGATCACGTACACGCTCCGGCACACCGCCGACCGCCCGTCGAAGCTGTCGTGGACGATGATCAAGGGCGAGATGATGAAGGGGAACGACGGCGCCTGGACGCTGAAGCCCGGACCGCAGCCCGGGACCACGGAAGCGACGTACACCATCGACCTGAAGCTCTCGTCGCTCGTGCCCGGGTTCATCGAGAAGGCGCTCGCCGAGCAGTCGCTGCCCGGGCTCCTGCAGAACTTCAAGAACCGCGCGGAGAAGCTGTACCCGGCTGGCAAAGCGTAACGGCCTTTCAACCGGCGTACATCGGCGCCGCCTCACTCGAGCGCGAACCACCCGGCCTGCTGACGGACGCGCTCCAGCCAGGCGCTGACTGCAGGGAATGGCGCCAGGTCGTGACCTGCGTCGGGCGCGAGGTGCGTGTACGCGAAGAGCGCGAGGTCCGCCACGGAGTACCCCTCGCCCACGAACCACTTCCGGCTCGCCAGGTGGCGCTCAAGCACCTTCAGCGACGCCACCGCGCGCCCTTTGTAGTGCTCCAGGAGAGCTTCCGGCTGCTCGATCCCGAACTTCCGCCAGAACCGCGGGATCCCGATCGCCAGCTCCACCTGGTTCTGCTCGAAGAACATCCACTGCTGCACCAGCGCCGTCTGCTGCGGGTCCGCCGGCAACAGGCGCGTCCCGCGCGCGAGGTAGAGGAGGATCGCGTTGGACTCCGCCAGCCCGAATCCGCCATCGGCGATGAAAGGCACCCGTCCGAAGGGATTGATCTTCCGGTACTCGGGCGCCCGGACCGCGCCGCCGGCGATGTCGAGCCGCACCACCTCGTGCGGAATCGCCAGCTGCTCGAGCAGCAATCGAACCTTGTACGTATTCCCCGAGATCGGCGCGTCGTAGAACGTCAGCATCGCCGGACGCTAACATCTTGCGCCGGCTGGCCGCGCGGCTCTACGCTGACGGCGTGCGAATGGACGACCTCCGCAGGACTCCGGTGCCGGAACTGCAGCGCCTGTTCGTGGAGGAGTGCCGGGACCTGCCGGCCGGCGGCCTGACGGCGCTGAAGGGCGATCCGCGGGCGGGGGCGCGCGCCATCGCGGAAAAGATCGAGCGGCGGAACCACAAGGCCCAGGCGGAAGGCCGCAGGCTGACGCGCCTCTGCGCGTTCGAGCAGCCGCTCTGGGACCAGGGCATCCTCCTGGTCGGCGGCTGCGACGAAGTGGGCATGGCGCCGCTCGCCGGGCCGGTGATCGCCGCGGCGGTCATCTTTCACCCCGGAACGCGAATCAAGGGAGTCAATGATTCCAAACAGCTCACTCCGGAAGAGCGCGATGCCCTGGAGCCGGAGATCCGCGCGCAAGCGGTCGCGGTGGGCATCGGCCGGGCGGAGGTGGAGGAGATCGACAGCTTCAACATCTATCGCGCCGGCCTGATGGCGCTGAAGCGCGCCGTTCTCGCTCTCGACCCGCAGCCGCAACACCTGCTCATCGACGCGCGCCGGCTCGACGGGCTCGCCATGCCGCAGCAGCCGATCATCAAGGGCGACGCCAAGAGCATCACCATCGGCGCCGCCAGCATCGTCGCCAAGGTGCACCGCGACCGCCTGATGACTACCCTCGACGCCCAATATCCGGGCTATGGCTTTTGTAATCACAAGGGATATCCGACGCCGGACCACCTCGACGCACTGGAGCGCCTTGGCGCTTGTGCGCTGCATCGGCGAAGCTTTGCTCCAGTGGCGAAGAAGCTGGGGCTGATCCCGACGCAGCAGGACCTCTTCGCACCGCCGGCCAAAGGCGCCGGCGAAGCGCGCTGAGGGGGAGGGTCTCGCCGTGGAAGGGCTGCACGTTCCCAAGGGCGAGATCGCCGCGACGCACCCTGCCACGCGCGCCGGACGCGTCCTGGCGGTCCTGATGATGGTAGTGCCCGGAATGGTGCTGGTCGCGTTCGCCAGCGACCTTCCGGATCTCGACGCCGACGCGCGATTGCCCGCGATGGCCGGCGGTTTGACCTTGCTCCTCCTCGGGCTCCTCGCCATCGTCCAGCAAGCCTGCACCAAGGTGGTGGTGCGGACGGACGGCATCGAGCGCTGGGGCCTGCGCGGCCGGCTCTGGGCGCTTCGCTGGGCCGACATGGCGCAGCTGCGATACCGGGCGGTCAAGAAGCGCATTTCCTTCCTCATCCCTTCCGGGACGAGCTTCTATCTCACGCTCACCGATCCCAACGGCCGCAGGCACAAGCTTCCGACGAACATGAAAGGCATGGACGTGCTCGCGGAGCGGGTCACCGAGCAGCAGACCCGCGCGCTGTTCGCGGAGGCGCGCGCCGTGATCGACCGCGGTGGCGAGGTCCGGTTCGGCGCCTCGCTGGTGCTCGACCGCGAGAAGGTCTCCGCCCGCAAGCTGTTCGGGGGCTTCCGGAGCTGCGGGCTGGCGGAGATCGAGAAGGTGACGGTGGACGGCGGGTTCCTCCGCATCCGGCAAAAAGGCACGGAGGTCGCCTTCGGCGGGAGCCTCGCCGCCATCCCGAACGTGTTCCTCTTCCTCCGCTTGCTGGAGGCGCTGGTCGCACGCCCTTCCGTCGTCCCGCACCATCGCGACGTCCGGACCCACGTTGCCTGACGAGCTCACCGGCCGGCAGCGCCGCCATCTGCGCGCGCTGGGCCACCATCTCGATCCGGTGCTGCAAGTCGGTCACGAAGGCGTCAGCGACGCGGTGGTGCGGCAGGCGGACCAGCAGCTCGAGACGCACGAGCTGATCAAGGTGAAGATCGGGGAGAGCTCGCCACAGGACAGGCACGACGCGGCGGCGCTGCTCGCCGGCCGCACGGGCGCGCAGGTCGCGCAGGTCCTCGGCCGCACCGCCCTGCTCTACCGCCCCCGCAAGGACAAGCCGGAGATCGTCCTGCCGAAGTGAGGCCTCAGGCCTTGGCGCCCATCAGGCGCAGCTCGCGTTGCGCCTCGACGTGCTTCTCGTCCAGCTCCACCACCCGCGTGTAGCACTTCTTCGCCGTCTTCAGATCGCCGGTCACCTTCGCCATGTGGCCGAGGAAGAGGTGGGCGGGGATGCAGCGATCGACCATCTTGATCGCCTTGCGGCACTCGGCGGCGCACTCCTCGAATGCCTCCTTGCGGTCCTTCGCCAGGAGGAACTTCGCATAGCCGCGCCAGGCGTAGAACTCCGCCTCCTCGGCGTTCATCGCGATCGCTTCGTCCAGCAGGGCCAGGCCCTCCTGGTACTTGTGCGCCTTGATCAGGATCTCCGCGCGCTGGAAGTTCTCCTCGGCGGCGAAGATCCTCGAGACGTCGACCGTCGAGGCCTTGCCGTCGAGCTCGCCCTCGTACTCCTTGCGACGCTTCTCGTCGCCCAGCACCTGGGCGGCCTCGTTGATCCGCGCGAACAGGCGCTCCTTCACGTCCTTCAGCTCCGCCTGCGAAGGATCGGTGACGGTGTCCGGGTGCAGCTCCTTCGCCAGCGCGAAGAAGTTCCGCTTCGCCTCGGCCGGCGACGCCGACTTCCTCTCCACTCCCAGCGCCTCGAAGTGGTCCGCGGCGGTCAACCGCTCCCAGAGCGCGGAGAGCCGCGCGAGCGCCGCTTCGGGCGGCTCGTCGGGCGGGGGCTGCGCGAACGTCGGCGGCGGCCGCGCGATCACCTGCGCCACCGCCGGTTTCGCCGCGGGCGGCGCGGTGGGTTTCATCACCGGCGGCGCCGCGGGCCTCGCTGCAACGGGAGCCGCGGGGCGGGGCGGCTCGCGCGTGGTCTTCGGCAGCGTGCGCGGCGGCGGCGCGGCCGCATCCTGCGCGGCGGGCTTCGCGGGCTGCTCCGCTTTCGGCGGCTGGGCAGGAGGCGGCGGCGCCGCGGCTTGGGCTTCGCCCTCGGCGCCCGCGCCGGCGAAGGCCAGATGCCCCAGCT
>DASREU010000191.1:0-5053 GCA_035651935.1 Myxococcales bacterium | reverse complement strand
ACCGTCGCGCGGCGTGTGCGGGCCGAGCGGAATCTCGTACGTGTCCCCGAAATTCGGTCAGTGCGTGGCGAGGCGGAGGTCGAGGGCGGCGGCGATCTCGCGGGCTTTGGTCTGGATCAGCTTCGTGTTTCGGGGGCCCATGCGGAGGAGGAGCTTTTCGACGGGGCCGAGCTTTTCCAGCTTTTCGTCGGAGAAGGCGTAGACGAGGCCCTTGGGGACCAGGCGGGGGGTGGTCTCGACGATGGGAGCGTCGATGACCCGCTGCAGGGCCTTGGCGGCGACGTCGTCGAACTTCCGGTCCGGGTAGCCGAGCTTGTGGTACGCGGATTCGAGCAGGGGGTGGAGGTCGCGGATCACCTGGGCGGCTCCCTTCGCGTCCACCGAGGCGATCACGTCGGCGGTGAGATCGTAGCGGGCGGTGTCGAGCCGGCTCGTCTTCTGCGGCTTCACCTTCACGAAGTCGAGCTGCTTGCGGGGGTTCACGTCCTCCGCGACGTTGTCGACGGTCACCACGAATCGGTCGAGCAGATCGGAGGCGGAGAGCCACTGCGCCCACTCCGGCCGCGAGGAGAGCGTGCCGAGGTCCTTGCGCACCTGCGCGTCGCTCTTCTCCGCCGGTGGAAGCGGCGCGTCGGGGGGCTTGGCCGGCGCCGGCTCCGTCTGCGCCACCTTTGGCGGCGCCTCGGGAGCAGGGCGGCGAAGGGCGAAGAACGCGACCAAGGCGGCGATCGCGGCGGCTCCGAGGATCCACGGCCAGCGCTGATTTCCCATGGCCGAGGAACATAGGCACGTCCGCGAGCATTTCTGTCGAAAATCAGGCGACGGCGCGGACCAGAGCGCCGAATGCCAGCGGGACGCTGTGCAATGACCGGAATGTGACACGGCGCAGCGCCGGCCGCCCGGAGAGCGCCACGAGCGCCCGCGCCGGAAGCGCATACGCCAGCCAGCGCGGCCGCAGCCGCGCCGCGTAGCGCCGGAGCGCGGGGGAAAGATCGGCCGAGAGATCGTCCGGCAGCGATTCCATCAGGAGCGCGGAGGCGGCGAACGCCAGCGACAGCCCCTGTCCGGTGATCGCGTCCACGTACCCCGCGGCGTCGCCGATCAACGCCAGCCGCTCCGCCCAGACCGAGCGCACCCGCTGCAGCAGCGGGCCCGCGCCGCGCGTCTCCGATATCGCCTGCGCGCCCCCGACCCGATCGCGGAGCAGGGGAAAGCGCTCGAGCAGCGCGGAAAAGTCCTCGCTTCCGGAGCGCTCGCGGAGGAAGGCGACGTTCACCGATCGCGGCGACACCGGCGTGACGTACGCCTCGATCGCGTCCTCCCAGTGGACCTCCACCAGATCGGTCCACGGCGGCACCTCGAAATGCCGGCGCAGCCCGAAGCGCAGCGGAGCGTCGCCGTGCGGCGCTTCCAGCCCGGCGGCCCGCCGAAGCGAGGAGTGCAGCCCGTCGGCGGCGATCAGGAGGCGGGTCTCGACCGGTCCGCCCGACGTCTCGAGCTCGACACGATCGCCGCGCGCGCGCGCCGCGAGCACCGCTCCGGTCCTCAGCTCGGCGCCGCAGGCGAGAGCGCGCTCGCGCAGCGCGTCCTCGAGCGCCGTGCGCCGGATCCCGAGGCCTTCCCCGCCCGTGAAGCGCGCCTCCAGCACCGTGCCGTCCTCCTGCAGGTAGCGGATGCCGCGGAACCGGGCGCACCGCTCCTCCGGGATGCGCACCGAGAGCCGCTCCAGCTCGCGCGCGCCCGCCGGCATCAGCCCCTCGCCGCAGGCCTTGTCGGGGACCGCGGCGCTCCGCTCGAAGAGCACGGTGCGGAACCCGCGCTGCGCCGAGCGGATCGCGGCGCCGAGGCCCGCCGGGCCTCCGCCAGCGATGACCACGTCCTGCATCAGCCGCGCATCCGGGCGAGCAGGGAGCGCGCGGTCTCCTTCGCCACGTGGACGAGGGTGACGCGATCCGGCGGCCGGAGCTCGCCGGCCTGGAGCTGGCGCAGGGCCTCGCCGCGGCGCAGCTTGCCGCTGGACGTCCGCGGCAGGGTCCCGGGCGCGAGCAGGTGGACCGCATGCGGGCGCACGCCGGTGCGCTCCGTCACCAGCGAGCGGATCTGCTCCGCATCGGCGTCGCCGTCCGCCTCGACCAGCAACACCAGCTCCTCGCCCTCGGCCGTTGAGAGCCCGACCGCCGCCGCGCACCCGGGGCGCACGCCGGGCGCGCCATCGAGAGCGTCCTCGAACTCCTGGGGCGCATGGTTCCGGCCGCGCAGGATCACCACGTCCTTGGCCCGGCCGGAGACGAACAGCTCTCCCTCGTGCTCGAACCCGAGATCGCCGGTGTCCAGCCAGCCGTCGCTGAGCGCCGCGGCGGTGGCGGCGGGGTTCCCGTAGTACTCGCGCATCACCGACGGGCCGCGGACGAAGATGCGGCCGCCGCGAATGTCGACCTCGATCCCGGGGAGCGGCATCCCCACCGAAGCGAGCTCGCGCGGTCCGCTCGCCAAGGTGCGCGGCCCGCGGCCCGGCGGGGTGAAGGTGACGGCGAGCGAGGCTTCGGAAAGCCCGTACACGGGCATCAGCGCCCGGGGATCGAATCCGTGGCCCGCGAAACGCTCCGAGAACCGCCGCAGCACGGCCGGCGCGACCGGCTCGGCGCCGTTCAGCGCGAAGCGCCAGGAGGAGAGATCGACTCCGGCCAGGTCTGCGTCGCGCACGCGGCGCACGCAGAGGCCGTACGCGAAGTTCGGCGCGACCGAGATGGTGGCGCGCTTGCGGGAGATGGCGCGCAGCCAGATGCCGGGGCGCGCGAGGAACACCTCGGGAGGAATCAGCGTCAACGGTCCGGGCCGATCGACCGCGAGGAGCAGGCAGCCGATCAGGCCCATGTCGTGGTACAGCGGCAGCCAGGAGACGCCGGCCTGCGCATCGTCGGTGGGCACGATCGTCTCGATCGCGGCCACGTTCGCCAGCACGTTCCGGTGGGTGAGCGCGACCGGCTTGGGATCGACGGTGGTGCCGCTGGAGAACTGGATCAGCAGCACGTCGTCGGGCCGGGCCTGTTCTTCGTGCGGTGCGCCGCGCGGGACGGCGTGCAGCCCCAGCGGAGGGCGCGCGCTGGCGATGGCCACCCCGAGGAGCCGCGAGATGCGGCCGTTGCTGAGGACGACGCGCGCGCCGCAGGTCTGCAGCATGCGGGCTGTCCGGCGGTGGAACTCTTCCATCCGGCCCAGACGGACCGGAGGATAGAGGGGCACCGGCACCGCGCCGGCGAGGACCGCGCCGAAGAACGCGTCCATGAACTCTTCGCCGGTGGGGAGGATGATCGCGACGCGGTCGCCGGACTCCACGCCGAGATCGCGCAGTCCGCCGGCTGCGCGCCGCGCGCGCTCGTACAGCGCCGTAAAGGGAAGCTCGGTCTCGCGCTCCTGCGCGTCGAGGAACGACAGCCCCAAGCGCGACTGCGCCGCCTGCTCCAGGGCGGACTGCAGGGTGGGGTGCCGGGGCGGCACCGTCGGCCCGCCGCTCAGCACGGGTGCGCTTCCTCCCGCCTGCGCAGCACCAGCGCGGCGAGATCGCGGACGGTGCGCACGGCCGCCGCGTCCTCCTCCTTGAGCGCGATGCGGAAGCGGTCCTCGAGGCCCACCACCAGCGTGAGCAGGCCGACGGAGTCGAGCTGCAGGTCCGCGACCAGATCGTCCTCGGGCCGCGGCGCGCGGGAGAGCCCGAGCTCGTCCCGGAGCACCCGCCCGATCTCCCCGAGCACCTCATCCATGGGGGATGAACCTGGGGACGGAGGAGAACTCGCGCTGCCAGCCGGCGCCGAGAGCCGCCTCCTCGACGCGGATGCGGGTGCGGAGGAGGAGGAGATTGAGCACCGAGAAGACCAGCGCGGTCAGGACTGCCCCGTGCGCGAGGGGGACGCAGAGCATCTCGACGGCGACGGCCACGTAATTCGGATGCCGCAGGTAGCGGTAGGGTCCGCCGCGCACCGGAGGTTCGGAGGGGACCACGATCACGCGGACGTTCCACCGCCACCCGAGGCTGGCGATCGCCCACCAGCGCAGCCCCTGTGCCGCGAGGGCGGCGCCGGCGCAGACCCAGCCCAGCGCCCCGGGAAAAGGGCGATGAAGCAGGAGCACCTCCGCCGCGCAGGCGGGAAGAAAGAGCGCGTGCACGGCCGCCATCCAGCGGAAGTGCGCGGCGCCGCTCTCGATCCCCGCGCGCGCCAGCGCGATGCGCGCATTGCGCCGGGAGAGCAGCACCTCGGCGATGCGCTCGGCCGCGAAGAGGGCGAGAAAGACGAGGTAGGCCGCTACCATTCCAGCAGCACCAGCTCCGAGCAGAACCCCGGCCCCATGGCGAGCAAGAGGCCGCGGTCCCCGGGCCGCGCCTCGCCGGAAGCGAGGAGGTCCGCGAGCACGAAGAGCACCGAGGCCGACGAAAGGTTCCCCGAGGTCTGGAGCGAGTCCCAGCTCCGCTGCATCGCCTGACGCGGCACCTCCAGCGCCTCCTCGAACGCCTCGAGCACCTTCGGGCCGCCGGTGTGGCAGATGAAATGCGCGATGTCCTTGCGCTGCAGCCCCCGCGCGGCGAGGAACGCGTCGACGTCGGCGCGCAGCCGGTCGCGGACGAGCTGGGGGACGCCGGGCGAGAGCACCACCTTGAAGCCGGAGTCGACCACGTCCCAGCCCATCACCCGCTCGGTGCCCGGATAGAACACCGACCGCGTGGCCGCGATGCGCGGTCCGCGTCCACGCGCGCCGCCGTCGAGGACGGCGGCCGCCGCGCCGTCGCCGAACAGGCCGCTGGCGATGATGTTCGGGATCGAGAGGTCCTCGCGCTGCAGCGTCAGCGAGCAGAGCTCCACGGCGAGAAGCACGGCCACCTCGCCGGGCACGCCGCGCAACGCGTCCGCCACGCGCGCGAGGCCGGCGGCGCCCGCCACGCAGCCGAGCCCGAAGATCGGGACCCGCTTCACGTCGGAGCGCAGCCCCAGCGGAACGACCAGCCGCGCGTCGATGGAGGGCGTGGCGATGCCGGTGACGGTGACGAAGTAGAAGTGGT
>DASREU010000190.1:0-4623 GCA_035651935.1 Myxococcales bacterium | reverse complement strand
CGGGGATGGGCGGCGCGTTCACCGCCCTCGCCGACGACGGCTCCGGCCCGTACTACAACCCGGGCGGACTCGCCTTCGTGCGCCGCTCGCAGGTTTCGCTCTCCGGCTCCGTCTACGGGGTGGTGAGCGGCAGCAACGCCGACGCGCTCGGCGACGGCCACGATTTCACCTACCGCGACCTGAACATCTTCCCGGTCGCCACGTCGGTCGTCTGGAAGTTCGGCGAGGACGACAGGCCGGAAGGCGACGGCTCGGCGGTCGCGATCAGCATCTTCGTCCCCGACGCGGTCCGGACGAACGACCGCGACAAGCTGGGCTCGAGCCAGAATGCGTTCTTCGTCTCGAACGAAGATCAGACGGTGTGGGGAGGCGTGACCTGGGCTCGCCGCTGGGGAAGATTCGGCGTCGGAGCCAGCGGCTTCCTCCTCTTCGGGACTTCGCTCACCCAGCTCGAGCTGACCGCGATCGATCCCGCCGACGCTTCCAGATTCGCGACCATCACCTCGCGGGTCGACTACACCACCTTCGGCGCGGTCGGCGCGGTGGGGGTTCGCTGGGACGCGACCGACCAGCTCAGCCTCGGGCTCTCGGTGTACTCGCCCGAGCCGGGATTCGGGACGCGGCGGAGCTTCACGCGCATCGCGGTGGGCGACAACATCTCCGGCCCGGGCGCGCCGGCGCAGGTGGTGGTGGTGAACGCGGAGGACCTGCACGCCACGCCCACGCTGCCGGCGCGCGTGCAGGCGGGGATCGCCTGGACGGCCGATCGGATCACGCTGACCGCCGACGCGACGTTCCTCGCCGGCCGCGAGGTGCGGGACGATGAGGATCGGGCGGCGCAGGGACTGGATCGCTTCATCAAGCGCAATCCGGTGCTGAACGGCGCCGTCGGCATCGAGTACCGCCTCTCGGACGCGGCGCGGATGCGCGCCGGGTTCTTCACCGACTTCAGCGCCTCCGACGAGCCGCTGGGCACGGCGGCGGCCGCCGGCACGCGGACTCCCGACAATCCGAATCACGTGAACCGGTACGGCGGCACGCTTTCGGGCGGCTGGCGCACGCAGCACACCGCCACGGACGCGGGCATCAATTTCTCCTATGGCTCGGGAACGGACCTGGTGCCGAACAACCTCGACTTCTCGGACCTCAAGCCCACCACGGCGAAGCAGCTCCTCCTCTACGTCTTCCTCGCCTCGGCGTACGAATTCTGAATCCTCTGCGGCGGCAGCGTCACCGTGAACGTCGTTCCCTCGATCTGTGCCGAGTTCACGTCGATGGTCCCGCCGTGCGCAAGAACGATCTCCCTGGTGATGAAGAGGCCGAGGCCCAGTCCTCGGGCCGCCGAAGGGCGGCCGGCTCCCGTCCGGTGGAAGGGATCGAAGATCCCGGGGAGGAGATCGGCGGGAATCGGCGAGCCGCCGTTGTGGACCGCGAGGGTCGCGGATCCGTCCACGAGCTTCACCTGCACGTCGACGGGAGCGCCGGCCCCGTGAGAGATGGCGTTCCCCACCAGATTCGAAACCACCTGCGCGATCCGGTCGGCGTCCCACTCGCCGCGGATCTGCGGCACGGCGTCGAGCGTGAGCTGCGCCTCGGGGTGCCCGACCCGAAGCTCGTCCACGGCGCCGCGCGCGACCTCCGCGAGATCGGTGCCGGGGGTCAACTGCACCGGGATGCCTCCCGCAAGGCGCGCGCGCGTGAGATCCAGGAGCTGATCGACCATCCGCCGCATGCGCGCGGCGCTCGAGGCGATCCGCCGCAGCGCACGCTGTGAGTCCTCCGCAGGGATCTCCGGGCGGAGGAGCAGGTCCGTTCCCATGGAGATGGCGTTGAGCGGATTGCGCAGGTCGTGTCCGAGGATCCCGACGAACTGCTCCTGGAACCTCGCCGCGTCCCGCAAGGCCGCTTCCAGCGCTTCACGGCGGGCGATGTCGCGGTTGATGGCGTAGAGGAGGAATCCGAGGATGATCAAGCCCAGGCCGGCGCCGGCGTCGATCCACATCGCCGCTTCGAGGTCGCGGCGCACGACGCCGGTTCGCCCGGCGAGCAATCGCGTTTCCTGCGCGCGCAGGGCTTCGATCAGCTGTCGCGCGCCGTCCATCAGCGAGCGGCCGCGGCCTGTGCGCAGGATGGCCAGGGACGCGCCGGGTTGCCCGGCCTCGAAGAGCTCGATGGTCCGGCGGATCTCCTCCATCTTTTGCGAGGCCAGGCGGTCGAGCTCCGCGATGCGGTCCGGCTGCGATGGGTCGTCGGCGGTGAGCGTCCGGAGCTCAGCGAGCATCCCGGGCAGCGACTGCTCCGCCTGCACGAACGGTTCGAGGTACCGGGGATCTCCGAGAAGCAGGAACCCGCGCTGTCCGGTCTCCGCGTCGACCAGAGTGGCGCGGATCCGGAGCAGGATGGATTGCACCGCCTGCGTGTGCGCGATCAGCGGCCGCGTCGAATCGATCCCGCGCAGCGCCAGAACGCTGACGGCGATGAGCGTCAGCAGGGTCGCCGCGGCGAGGATCGCGACCAACGGCGCACGGGCGTGGCGGCCTTCGGCGTTCACGGCGCGGTGAGCGTAACCCCCTCGCCGGAAAGCGGCGATACCCGCGATGGACACGCCCGTGTCGACGATGGTGAATCTCCTGAAACGGAGACGAAATAGCCGACACCCGAGACCTTCGAGGGCGGGGCTCTCTCTACGTGTTCCGCGGTAGTCGGTGGCTCGGTTGTTGCGATCGCCTCCGGGTCAGGCGCGGTCGAGCGCCTGCACCAGATCGTCGACCAGATCCTGTCCGTTCTCGATCCCGACGGACAGGCGAATGAAGCCGTCGTCGATCCCCAGCTTGCGCCGGGTCTCCGCCGGCACCGAAGCGTGCGTCATGATCGCCGGATGCTCGATCAGGCTCTCCACCCCGCCGAGGGACTCGGCCACGGCGAACAGCCGCAGCGCTTTCAGGAACGTGCGCGCGGCGGGAAGGCCGCCCTTGATCACGAAGGTGAGCATCCCGCCGAAGCCGCTCATCTGCCGCCTGGCGAGGGCGTGCTGCGGGTGCTCGGGCATGCCCGGCCAGGTGACGCGCTCGACTTTGGGGTGGCGCTGCAGCGCCTGCACCACCAGGCGAGCGTTCCGCTCGTGCCGCTCCATCCGGACGTGCAGCGTCTTCAGGCCGCGGAGGACGAGGAAGGAATCGAGCGGGCCCGGCACCGCCCCGACGGCGTTTTGCAGGAAGGCGAGCTTCTCGTGCAGGTCGTCGCGGCGGACGACCAGCGCGCCGGCCACGACGTCGCTGTGGCCATTCAAGTACTTCGTCATCGAGTGCGCGACCACGTCGAACCCGAGCTCCAGCGGGCGCTGGAAGAACGGCGTGGCGAAGGTGTTGTCGCAGACGGAGATCACCCCGCGCTTGCGGCAGACGGCGGCGAGCGCGGCGAGATCGCAGATCTTCAGCATCGGATTGGTCGGCGTCTCCACCCAGAGCAGCTTCGTGTTCGGGCGGAAGGCCGCTTCGACGGCGCGCGGGTCGGTGACGTCGACGTAGCTCTGCTCGATCCCGAGCCGCTTGAAGACCTTGTCGGCGAGCCGGAAGGTCCCGCCGTAGAGATCGTCGCTGAGCACCACGTGATCGCCGGCCGAGAGCAGGTGCAAGACGGCGTCGGTCGCGGCGAGGCCGCTGGCGAAGGCGAGCGCGTGCTTGCCGTCTTCCAGCGCCGCGAGGCAGCCCTGGAGCGCGTCGCGAGTCGGGTTGCGGGTCCGCGAGTACTCGAACCCCTTGTGCTCTCCGGGGCCCGATTGCGCGTACGTCGAGGTGAGGTAGACCGGCGTCATCACCGCGCCGGTGGTAGGATCGGGCTGTTGCCCGGCATGGATCGCCTTGGTCTCGAACCGATCGCTCTCGCGGGTGCTCATGGGGCGCTCTCCATAGCACGGGCGGAGGCCGCCACGGAGGGCCCATGACCGACGAACGCCGAGCGCCGAGCCTGTTCGTGCAGGCCGGGCCGTTCCTGATCCTCGCGGCGGGCGCGCTCTGGGTGCGCGCGCGCTGGGAAGAATTGCCGGAACGGCTGCCGATCCACTGGAACGTCCATTTCCAGCCTGACGGGTTCGTGTCGCGCACACCGGTCGCCGCCGTCCTGCCGCTGCTCCTCGGCGCCATCGTCTGCTTGACGCTGCTCGCATTCCAGGCGGGGCTGAGGCGCAGCACGCCCGACGGCGCTCTCCGGGCGTTCACGATCAAGACGCTGCTGATCGGCGAGTACTTCAGCGCGCTGGCTTGCTGCGGCGTCCTGGCCGCGTCGGCGACGGGCGGACGGCTGCTCAAGCCGGTGCTGGTTCTCTCCCTCGGCGGCGTGCTCGCGCTCCTCGCCTTCGTATGGAAGAGCGCGCGGAAAATCCCGCGCGAGCCGGCGCACAATCCGTCGGCGTGGCGCGGCGGCTTCTTCTACGTCGACCGCGAGGATCCTGCGCTGTTCGTCCCGAAGCGGTACGGCCTCGGCTACACGTTCAACTACGGTCACCCGGCGGCATTGCCGCTCACGCTGGCGCTCGTGATCGTGCCCCTGGGGATCGTCGCGGTCGTGATGACGCTCCGCTGAATCAGCGGACGGAGACGCGGGTCCCGAGCCACTCGATCAGGT
>DASREU010000189.1:0-44068 GCA_035651935.1 Myxococcales bacterium | reverse complement strand
TGTCGAAAGGCGAGCGGGCCACCTTCCGCGCCTGCTTCGGCGGCTGGGCGCTCGACGGCATGGACTTCCAGTTCTACAGCTTCGTGATCCCGACGCTGATCGCCGGCTGGCACCTGACGAAGGGGCAGGCGGGGACGCTCCAGACCACCACCCTGCTCGCCTCCGCTCTCGGAGGCTGGCTCGCGGGGCTGATCGCGGACCGGATCGGGCGCGTCCGCACCCTGCAGATCACCATCCTCTGGTTCGCCGTCTTCTCCGGACTCTGCGGGCTCGCGCAAAGCTACGGCCAACTCCTCGCCTTCCGGGCGCTGATGGGGCTCGGCTTCGGCGGAGAGTGGGCCGCCGGGGCAGTGCTGATGGGCGAAGTGATCGCGGCGCGCCACCGCGGCAAGGCGGTCGGCGCGGTCCAGAGCGGGTGGGCGCTGGGATGGGGCGCCGCCGCGATCCTCTACACGGTCGCCTTCAGCATCCTTCCGGAACAGACCGCCTGGCGCGTGCTCTTCCTCGCCGGAATCCTTCCCTCGCTCCTCGTCTTCTACATCCGCCGCAACGTCGAGGAGCCCGCGGTCTTCCGCGCCGCGCGGGAGAGCGGCGCCACCGGCCGCTTCTGGGAGATCTTCGCTCCGGAGATCGCGCCGACCACCGCGCTCGCGGCCCTCCTCGCGACGGGAGCGCAGGGCGGCTACTACGCGATCACCACCTGGCTTCCCACCTACCTCAAGACCGTGCGCGGCCTCTCGGTCTTCAACACGGGCGCATATCTCGGCGTGGTGATCGCCGGCTCGTTCTCGGGGTACCTGGTCTCCGCGTACCTCTCGGATCAGCTCGGCCGGAAGAAGAATTTCTATCTCTTCTCGCTCTGCTCGATGGTCACGGTGCTGACCTACACGCTCGCGCCGATCTCCGACCGCGCCATGCTGGTGCTCGGCTTTCCTCTCGGGTTCTTCGCCAGCGGGATCTTCAGCGGCATGGGCGCCTTCTTCACCGAGCTGTTCCCGACGCGGATCCGCGGCTCCGGCCAGGGGTTCAGCTACAACTTCGGACGCGGCGTCGGAGCGCTGTTCCCCAGCGTGATCGGGTTCCTCTCCGCCTCCATGCCGCTGGGTCGCGCCATCGGCATCTTCGCCGCCTCCGCGTATGCGGTGCTCTTCGTCGCCGCACTCCTGTTGCCGGAGACGCGCGGCCGGGAGCTCGCCGCGATTGCCTGAGCTGCGAAAGCTCTGCGAGGGCGCGGCGATCGTCTCGTTGCCCAGCCGGAGCGCGCTCGGGCTCGCGGCGGCGCTGGCCGACGATCCGCCGGAGGGCCTGCTCGATGCCGTTCCCGGCGCCTGCACCCTGCTCCTGCTCTACGACGAGGCGCTCCTCGACATCGATCGCCTGGATCTCTCGCGCAGCGCCGCGGCGCCGCCCGCGCGCGTCGTCCGGATCGAGGCCTGCTACGACGGACCGGATCTCGCCGAGGTCGCGCGCGAGCTCGGCCTGGCGCCCGCCGACCTGGTGCGCCGCCACGTCGAGGCGGAGCACGTGGTCTCCTTCCTCGGCTTCGCGCCCGGGTTCGCGTACATGACCGGCGGCTTCGCGGTGCCGCGCCTGCACACGCCGCGGGTGCGCGTGCCCGCCGGCAGCCTGGCGATCGCGGACGGATTCACCGGCATCTACCCGGCCGCCACGCCGGGCGGATGGCGGCTGATCGGCCGCGTCGCCGCGAGGATGTTCGATCCCGCGACGGATCCGCCGGCGCTCCTGCGGCCCGGCGATCGCGTCGTGTTCGAACCCGTGGCGCGGCTACGCGAGCCGCCCGCCGCCACACCTTCACCGCCACCGGCCGGGGATCCGCTCTTCCGCGTGATCGGGCCCGGCGCGTTCACCTCGGTGCAGGGCAGCCCGCGGTACGGCCTCGCCTCCTCGGGCGTTCCGGCGGGCGGCGCGATGGATCTCGCGCTCCTCGCCGCGGCGAACCGGGCGGTGGGCAACGCCCCGTCCGCGGCGGCCCTGGAGATCACGCTCGCCGGACCCGACCTCGCCGCGCTCCGCGACGTCCGCGTCGCGGTGGGAACGGACGTGCGTCTCCTGCACCGCGGCGACGAGCTGCGCACCGGCCCGGTGCGCCGGGGCGCCCGGGCGTATCTCGCCGTGGAGGGCGGCTTTGTCGAGCCGCTCCCGGGAGAGCCGTCGCGGACGATCGCGATCGGAGAGGTGCTGCACCGATCCACCGCGGCCCCTCGCCGGAGCCCCCGGCCGCCCCGATTGCCGCTGCGCTGGGGCGAGCCGCTGCTGGATGTGCGCGCGCGCCGCGGCCCGCAATGGGAGTTCTTCGCCAGCCCCGAGGACTTCTTCGACTCGTATTATCGCGTCTCCCCGAGCAGCGACCGGCGCGGCCTGCGCCTGCAAGGCCCCGCGCTGGCCCTCGCGCGGCGCTCCGACATCCCGCCCGAGGGGACCGCACCGGGAGCCGTGCAGGTGCCGGGCGACGGCATGCCGATCGTCCTCGGACCGGATCGCCCGGTCACCGGCGGATATGCGAAGATCGCCACCGTGCTCCCCGCGGACTTCCCCTTGCTGGCGCAGGCACGCCCGGGGACCGCGGTGCGCTTCCTGGAGGAGCGATGGACCTGAACGCGGACGTCGGAGAAGGGATGGACGACGGACCCCTCCTCCCGTTCCTCACTTCGGCGAGCATCGCCTGCGGCCTGCACGCGGGAAGCCCCCTGATCATGGATCGCGTCGTCTCGCTCGCGCTGTCCCGTCGGGTGCAGGTGGGGGCCCATCCCGGATACGCGGATCGGGAGAACTTCGGGCGCGCGGCGGTGGACCTGTCGCCCGACGAAGTGCGGGCCCTGGTCCTCTACCAGGTGGCGGCGCTGGACGGGTTCGTGCGCGCTCACGGCGGCCGGCTCGCGCACGTGAAGGCGCACGGCGCTCTCTACAACCGCGCGGCGCGCGACCTGACGGTGGCGACCGCGATCGCCGAGGCGGTGCGGGCCTACGGCGGCGATCTGATCGTGGTGGGGCTGGCCGGATCGGTGCAGCTGGGAGCGGCACGACTCGCGGGACTCCGCGCCGCCGGAGAGGCATTCGCGGATCGACGTTACCTTCCCGATGCGACGCTGATGCCTCGGTCCGAGCCCGGAGCGGTGCTGCGCGACCCGAAGGAGGCCGCGGAGCAGGCCGCGCTGATCGCGCGCGAGGGATACGCCGTCGCCTCCGACGGTTCCCGGGTGCGCATCGACGCCGACACGCTCTGCTTGCACGGGGACACGGCCGGAGCGACCGGGATCGCGCGCGCGGTCCGCGACCGCCTGGAGACCGATGGTGTGCTGATCGCCCCGCTTTGACCACCCGCTCTTCCGACTTGCCGCGGACCATCTTCTTTGGGGCAGGAGCGCGCCGCTTTATCCTGTGGCTGGCGCACTTTCAGAGGCGGTGTGATGGGCAAGCCCCGGATCCTGGTGGTCGACGACGACCGGGTCGTGGTGGAGGTGCTGAGCAGCCTCCTCGACGATCCCGACCGCGAGATCGTCACCGCCGATTGCGCAGCCGGGGCTCTCGAGCATGCCCGCCAGGGCGACCTCTCGGTGGCGCTGGTGGACAAGAACCTCGGGGCGGATTCCGGTCTCGCCCTCTCCCGCCAGCTCAAGCAGCTCCAGCCCGAGCTGGAGGTGATCCTGATCACGGGCTACGCCAGCATCGAGTCCGCCATCGAGGCGGTGCAGATCGGCGCCTTCGACTACCTGACGAAGCCGATCGCCGACTTCTCCGCGCTCAGCTTCAAGGTCCACAGCGCGATGGAGAAGAGCCACCTGCGCCGCCAGCAGCACGCCCTGCTCGAGCGCCTGATGGAATTCGAGGTCCGCCACCGTCGCCTGATCGACGCGGCGCCCGAAGCGGTGGTCCTCTACGAGAGCGACTCCGGGATGGTGGTGGAGGCGAACGAGGCGGCTCTGCAGCTCTACGGGTACTCCGCCGAGGAGCTCTTGCGCACTCCTGCCGCCGAGCTCCGCAGAGGCGATCCGGAAGGGAAGCCGGGCCCTTCGCCGGTCCTGCAGCGGCACCGCCGCAAGGACGGCAGCGAGTTTCCCGCCGAGGTGACCTTCACCGAGTTCCGCCAGCAGGGACGCACGCTGCGGGTGCAGTCGGCGCGCGACGTGAGCGCGCGCGAGCAGGGCGAGAGCCAGCGGCGCGACCTGGAGGACCGCCTCCGCGCATCGCAGAAGATGGACGCGATCGGGCGCCTCGCCGGCGGCGTCGCGCACGACTTCAGCAACCTGCTCGCGGTCATCTCCGCCCACGTCGACTACCTGCGCGGCGCGCTCCAGCCGGGTCACGCGCTGCAGCAGGAGATCGACGGCATCGCCCAGGCCGCGGATCGCGGAGCGCAGCTCACCCGCCAGCTCCTTCTCTTCAGCCGGCGCTCTCCCGGCGAACCGCAGCTGATCGACCTGAACGCGGTGGTGACCGAAGCGCAGAAGCTCGTCTCCCGGCTGCTGGGAGAGAACATCCGCTTCGAGCTGGATGCGCACCAGGACCTGTGGACGGCCCGCGCGCATCCCGACCAGGTGACGCAGGTGGTGCTCAACCTCGCCGTCAACGCGCGGGACGCGATGCCTCGCGGCGGACGGCTGACGGTCCGGACCGCGAACGTCACCTTCAACACCCCCGTGCGCGTGCGCAGCGGCGAGCTGCGGCCGGGCCGCTACGTGCGGATCCAGGTCGAGGACACCGGCGACGGCATGAGCGACGAGGTGGTGCGGCGGCTCTTCGAGCCGTTCTTCACCACCAAGGGGCCCGGCAAGGGCACCGGCCTCGGCCTGCCCACGGTCTACGGCATCGCCGGCGGCGCGGGCGGCGGAGTCGACGTCATCTCGCGGCTGGGGCAAGGAACCGTCGTCGCCGTCTTCTTTCCCGCCGTGGACGGCGCGCCGGCGGCCGCGGCCCCGGTCGACCGCGCTCCGGCGCGCGGACGCGGCGAGCGGATCCTGGTGGTCGAGGACGAGCACGCGCTGCGCGCCATGGTCCGCCGGATGCTTGCGGCGCACGGATACGACGTCCTCGACGCGGCCGACGCGGAAGAGGGAATGCGGGCCGCGGAAGGGCACCGGCTCGACCTGCTGCTCACCGACGTGGGCCTGCCGAAGACTGACGGCCCGGAGCTGGCGCGGCGCCTGATCGAGAGGCAGCCGTCGGTCCGCGTCCTGTACATGAGCGGCTACCCGTTGGGAACTGAGTCGGGGGCATCCGCGCCGGCGCCGCTCATCCAGAAGCCGTTCAGCCCGTTCGTACTGCTCGGCGAAGTGCGCCGCGTGCTCGACGCGTAGCTGCGCAGCAGCGCCGCCGCCTTCTGCAGCTCCAGAGCGCGGGCGAACCGGTATCCCTGCGCTTGCGGCACGCCGAGCCGCTGCAGCACCGCCGCTTGCTGCTGCGTCTCCACGCCCTCCGCGATCAGCTCGACGCGCAGGTTCTTCGCCAGCGCCACGATCGCGGCGACGATGCCCTGTGGCTTGTCTCCGGACTCCAGCGCCACGATGAACGAGCGGTCGATCTTGAGCACGTCCACGGGCAGGCGATGCAGGTAGCTGAGCGACGAATACCCGGTGCCGAAGTCGTCCATGCAGATGCGCAGGTTCAGGCCGCGCAGGCGTTCCAGCACCGCCGCCGCCGCATCCGGCTGCTCCACCAGCACGCTCTCGGTGATCTCCAGACGCAGCGCCGAGGGGTCGACGCCGGCGCTCCCCAGGATCCGCGCGACGTCCGCGACCAGGGCCACGTCGAAGAGCTGGGAGGCGGAGAGATTGACGCTCATGGAGAGCGGCCTGCGCGCGGACATCTGCAACAGGCGCATGCCTGCGCAGGCTTCGCGGAGGACGAAGTTCCCGAGCCTTCCGATCAGGCCCGCCTCCTCGGCCGCCGGGATGAAGCGGACGGGAGGGATCGAGCCCAGCTCGCGGTGGTTCCAGCGCGCCAGCGCCTCGAAGCCGACGATGTCGCCGTCCGCCAGCGAGACGATCGGCTGGTAATGCACCTCCAGCTCTTCCCGATCGATCGCGCCGCGCAGCTCGTTCTCCAGCGTCAGCTGCGCCACCGCGCTCGCGTGCATGCTGCTCTCGAAGACCGCTTGCCGCCCCACTCCTTCCGACTTGGCGCGGCGGGCCGCGATGTCCGCCTGCCGCAGCAGGTCCTCGGCGCGGGGGCAGCTCTCGCCGCCGAAGGCCACCCCGACGGCGGCGGTGACGTAGAGCTCCCGGTCGCCGAGGCGGAATGGTTCGCCGACGGCGCGCTGCACCCGCTCGGCGGTGCGCAGCGCCGCGCCGGGATCGTGGACGCGCTCGAGGAGGATGCCGAACTCGTCGCCCGCCAGCCGTGCCGCGAGCGGCCGGCTCCCCAGCGCCTGGCGCAGCCTGCGCGCCATCCCCCGCAGGAGCTCGTCGCCGGCGGCATGGCCGAGGCTGCCGTTGATCATCTTGAAGCGGTCGAGATTCAGCACGATCACCGCCAGCGCGGTGGAGGCGCTCTGGCGCGCGCGCTCGACGGCGGCGGCGAGCCGCTGCATGAAGAGCGGCCGGCTGGCGAGGCCGGTGAGCGGATCGGCGAGGCCGCTGGCGAGGAGGCCCACGTCGGCGGGCTTGCGCGCGAGCACCGGGGCCGCTTCCGCGCACGACGCCAGCGTGCGCTGCAGCATGTCTTCGGACACCTCGCCGCGGGCGAACACCTCGACCGCGCCGATCAGCCGGTCTTCGGCCCGGAGCGGGAACAGCCAGGAGGCGCCGGCCGGCCGCGGGACCTCGGTCCACCCCGGTCCGCGCAGCTCCTCGTCCAGCCACGTCGGGGCGTGCCGGCGCTCCTCTGCGGCTCGGCGCAGCAGATCGATCGGCTGGCGCCGCCGGACGTGCCAGATCGGACGGCGCTCCGTCTCGTTGCGCAGCTCGAGCCGCGCGGCGGCCCATCCGCCGCGGGCGCAGAGCCGCGCGAGCACCGCGCGCGCCGCCGATTCGGCGGTCGGCTCGTCATCCGCCAGCCGGGCGATGCTCCCGGCGCGGCTGTCGGATTCGCTGAGGTCGCGGCTCGTCATCTTTGCTCAGGCCACCCGATCGCGGCCCGCCGCCTTGGCCTCGTACATCCGGGCATCGGCTTCCATCAGGAGGTGCTCCAGATCCGGAACCCGCGGCGTCAGCGAGGCGACGCCGATGCTGACGGTGATGGAGAGCTTGCCGGCCGCGGTGGAGATCGGCTCGTTCGCAACCGCCCTGCGGATCCGCTCGGCGAGCATGCTGTGCGCCGCGAGCTGCTGGGTCATGGGGAGCAGCAGCGCGAACTCCTCGCCGCCGTAGCGGCCGAGCAGATCGGCGGCGCGCAGGCACTGCCCGGTGCGGTTGGAGACGGCGCGGAGCACCTCGTCTCCGACCGCATGGCCGTGCTGGTCGTTCACCTGCTTGAAGCGGTCGACGTCGAGCATCAGCGCGCTGAGCGGCTGCCCGTAGCGCCGCGCGGTCTCGAACAGCGTCTCCCCGAGCAGCAGGAAATGCCGCCGGTTGGAGATCCCGGTGAGGCCGTCGGTGGTCGCGAGCCGCTTCACTTCCGAGAAGAGTCGCGCGTTGTCGACCGCCACCACCGCGGGCTGGACGAAGTCGAACGCGATCCGCGCCGCGCGCTCGTCGTACGGCGCGTTGCGGGTGAGGCAGACCACGCCTGCTCCCTGCTCCTCGCGCGAGAGCAGGGGCAAGAGGAGCATCCGCCCCGACTGGACGAGCAGCGGCTTGCGGCCGGCGATCGCGGCGTCGGCATCGGCGATGGGAACCGGGCGCACCCGGGCAAGGTCTTCTTCGAGATACCCGCGGGAGAGCGCCGTCTCCAGGCGGTCGCTGCGCGAGACCAGCACCGCGGCGCGGTCGAACGGCACCACGTGGGCGAGCGAATCGAGCAGCCGGTGCAGGACCTCCTGCAGATCCAGGCTCTGGCTGAGCGCAAGCACGAGCTTCATCTCGTTTCGCTCGCGCAACCCGGCCGTCATCGCGTTGAAGGTGCGCGACAGCTCGGCGAGCTCGTCGGATCCGCGCGCAGGCACCAACACGGTCAAGTTGCCCTCCGCGACGAGGCGCGCGGCTTCGTGCAGCCGGTGCACCGGCCGGGTCACCACGCGCACCGCCAAAAGCCCCGTCGCCACCGCCGCCACGAGCGCGAGCAGCACCCAGAACGCCGCGGTCCGCAAGGCGCCACGGAGCGGACCGAGCGCCTCCGCCGCGGGTTCCTGCACCACCACTTTCCACCCGAGCAGCGGGGCCACCGCCGCCGCTCCGAGGAGATCGCCGGGGTCGGTTCCTGCGACCAGCGGGTGCGCCGAGAGATCGGTGCGGTCCCGGATCAACAGCGTCTTGCGGTGCGCGACGACGCGGTTGCGGGCATCGACCAGGAAGGCCTCGCCGGTCTCACCGGCCTTGAACTCGACGATCGACCGCAACAGGGGGCGCAGCGAGAGCTCCATCGCGAGGACCCACTTGCGGTCGGGGACGCGCGCCGCCAGCACCACCCGCGGGAGCACCGCGCCGCTCGCATCCGGCAGCGCGTAGACGGGGCCGATGGCGAGCCCGGTCTCCAGCGCGGCGTCCAGCGGGACGTGATGCGAGTACGCCGCCATGCCCAGCTCGCCCACCGCCTCGTGCTCGCCGGCCGATTCCGCGTCCAGCCGCTCGAAGCGGACCGCGGGCGTCACCGGCTTCCCCTTCTCGTCGAAGAGGCCGATCACGTCGGCGCCGCGCGTCTCCCGGTAGAGCAGCAGGAGCGCCTGCTCCTGGGTCTCGTGGTCCAGCTCGCCCAGGCGCAACGTCCGCGCGGCGAGCGACAGCGCGTCCAGATCGTCCAGCAGCGTCTTCTGGCATTCCAGCGCCAGCGAGCGCGCGTCCTGTGCGAAGAGCGCCCGGAGCTGCGATTCCAGCGCGGCGCTCTGGCGCGGAAGGAGCACGGCGAGGACCAGCGCGATGGGCACGGTCACGGCGCACGCGAGCAATACCGACATCTTCGGCGCGAGCTTCACGCCGGCTTCCCCGCCATCATTGCGATCGACCCCCGCGCGCCCGTATATGAAGACGCATGCGCGCCCGTGCCGCCGCAGTCTCCGCCATCCTGCTTGTGGGTGTGCAAGCCTGCAGGTGTGGACGGGAGCCGCCTGCGCCTACACCAGTCCCGCGCGCCGAAGCCGCCGACGCAGGCGCTGCGGAAGCGGCGCTGCTCCTGAGCAGCAAAGGGAAGGTCGAGCTGCAGCGGCAGGACGGCGCCTGGGGTCCCGCGGCTCTGGGAGACCGCGTCGGCATCAGCGACGGGCTGCGCACGCCCGGCGACGGCGAGGCGGAGCTCTCGGTCGACGGCGTCCGGGTCAAGCTGCACGACCGCACCGAGCTTCGCCTGACCGCCGTCTCTTCCGGGATGCTGCGCGCGCGCGTGCGCGGACGGGTCGAGTCGGACGTCGAGCAGGGGCGCGGCCGCGTTTCGCTGCAGGTCCAGGGCGGGGAAGCGATCGCCGAGAGCTCCGGCGGACACTTCTTCCTCACCGCCGAGGGCAAGAGCGTGGTGGTGGCGGCGACCCGCGGGGCGGTCGCCCTGGCAGCGTCGGGAAAGACGGTCGAGCTGCACGAGGACGAGATGGTGAACCTGCAGGCCGGCTCGATGGGCCAGCCCGCCCGCGCCCTCAAGAAGGTGCTGCTCTCGGTCCAGTGGCCCGGCGACAAGACCAACCGCAGCTCGGTCCCGGTCGGCGGCCGCGTCGCTGCCGGCAGCCGGGTCTACGTGCAGGGAGAGCCCGTCGAGGTGGCGCCTTCCGGCGAGTTCCACGTCGACGTCCGGCTGGACGAAGGACGGCAGCGGATCGCGGTCGTCACCATCGATCCCTTCGGACGACGAGCGGGGGAGCGGTCCGAGGTGACGCGCGATCAGTCGCCGCCGCGCGTCCAGGTGGACACGCCCTGGCGGCGCTGAGCGGCGTCGGGGCAAGAGCAGCACCAGCGCGCCGAGCCAGAGCAGCGCGCCGCCCGGGTTTGCGGTCCGGCAGCCGCAGCCGCCGGCGTCGAAGCGAAGCCGCGAGACCTCGATGTACGCCTGCTTCGGGGCGGCGAGCCGCTCCGCGGATGCGCTCCAGAGCGTGGCCGCCGCGCCTGCGCGGCCTCCCGAGCCGGCGGTGATCCGCGCGGGCAGGTCGATCTGCACGCTCTCACCGGCCGGAAGGTCGTCGAGCCACACGTCGCTCCCGCTCGTCACCAGCGCGCCGGCCGGGCCGTTCGCTCCGAGGAGCTCGATGCCGACCGACGACAGCTCGAGCCGGACGCCCGAGAGCGCCGCGGCGCCGAGGTTGGTCACCAGCGCGTGCAGCGCGAGGTCCGCTCCCGGCATGTCCCCTCCGTCGAGCGTGAGCGCGAGCCCCGCGAGGTCCGGCGGCGCTCCGACCTGGATCTGGACGTCGGCGCCCGGCGCAGTGAACACGCCGTCGCTCGCGGCGTAGGTGAACGAGTCCTGGCCGCTGTAGCCGGCATCGGGGACGTACGTGAGCGTTCCGTCGGGATTGAGCGTCAGGGAGCCGTGTGCCGGCCCGGTCACGAGTTGCGCGGTCAGCGGATCGCCGTCCGGGTCGAACGCGTACGCGAGCACGCCCGGCGCCGCGAGGTGGACCGCGCTGCCGGGATCGACCACAAGGGCGAAACCGGAAGCGATGGGCGCGCGATCGCCCTGGTTGCAGGCGCTGACGAGGGGCAGCTCGTAGCCGTCGTACTGGCCGTCCGTCGAGAGCACCGACCCCGTCAGGGTGAACGGCGTGCACCCCGGCTGCAAGCTGTGCGCTCCCGAGAGCGTGACCGTCTGCGGCGCAGGGACGCCGTTGGTCGCGGTGACGTGCACCATCGCCGGGCTGGGCCACGCGAGGGCGGGGTCGGACGATCGCAGCTGCAGCCACAGATCCTGCGTTCCGCTGACGGGAGCATGGAAGGTGAAGGTGAGCTGCGCCAGGCCCGCTGGCTGCGCGACCAGCCCGGTGAGAGGCGTGACGGAGACGGCATCGTCGTCCAGGTTCACGGCCGTGATCCGCGGCGGGCTCTGGTTCCTGTAGGTCGCGTCCATCGAGGTGCACGGCCCGAGGACGATCCCGTATGCGACGTTCCCGTCCGGCACCGCATCGTCCACTCCGGTGACCGTGACGGTCTGCGGAGTGCTCCAGTTCGCCGGGGTGAACGTGAGCGATGACGTGGACACCGTGCCTTCCGCCGTGTTGTCGCTCGCCACGGGCATCGTCACGTTCTTGCTCGGCGCCTGCCCGAGCGACACGGTGAACGAGGCGGTGCGTCCTTGCTCGGAGGTGACGAGCCCGTGAGCGGGAGAGATCCTGAACAGGGGAGTCGAGGACGCGGTCGGCGCCTTCACCGTCAAGGTCAACGACTGCGGCCCGGGATTGAGCGTGGCGACGAGCCCGGCGGGGTTGTTGATCAGGAGGACCTGCGAAGGATCCGGCGCGTTCGGACCGTTCGCGTTTCCGTACGTGGCGATGGGGATGGGGCCGCCGGCGACGCTGGAGCCGCCGAGATCGACGATGACCTCGGTGTCCGCGTCGAACTGGAGATTGCCGTTGCCGCAGTCGAGCTGGTCGTAATCGGTGCCCGCCGTGCCGTAAGCGGCGACACGGATCGCGAGGGTGCCGCGCCGCAAGTCGCAGTTCTGTGCGTGGAGGATGCCGCGGGCGGCGGATGACCCCGGGCTCACGGTCGCGCCGGGGACCGAGTTGTCGGACGTCTGCAGCAATCCGACGCTGCCGGTGCCGGCGATCGTGCCATGCCAGCCGCTCGACGACTCCACGGCGAGGATCGGGAAGAACCCCGAGGTCGACCCGGCGACGACCAGCGTCCCTTCGAGCACCCGGATGCGCCCGAAGAGGCCGCCGAGCCGGAGCGAACCGCTGGTGGTCAGCGTGCCACCTCCCACCTTGAGGAGGTCGATGTAGCCATTGTCGGGCTGACCGCTGAGCGCCGTCCCGAGGTCGCCCGAGTACAGGGAATCGCTTCCGTCGAAGCCGACCACCAGCGTGCCCTTGCCGCTGCTGGAGTTGATCACGCTTCCCGATCCCGAGAGCGATCCGAGTCCCAGGGTCCGGCCGTTCACGTCCAGCGCCGAGCCGGCCCCCAGATCGAGCCGGGACGAGGGCGGGACTGCATCGCTTTCGGCGCTGAGCACCGCCTGGGTCACGGAAGCCGCGCCAGGCCACGCACCGAGCGTCAGGCCGAAGGTGGTCGCGGTGGAGAACGCGGTCTGCGGCTCGAATCCGGAGAGCGCGATCGAGCCCGCCGCGAACACGGGGACCTGGACGACCAGCTTTCCTGCGGCGGAGCGGGACAAACCGGCTCCGCGCACCACCAGCGAGCTCTGCGGCTGCGAGCCCGCCTGCAGCGTCACGTCCCCGGCCGTCGAGACCGAGAGTGTGGAGACGACGCGCGTGCCGTCGAGCGCGACCGTTCCTGACGCGGCGAACGCGACGTCGGCGGTGCCGTCGTCCGGCGGGACGGCCCCGCCGGCCCAGTTGCCCGCGTCCGCCCAGCGGCCGCTGCCGGCGGCGCCCGTCCAGGTGAACGGGGCCGCAGGGGCGGCGAGCGAGAACAGCAGCGTGGCCAGGAGAGCGCGCACGGGACCACGCTAGAGCGGCAAGCGGGTAGCAAGACAAGGTGCGGCACTCGATCCGGCCACCACAAAAGATTACATGTGCGTGCGGACCGACCCCGCCTCACCCGGCCGCCGGCGGCGATCTCGCTCCCACACGGGAGCCGTCGTCTACTCTTCTCAGGCATGGGTCCGCTCACCCTTCTCGCGCTCTCCATCGTGCTCCGTGGGGATCCCGCGCGCGTGGTGCTGCGCGAGCGCGATCGGGTCGAGCTGCAGATCCCGGTGCCCGGCGCTTCCGCCGACGCCACCGTCGAGGTCTGGAGCAGCATCGGGACCGTGACCCATCTCCGGCGCGAATCGCGCGAGCTGTTCCGCGCCACCTGGCGCGCGCCGGCGGAGCGCTATCCGCAGGTGGCGCTGCTCTCGGCCACGGTGCGCAGCGGCGGCGCGCAGGAGCGGGCCTGGCTGGCGTTGCCGCTGATCGCCAGTGAGACCCTGCAGGTCACCACCAAGCCGCGCTCGCGCGTGGAACTTTCTCTCGCAGGCGCGAGCTTCGGTCCGGTGCGCGCCGACCGTACAGGCAAGAGCCGCATCGCGGTGCTGGTCCCGCCGGGTCACCGGACGGCGCAGGTGCGCGTCCGCGATCCGTTCGGCAACGTCAACGAGACCTCGGTGGATCTGCGGCCGCCGGCCTTCACGCAAGTGCGCCTGCTCGTGGGGAAGGAGCGGGCGAGCTGGGCCGATGCCGAGCCGGTGCAGCTGGAGATCTTCGCCGTCACCGCCGACGGACGGCCGGCGGCGGCGTCGGACCTGGTGCTCTCCGCGGACCGGGGAACGCTCGGAGTCCCGCAACAGCGCGCGCCGGGAGTGTTCCGGGTCGACTTCCGCGCCCCGGACTCCGCAGGCGGCTCGGCGGTGATCCGCGCAACCGTCTCGCGCGAGGCCTCGGGAGACAAGGCCACCATCGCCCTGCTCGCCGGACCCCCGGCGCAGGTCCGCCTCCGGGCCCAGCCTGCGGAGTTGACCGGACCCGGAGAGATCCGGTTGAGCGCGGAGGTGGTCGACGGCCGCGGAAACGCGGTGCCCGCCGACGACCTGCGGCTCGCCTGCGATGCGGGCGATCTCGAGGTGCACGGCACGTCCGCGGTCTTGCGGGTGGGAGAGACGCCCGAGGCGAGCAAGGAGGTCCGCGTCCAGGCCGTCTCCGGGCCGGCGACCGGAGCGCTCGCCATCCCGGTGCGGCTCGCTCCGGCGCAGACGGCTGTCCTGCGGGTCCCGCGCTCCTTCGCAGCCGGGATCCTCCTCGGCGGCCAGTCGAACCTCGCCAGGGCGAATGCGCTCTCCGCACAGGCGGAATTCTCGGCGAACCCGGGGCTTCGCGGCATCGAGCTGCTCGGGCGCGCCGGATGGCTTCAGTACGCGCCGGCGCACTCCGCGATCGGCGGGATCTCGCAGCGCGGCGAGCTGAACGGGCTCTCGCTCGCCGTGGGAGTCCGCGCGTCGCTCCCGCTGCGCGGCCGGATCACGCTGCACGGATCGCTGCTCGCAGGGGCCCTGCGCAGCTTCGGCGCCGTCACCCTGGACAGCGGCCCCGCGGCGGGCTTGCGCCAGGGGACGGCACAGTGGGCGGTGCTGGGGATCGCGGCGGTCGGCGCCTCGATGCGGGCGGGAACCGGGCGCGTCGTCGCCGAGCTGCAGCTCGCGCACGCGCCCGGGCGCGGCGACGTCTCCGGAAACCTCGGCGGGATCGGCGTCTCGTTCGGGTACTTGCTGGCGCTGCGTTGAGGGGATATCCGCGATGAGCTTCCGGACCAAGATCCTCGCGGTGCTGACGGTGGTGGGGCTCCTGCCGCTCGCGCTCCTCGGATTTCTCACCTTCACCGTCAACCGGGCCGAGCTCGAGCGGACCGCCGGCGCGGCCCAGGAAGCGCTCGCGCAGGAAGCGGCGCGCGGCGCCGAGCACTGGGTCGCCCGCGCCGTCGAAGGGCTGCGCCTTTCGGTGTCGATCCTTCCCTTCGATCAGCTCCGCCCCGCCGAGCTGGCGTCGGCGCTGCGAATCCCCTATCGCCAGCTTCAGTTCATCGACGCGCTGGCGTTGCTCGACGAGGACGGTCGCTTGTCGTTTCCTGCGCTCTCCGAGCCCCGGCCCGGCGCGGCGCAGGGAATCGCAGCGGACGACGTTCCCCGCTTCCTCGCCGCCGTGCCGCTCGACCTCGCGCTCCAGGCCGGCACAGCTCTCGGCGCCCCTTACCGATCGCGCGGAGGAGAACCGCACGTCGCGGTCGCGGTCCGCGTCTCCACCAGGCCCCCGCGCGTCGTGGCGGCGCAGTTCTCGCTCGCGGGGCTCCAGCGCGAGATGAGCGAGGTCGCCCGGGCGCCCACCGTCGCGTTCCTCACCACCGTGGACGGGAACCTGCTCGCGAGCGCCGCCCCCGCGGAAGCGCCGCAGGCGTTTGCGGCGCTCACCTCCGCCGCCGAAGGCGCGCATGCTCCGTCTTCGCGGACGCTCCCCGGCCCCGATGGAACGCCGTGGCTCGCGTCCGCGGCGCCGGTCGGCAATCTGGGATGGGTGGCGGTGCTCGCGCAGCCCGCCTCCGTGGCCCTCGGGCCGGCGCTGCGCGTCCGCCGCTACACGCTCTTCTGGGGCGCGGTGGCGCTGCTGCTCACGGGTGCGCTCGGGATCCTGGTCTCCCGCAGCCTGACGGTCCCGATCGAGAGCCTGAAGAAGTCAGCGCGCGCGCTGCAGGAGGGTCGCTACGGCGAGCCGGTGCCGGTCCACGGCCGCGACGAGCTCGGCGAGTTCGCCCGCGCCTTCGGGCACATGGCCAGGGAGATCGGGCGGCGCGACGAGGAGATCCGCGCCTGGAACTCCCAGCTGCAACAGCGCGTCGAGGAGAAGGGCGAGGAGCTGAAGGCGGCGCAGGACCAGATCCTCCGCGCGCGCCGGCTTGCGGCGATCGGTTCGCTCGGCGCCGGCGTGGCGCACGAGATCAACAATCCGCTGATGGCGATCGGCGGATTCCTCGCCCTGCTCGAGCGCGAGGCCAACGAGAAGCAGGCGCTGACCGTCCGCAAGGCGCAGGAGCAGGTCCAGCGCGTGGCGCGCATCGTCGAGGGTCTGCAGCAGTTCGCGGCCCAGGAGCGCGCGGTGCAAGGGCGCAGGTTCGCGCTGGCCGCGCCGGTGAAGAACGTGTTGCAGAGATATGCCGCGCAACTCGAGCAGTCGAAGGTGGCGGTCGCCGCGGATCTGGAGGAGGCGGTGCGCGAGGTGGAGGGCGATCCGATCCAGATCGAGCAGGTGGTGGAGCACCTGGTGCGCAATGCCCTGCAGGCGATGCCGTCGGGGGGGAAGCTGGAGGTCCGGGTGGCGGCGCTCGGCGGCGATTCGCTCAAGCTGGTGGTCGCGGACAGCGGGCGGGGAATCTCGCCGGCCGCCCGGGAGCGGATCTTCGATCCGTTCTTCTCCACCAAGGATGGCCAGGGAAAAGGGGCGGGGCTCGGCCTCTCCATCTCGCACAGCATCGTCGAGGCGCACCACGGAAGGATCCTGGTCGACAGCGTCGAAGGGCGCGGCTCGATCTTCACCGTCGTGCTGCCGGCCGCCACGGCGCCTGCGCACCTCAGCTAGGGAGAGCGATGGACGAACCGGATCGCAAGGAGCTGGTCGAAGAGGCGGAGCCGCTGGGCCCGGGCCTGATTCACGAGATGCGCCATCCGCTGATGGGCATCCTCGCCGGCCTCGAGCTTCTGGCGCGGCGCATTCCGGCGGTCGCCGCACTCCAGGAATGGCAGATGCTGCAGCAGCAGGCGGGGCGGATGGAGGAGCTCCTCCGGACCTACCAGGAGCTGTTCGCCGGCGGCCGCGTCGAGCGTGCCCCGTTTCCCGTCGACGAGACGGTGCGGCGCGCCGTCTCGCTGCTCAGCCCGCGGATCCGCAAGCTGGGCTCGCGCTTCTCGCTCGAATCGGCGCCGGGGCCGGTGGTCGCGGTGGGAACGCCGCCCCTGCTCGTGCATGCGGTCACGAACCTCCTGGTGAACGCCCTCGATGCGGTCGAGGAGCGCGGCGGCGCGGCCCGCCTGCAAGTGAGGGTCCTCCGCGGCGGCGAGCGGGTGCAGATCCGCGTCAGCGACGAAGGAGTGGGGATCGCGGAGGAGATCCGGCCGCTGATCTTCCGGCCGCGCTTCACCACCAAGCCTCCTTCGAAGGGGACCGGGCTCGGGCTGCACCTGACGCGCGCGGCGATGGAGCGCGCCGGCGGAGAGGTCCACCTGGTCGACGCGGACGACCCCCAGCGCGCGAGCTGGGCACGGACCGAGTTCGCCCTTTCGTTGCCCGCCGGCGGAGGCGCCGTCCCTTGAACGAGCGGCAACGCCGGCTTCCAGCGCAGATCGCGGCCGTGATCGTCGCCGGCCTGCTGGCGTCGCTGCTGGTGTTCCGTCTGGCCGTGTACGAGCCGCCGAAGGCACCGCCGAAAGCGGCGCCGGCCCCGCCGGCCCAATCCGCGACGCCCGCGGTGCAGGCGCTGGTCATCTCCGTCGAAGGCGACGTGGAGAACGGGCGCGAGGGAGGATCGTGGTCGAGGCTGCGTCCGGGCGACAGCGTCCGCGTCGACAGCCTGCTGCGCACCGGGTCGGACGGCCGCACCGATCTGTCCGTCGGACAGCGCGCGCGGGTGAGCATCGGAGCGTCGTCGGAAGTGTCGATCCGCGAGCTCACCGATTCCGTGCACCGCTTCCGCCTCACGCGCGGCCGGATGGCCGCGGATTACGAGCGCGAGGGCGAGCGTGTGCTGCGCGTCGAGGACGGCAGCGGCGAGACGGTGGCGGAGACGAAGTCGGCGCGGTTCGGCGTGCTGAGCACCGGCACCGGCATCGCCGTGGCCACCACCTCGGGCGGCGTCGAATTGCACACCCGCCGGCAGAGCGTTCACGTGGCCGGCGGCGAGCAGTCGTTCGTCCCGCAGGGCGGCACCCCGCTGCCGCCGACGGCGATTCCCACCTCCGTGCTGCTGAAGGTGGGAAATGCGCTGGCGGATTCGAGCGAGACGCTGTGCGCCGAGATCGACGGCGAAGCCGCGGAGGGATCCGAGGTCACCGTCGATGGCGCGGTTGCGCCGCTCGACCCCACGGGACGGTTCCACGTCAGGGTGGTCCGCAAGCCGGGGCAGACGTTCGCGTTGGTCGCGATCCGCGATCCCTCCGGCCGGGAGAAGACGCGCAAGGTCGCGTGCACGCCGCCTCCCGCGCAGATCCGCGACATGGCGATCCGCTGGAAGACGCGCTGACCGCCGGATCAGCGGCGGCCGGCGCGCGGAGCTCCGCTCAGCCCGCTCGGCCGCAGACCTGACCCATCCCGAGGAGGCAGAACAGCCCGGTGCAGCAGTCCGTATCGCTCGCACACGACTGGCCCATGCCATGGCAGGTCGGACCGACCGGAGCGCAGGTTCCGGCCGCGGAACACACCGACCCGTCGCAGCAGTCCAGGGTGCCGTCGCAGGGCGCGCCGTCGTCGAGACAGCTGCCCCCCAGGCACATCGCGTCATCGAGCGCGACGTAATCGCCCTCATGTCCGGCGTGCCCGTTGATGCAGCCGTCCTCCGAGACGCGGATCGCCACGTAGGGGTTCTTCCTGGACGAGGTGGCGTGGCAGATGAGGACCTTGCCGTCGGTACCGAAGAAAGAGCATTGCTCCGCGGACAGGGCGGCCGATCGCGTATCCAGCGACAGGCTGCCCTCCGATGCCGGAGAGCAGGAACAGAGCAGCCCGAGTGCCCCGCAGACGATCAGTGCGCGCTTCATGTGCGAACCCCCATGTCGGCAAGGCTAGGGGCAACTCCGACTTGGGATCAACGCGGGTCCGGGCGCATGCGGAAAGCCGACCTGGCCGGACACCGGTGCGGGGGGAAGACAAGAGCTGGATCCAGTTGGAGATTCGAGGGCGCCGAGGATGTGCTGCGGGCGGCAGGCGAGGCCCGGAAATCATAACCGTGACAGTGGAATCTAACCACATTGACGTACATTCTCCGCAACCATTTCAATGGACTGTTCCAGGCTCGTCCCGGGACGGGCCGCAGTGCGTCACGGGGCAGCGTTCGTGGTGGCCCGCGCCCGGTGGAGAGGCTCTTCGCCGCCGTCAACAACGACGGCCGCGACCGCCATGTTTGCCCCGGTCGACGGGTCGCAGGGGAACGGCGACGGCATCGGCGTCCGACTTCATCCTGGCGTCGGGGGCACCACGTTGGCATGCCGCGCGACCTGCTGCCACCGGTTCCCCTGCTTCATCCAGATCGAAGTGAAGCGCAGCTGGGTGCGCTTTCCCGCGAGAGGCATCTTGCCGCCAAACACACAGTCCTCGGTCCCCGCGAGGAGGACCGTGTCGCCGTAGGCGCGCACGTACTCCACCGTTCGCGTGAACGAGGTGATCACCAGGAAACCCGAGTCGACCATCCCGAGCACCTGCTGCTTGGTGACGAGCTTGTTCAGCGGGTTCGTGACCACGAAGTCGTCGGACCAGAGCGTCGCGAGCTTGTCGCGGTCCTTGTTCAGGAACGCCTGCACCTCGTCCGCGCTGAGCTTCCGGACTTCCTGCTCGGCATCCTTCGGCGATGCCGCACCTGCAGCAAGGATCAAGGCGACCATCCACGTCATGGGATCCCTCGGGCGCCGCGCTCCCGTGCGCGGGGTCCAGCGAGCGTAGCAGAGATCATTCGGACATTGTCCGCCGCCTTCGTTCCTTCAGCCTCGAAGAGTGGGGGAGTAGCGAGGTGAGGACCTGCGAGCTGGCCAATCGGATCTCAGAAGGGCCCTCGAGCTCGTACGTACATCGTACCTACGACTGCCGATCGCGGCGTTGGGGACTGCGGCCTTTCAGCGACTTCGAGGCCAGCGTGCTCATCAAATCCCACGCCGCACCGGGGACGTTTTCGCATCGCCCGATGACGTCGTCGAACGCGCGCACGATCCAGTCCTCATCCTCCTCCGAGATGCACAGCGGCGGAAGCAGCTTGATCACATGCATCTGGTGGCCGGCGACCTGGGAGAGAATGTGATGGCGCGCCAGGAGCGGGATGACGATCGTCTGGCAGAACAGGCCCTTGGTGGCGCTTTCCAGAACGGACCAGGCAACGCGATTCGTAGCCGAGGACGGCGGGCCGAATTCGAGTCCGATCATGAGCCCGCGCCCGCGCACCTCCCTCAACACCGGGTACTTCTCCATGAGCTTCGAAAGGCGCCGGATGAGGCTTGCACCGCGAACCGCGGAGTTCTCGATGAGGTGCTCCTCGTCGAGGGCGGCCAGCGTCGCGAGCCCTGCGGCCATCGCGAGGTTGTTCTTGCCAAAGGTGGAACCGTGGACGACCGCTCGATCCATCCGGTCGAAGGTCTTCTCGAAAACCCATCGCTTGCCGAGAACCGCGCCCACGGGAACGAATCCACCCGAAAGCGCCTTCGCGAGCAGAACGAGATCGGGGTCGGCGCCCGATGCACTCGAAGCGAGAAATGATCCGGTACGGCCGATGCCAGTCTGCACCTCGTCGACGACGAGAAGTGTTCCATGCCTTCTACACAGCCGGCTCGCTTCTGCCAGATAGTCACGGGACGGCAGATTCACGCCCTTGCCCTGGATCGGTTCCACGAAGAACGCCGCAACGTCGTTGGATCGCAGGACCTGCTCGAGGGCCGGGAGGTCGTTGAAAGCGACACGCGCGGCATCCGGCAGCAGCGGTTCGAACCCGGAGCGGAAGATTTCGTCCCCATTCAGTGACAGCGACCCCATCGTCAGACCGTGAAAAGCATGATCGCAATAGACGAGCCTCGCGCGCCCCGTCGCCGCGCGAGCGAGCTTGATCGCAGCTTCCACGGCCTCAGTTCCCGAATTGCAGAAGAACACCCGCTCGCATTGCGGCACGCGCGAGATGAGTTGCTCCGCCAGAAGCCCCGAGAGCGGCGAGGCATCCATCTGGACCAGGTCCGGCAGATCAGACCCGACCACGTCGGCGATCGCCTTCTTCACCACCGGGTGATTACGGCCGAGCGCGAAGACGCCGAAACCGGAAAGCAGGTCGAGGTACCTCTCGCCGTCGCGGTCGTAGAGATACGCGCCGCGGGCACGTACGTAGTACCGGTCGAAGTCGATCGTTCGCAGCAGGCGAACCATCTTCGGATTCACGTAGCGGTCGTGGAGGTCGAACCGTTCGTCAGCCCGGTTGGTGAGAAGCTCGGCGATATCAAGGGTCATGTTGGCGGCACGGTCCCCGGGGAATGTTTCGAATTGTTGCGGGCAGTCTCACTCCGTGAGGAGAAAGATCAACACGACCAACGGCTCACGTAGATCCCGCGAGCCGTCTGGTGCTCTTCGTTCAGCGCACGGCGCCTGTGACCTTTCGTCGCGCGCGACTCGGAGCGGAGGTCCAGCCGCGGCGGCCGCACCGGCACCGGGTCTGGACAACGCGCTGCTCGCGGTCGTCCTCGATCGCGATGCGACGGGGCGACGACTCACGGCCGACGCCGCTCTCGACGCTGAGGACGATCCGGGATTCGGAGTGGAGCGGGAAACCGGATTCGAACCGGCGACCCTCAGCTTGGGAAGCTGATGCTCTACCAACTGAGCTATTCCCGCCCGGACCGCGAAGGCTAGTCGCGGGTCCGGAGGCCGTCAAGGACTACCGACGGTCAACGTGTACGGCTGCGACGCGCTCGCGTCCTTGTTCCGCGGGCTGGAGACTTCCACGGCGTAGTCGCCCTCCTTCAGCGGCACCGAGAGCAGCTTCTCCTCGCCCTCGCCGCGCTTCGCATCCGAGGACCCGATCACCTCGGGCGTCCGCTCGCCGCGAAGCTGGTAGAGCCGCAGCTGCAGGTCCACGCCGCGCACCGCCGAGAGCGCCACGCTGACCGGCGCGTGCCCCGCGTCGACGTGAAAGCGGAACACGTCGACGTCCTTGCGCGGCCAGATCCAGCCCTTGAGCGCGATCGGCAGCGCCACCACCTGGGCGGATGCCACGTCGTCGTTCGGCTCGCGTTCCGTCGTGCCGTCGTCGGGCGAGACCTGGACCACCAGCCGATACGGGTTCTGCCGGTCCTCGCCGTCGCGGATCCATTTCCCGTCGAGCTGGCGGGCTGCCGCCTGCACCAGCAAGTAGCTGTCGCCGGCCGGGATCCCGACGGCCGGCAAGACCTCGGGGTCGCGCGCGCCACCCTCGTTGACCCGAGCGATCAGGCGCGGCTTGTCCGGCGACGCATCGACGTATGCGGCGAGCTCGAGATCCGCGCGATCCGCGCCCGAGAGCTCGGCGTGAACGACCATCGGCTGTTCGGCGTGGATCCGGAACCAGTCCTGGTCGCCGGCAGGCGCGATGAATCCCGTCGCCGACTCGTGCAGCGGCGTCGCGTGCTGGGGATCGTCGTTCGGCTCGATCTCCTGGTCGGGCGCGCCCGCCTCCAGCGTCGCCGTGATCGTGTACGGTGTGAGCGGCGAGACGCGCCGGGATTTGCCCTTGAGCACCAGGTAGTAGCCCGCGCCGGGGGTGCCCGCGTCCGGGCTGCCGCCGTCGTCCATCGCGCCAGAGGCTGGCGCTTCTCCGAGATGCAGCGAGAGATCGCGCACGAGCAATCCGTCCGTCCCGTGAAACGTGGCGAGCAGGGCGCCGTCCTGCAGCGACCGCACCTCCAGCTCGGGACGCGCGCCGGCGACAGGCGTGACCTCGATCCGGAGCATGTCGGACGCGCCGGGCGCCAGCGAGAGCCGGTACCAGTCCTCGTCCTCGGCCGACAGATACGTGCCCTGCATCGCCTGTCCCGCCTGCAGCCCCGTCGCGTCCACGGCGCGGTCGTTGGGCTCCAGCTCCTGCCCGGGCTGCGGGTCGCCGCCGAGCACCGAGAGCTCGTACTCCTGTGGCCCGGCCCCGAAGACGCGAAGAAAGCACGCCTCGATACACGCGAGCGCCGGGACCACGCCCGGGTCCTCTCCGCCGGCGTGCACGCGCAGCATCCGGTTGCGATCGCGGTCGTACGCCTCGAGCGTCGCATCGCGGACGCGCTTCAGCTCGATGTGCAGGGCCAGCGTCCTTCCCGGTCCCGCTCCCACCCGATACCAGTCGTCGTCGCGGGGCGCCGTCAGCGTCCCGCTCACGGTCGCCCGCGCCGAAATCTGCTGCGCGCGCTGGAAGTCGTTCGGCTCCTGCTCCCGGACCAGCTCAGGCGGCGCCGGCGGAGCGGGAGGAGCAGGCGGAGCTGGCTGTGCCGCCTTCTCGCGGCACGCGCACAGCAGCGCCGCGAGGAGCAGGCCCCGGCGCATCTACTTGCGCGCGGCCTTGGTACCTGGAGTCTGGGTGACGGAGAACTCGCGGTAGAACTCGACGATGCCCTTCGTCAGGTCTTCCGCCGTATCCCCGTCCTCGGCGAAATCGCCCGACTCGAGCCAGATGCCCCCGCAGCTCTCGCAGGTCTCGTAGACCAGCGGATTGCGCTTGTGCTGGCTCTGCACCGCCAGCAATCCGACGTTGTCCACCGGGCAGTCGCCGGCGTCCTCCTCGGGGTTCGCCCGGCCGCCCATCGCCTCCAGCGTGGGGAGGCCGTTGTGCAGGAGGATCCGGTTCAGGTCCGCAGCGTCGAGCCAGAGACCTCCGCACTCTGCGCAACGGAAGAGGAGACGGTCCTCTCCGTCGGTGAGCTCGGTCATCTCCGTGTTGTCGCGCGGGCAATCCATGGCTTTGCAGGGCTCCGTTCGGCGGTCTGGGTGAAGCCTAGCCCACCGGGTTTCCGTTCGGCAACGCCCGTCTACGCAGATGCGCCTTTGACGCGACGGATGGAAGCGCCCAGCGAGGACAGCTTCTTCTCCAGCGACTCGTAGCCGCGGTCGAGGTGATAGACGCGGTGGACGGTGGTCTTGCCCTCGGCCCTCAGCCCGGCGAGCACCAGCGAGGCGCTGGCGCGCAGGTCGGTCGCCATCACTTCAGCGCCGGAGAGCCGGGAGACGCCGCGCACGACCGCAGTATGCCCGTCGATGGCGACGTCGGCTCCCATGCGCGACAGCTCCTGCACGTGCATGAAGCGGTTTTCGAACACGGTCTCGACGACCCGCGACGCGCCCTTCCCCACCGCCAGGCAGGCCATGAGCTGGGCCTGCAGATCGGTGGGAAAGCCGGGAAACGGTGCGGTGATGAAGTCGACGGCACGGGGGCGCTCGGGCGCGACGATGCGCAGCCCTCCTCGCTCGGCGGTGATGGTGGCGCCCGCTTCGCGCATCTTGGAAAGGGCGGCGTCCAGGTCCTCCGCGCGGGCGCCGCGCACCAGGACGTCGCCGCCGGTGATCATCGCCGCCGCCAGCAGCGTTCCGGCCTCGATGCGGTCGGGGATCGCCTGCAGGTCCATCGGCCGCAGCGCGGCGACGCCGTCGATGGTGATCACGCTGCTGCCGGCGTCGTGGATCCGCGCCCCCATCGCGTTCAGCGCCTCCGCCAGCGCCACCACTTCCGGCTCGCGCGCGCAGTTCTCGAGGACGGTCCGGCCCTCGGCCAGCGCACCGGCCATCATCAGATTCTCCGTCCCGGTGACGGTGGGCAGATCGAAGAGGATCGGCGCCCCGCGCAGCTTCGTCGCCGTGGCCTCGACATATCCGTGCGCCAGCTCGATCTTCGCGCCCATCGCCTGCAGGCCCTTGAGATGCTGGTCGATGGGGCGGGCGCCGATGGCGCAGCCTCCGGGCATCGACACCCGCGCGCGGCCGCAGCGCGCGACCAGCGGCCCCAGCACCAGCACGCTCGCGCGCATGGTCTTCACCAGCTCGTACGGCGCCTCCGGCTTCTCGATCCGGGTGGCGTCCACCCTCAATGTCGTCGCGTCGCGCTCCACGCGCGCTCCCATGCTCGCGAGCAGCCTGCCCAGCGTGCGGATGTCCGCCAGATCCGGGACGCCGTGGAAGACCGACTGCCCCGGCGCGAGCAGGGCCGCGGCGATCTGCGGGAGCGTCGCGTTCTTCGAACCGGACACCTGCACCTCGCCCGCGAGCCGCTTGCCTCCGGTGATCTCGATGGCGTCCATCAGCTCCCTTTTCCCACCACGTGGCGATCGAGGCCGGCGAGGTCGCGCTCCACCCGGACGCCGGCGAGACCCGCATCGCGCAGCAGCCGCGCGACGGCTTCGCCCTGCGCGGGATCGATCTCGGTGACGAAGAGCCCGCCCGGAGCGAGCCAGTCCTTCACCTCGGCGGCGATCCGGCGGATCACGTCGAGCCCGTCCTCGCCCGCGAAGAGCGCGAGGTGCGGCTCGTGATCGACGACGTCGGAGGCAAGCTTCCTTCCATCGGGGGTGGGTACGTACGGCGGGTTCGCTGCGATGGCATCGTAGCGGATACGGTCGGGGAAAGCCGCAAACAGATCTCCGCAGAAGACCCGGACGCGGCCGGGCGCGTGCTTTTCGACGTTGCGCCGCGCGATGGCGGCCGCTTCCGGCGACAGCTCCACCAGGTCGACCTGTGCATCGGGGTGCTCCGCCGCCACCGAGATCCCCACCGCGCCCGACCCCGAGCAGAGGTCCGCGACGCGGGCCGCTCCCGGGGGAAGGTGGTCGAGCACCAGGCGGACCAGGAGCTCCGTCTCCGGCCGCGGGATGAACACGCCGGGCGCGACCTCGAACGGCCTGCCGTAGAACTCCTTCGACCCGAGGATGTACGCCACCGGCTCGCGCGCGGCGCGCCGCTGGATGAGCGGCTTGAACCGCGCCAGCTCTTCGGCGCCGACCGGCTTGTCGACGTCGATGTAGAGGCGCAGGCGGTCGCACCCGAGGGCGTGCGCGAGCAGCAGCTCGGCATCGAGCCGGGGGTTCGCGACCCCTTTCTTGAGAAGCCACTCCCGCGCCCATTGCAGGAGCGAGCGCACCGTCCAGGTGGTGCTCATGCGTCCTTCTGCGCGCTGACGACGCCCGCCGGTCGCCGGGCCGCGGTGTCCTGCACGAGCGCTCCGGCAGTCATCCCTGGGCCTGTTGCTGCCGCAGCGCTTCCGCCTGGAAGAAGGTGCGGCAGGCGACGATCACGTCGTCGATGTCGCCGTCCATCACGGCGCCCAGGTTGTGGCGGGTGTAGCCGATGCGGTGATCGGTCAGGCGATCCTGGGGAAAGTTGTAGGTCCGGATCTTCTCGCTCCGGTCGCCCGTGCCCACCTGTGACTTGCGCTCGGCGTCGCGGGCATTGCGCTGCTTCTCCTGCTCCATCTCGTACAGGCGCGCCCGCAGCATCTTCAGCGCCATGGCCCGGTTCTTCAGCTGCGACTTCTCCTGCTGGCACTTGACCACCACCCCGCTCGGCTTGTGCGTCAGCCGCACGGCGGAGTCGGTGGTGTTGACGCTCTGCCCGCCGGCGCCGGTGGAGCGCATCACGTCCATCTGGATGTCGGCCGGGTTGATCTGGATGTCGACCTCCTCGGCCTCCGGCATCACCGAGACCGTCGCGGTGGACGTGTGGATGCGGCCCTGCGCCTCCGTCGCCGGCACCCGTTGCACGCGGTGCACGCCGGATTCGTACTTGAGGAAGCTGAAGATGCCCTCGCCGTCGATGGTGACGCTCGCGTCCTTGATCCCGCCCGCGGCGTTGTCGCTCGAGTCCATCAGGCTGGTCTTCCAGCCCTTGCGCTCCGCGTACCGCAGGTACATGCGGAGCACCTCGGCGGCGAAGAGCCCGGCCTCGTCGCCGCCGGCGCCCGCCCGCACCTCGAGGATCACGCTGCGCTCGTCGTTCGGGTCGCGCGGGAGGAGGAGGACCTTCAGCCGCTCGTTGAGCGTCTCGAGGCGCGCCTCCAGCGCCGGGAGCTCCCCGCGCGCCATCTCGCGCATCTCCGGATCGGAATCGCCGAGGTGCGCTTTCCAGTCCTCCGTCTCCGCGCGGACGCGCCTGTACTCCCGGAACGTCTCCACCAGCTGCTCGAGCTGCGCCCGCTCCTTCGCCACCTGCGAGAAGCGGCTCCGGTCGCCGATCACCTCGGGATTTCCCAGGTCGGCGGTGAGGCGTTCGAACCTCTGTTCGATCTCCTGCAGCTTGTCTTCCACGACGGCGGCGCTCTCCGGAAGCCGCGGACCCTACCCGCGGCCCCGGCGGAAATCAACGCACTTCCCACCGGCGCGGGAAGCAGGTATTAGCCGCGCGTCCAATGGCCTTTTCAATCGCCGCGCATTCGACGAAACCGGTCTCCTCCAGGGTCGATCTCCTCGCGCTGCTCGTGCGCTCCGGCGAGCGGCCGGCAGCCGTCGACGATGCTCTCGGCGGGCTTCTCTGGCGCTGCGCCGCCGAGGAGGAGTTCACGGGCAAGGAAGGCCAGGTCGTCTCGCTGCATACGCACGGGAAGATCGCCGCGCAGAGGGTTTTGGCGATCGGGATCGGCAAGGACGAGGGCGCGGACCGCACCCTCGAACAGCTGCGGAACGCCGCCGCCCGCGCCGTCAAGCTGGCGAAGGCCGCGGGCGCGAAGTCGCTGGCGATGACCGTCCCTTCGGGAACCGATGCGGCGGCCCTGCAGGCGCTCGCGGAAGGAGCATCGCTCGGCGCCTACGTCTTCGACCGCTACAAGCAGGAGAAGAAACCGCTCAAGCTGTCGAAAGTGGAGCTGCTGGTCGACGGCAAGCCGGCGCGCGCGATGGCGGAAGCGATCGCGCTGGGCGCGGAGATCGCGGCTGCGGTCTGCTCCGCCCGCGACCTGGTGAACGAGTCGCCGGGCCGCGCGACGCCTTCGGCGCTCGCAGCGGCGGCCCGGAAAGTGGCCGAGGAAGGCGGGCTGCGCTGCGAGGTGCTCGGCCGGGCCCGGATCGAGAAGCTGGGGATGAACCTCTTCCTCGGCGTCGCGCAAGGGAGCGTCGAGGAGCCGCAGCTGGTGCGGATCTCGTACGAGCCGGCGGGCGGGGGAGGCGGCAAGCCGGTCGCGCTGGTCGGGAAGGCGATCACCTTCGACTCCGGCGGCCTCTCGCTCAAGACCGCGCAGGGGATGGAGGACATGAAGACCGACATGGCCGGCGCCGCCGCCGTGATCTCCGCCATGCGGCTGGTGGCGGCGATCAAGCCCTCCTTCGCGGTGCGCGGGTATTTCGGCGCGTGCGAGAACCTCCCGAGCGGCGCCGCCTACAAGCCCGGCGACGTGATCGTCGGAAAGAACGGGACCAGCGTGGAGGTGCTCAACACCGACGCAGAGGGCCGGCTGGTCCTCGCCGACGTCCTCTCCTGGGCGGTGGAGGAGAAGCCGGCCGCGGTGATCGATCTGGCGACCCTCACCGGCGCCATCCTCGTCGCGCTGGGACCCTGGATGGCCGGGCTGTTCAGCAACGACGATCAGCTCGCCGGCGAGCTGCTCGCCGCGGCCCGCGCGACGGGCGAGCCGATCTGGCGCATGCCATTGCCGCCGGAGATGGAAGAGCTGATCAAGAGCCCCATCGCGGATCTCAAGAACACCGGCGGAAGGCATGGCGGATCCATCAACGCCGCCCTCTTCCTCCAGCACTTCGTCGGAAAGGTGCCTTGGGCGCACCTCGACATCGCCGGGCCCGCATCGGTCGACAAGGAGCGCGGCTACAACTCGCGCGGCGGCACCGGCGCCGGCGTCCGCCTCCTGGCGGAGTGGATCCGCCGCAGGGACTCCGCCACCCGTTGACTCCGGTCCCGGAGATCCGGGGACACCATACGTAACTCGCCGGACGACCTGTCCGCCTGTCGCTCCCAGTTCGACGCCAGTGTCCCCGGATCTACGAAGTCGTCAGGGGAGCAACGCCGGAATGACCGGCTGTCCCGCGCCGCCGCGCAGCTCGACCTTGCCACCCGGCAGGCAGACGTCGATCTCGCTGCGCACGCCGAACCGGCCCGGCAGGTAGATGCCCGGCTCGATGGAGAAGCAGGTATCCCGCAGGTGGCGCCGCGCGTCGCGGGTCTCGAAGTCGTCGTTGTTCACGCCGTCTCCGTGCCCGTGGTGGTCGATGCTGTGGCCGGTGCGGTGGACGAACCGGTCGGCGAATCCCGCTTTCGCGATCACCGCGCGCGCCATCGCGTCGACCTCGGCGCCGGTGGGCAGCTTTCCGAACTCCGCGCGTTGCCGCACGAGCTGGACCGCCGCGTCCCGGGCCTGGAAGACGTAGCCGCCGATCCGCTGGATCTCCTCGGGCACGTTCTCCCCGAGAAAGTAGACGCGCGTGAGATCGGCGTAGATCCCCGCCGGCGAAAGGCGCGCGCTGAAGTCGAGCAGCATCAGGCTCCCGCGGCCGACCACCGCTCCTCCCTCGGGCGGCGGCGAATAATGAGGGTCGGCCGAGTGGGCATCGGCGGCGACGCCGGGCCAGCCCTCGGGGTCGAACCCCTCCTGCGCCCAGCGGGCGCGGGCGAAGTCCTGCAGCTCGCGCTCGGTCGCCGGCTTGTTCTCGCGCACGCGCCGGGCGGCTTCCTGTTCGACCGCTTCGAGATCGGCGCTGAGCAGCTCCGCCGCCCGCTCCTGCGAAGCCAGCTCCTCCGGCGTCAGGGTGCTCTCGAGCTCGGCCACCAGATCGGCGCTCGAGACGATCTCCGGGCCCATCGATCGCACCAGCTCGAGCGTGCCGCCGTCCACCCGCGCGACCGTCGGAATCTCGTTGCGCGGCGAATACTCCATCGCCACCCGGCGGGCCCCGCGCAGGAGCAGCGCCAGCTCGCGGTCGCGGATGCGCCACGAGGTGTACGTCGTCGAGCCGCCGGGGACGCCGTCGAGCGCGCGCGGCTCGATGGCGTGCACGAGCTTGCGCGGCGGGCCCTGCGCCGGAATCAGGCAGTACCAGCGGCGGCTGCGCGCGCCTGCCGGATCGATCCCCAGCACGCGATACGCGATCTCGTCCGACCGCCGGAAGTCGAAGAACAGCCAGCCGTCGAGCTTCTCGCGCTGCAGCGCGCCCTGGATGCGCGCCAGCCGCTGCGGCGTCAGCCCTTCGTAGACCACCGGCCTCACCGACGGCACAGCCGGCGTTGCCGTCCCGGCGTCCGGGACGGTCTCCGGCGTCGGCGGCTTCGGGAGTTGCGCCAGCGCGGCGCAGAGGAGCGCGGCGAGCACCGCGCCCCTAGTCCTTGCCGGCGGCGCCGCGGAACCCGTCGTCCCGGTCGCGGAAGAGAACGTTGAAGGTGGTCAACGAGCCGTAGCAGCCGGTGATGTACCCCTGCAGATCCACCTTCTCCGCGTCGGTCAGCTTTCCGTTCGCGTTGATCTTCTGCTCCAGCACGCGGAGCCGATCGCGGATCATCACCACCTTGTGGAAGAGCGACTCCAGCGGCAGCTCCTTCGCCTGCAGCGCGGGGTCCGCCGGCTTGAGCACCGCCACTCCGCCCTCCCAGCGCGGCGCGAGCGGGGCGACTCCGCCGCCGCGCTCCTCGTCCATCGCCTCGCGGATCAGCGCCTTCAGCTCCTCTCGTGTCATCTCCACCTCTCCAACGGGGCCATCGGGGATCTTCCGCGGGCGCGGCGCCGGCTCCTCGCGCTCGCGGCGCGGCCGGGGCGCGCGGGCGATCTGCACCACCGGCGCGGGCTGGGCGCCCGCACGCGGCGCGTAGGCGTCGCAGATCGGCGCGGTGCAGGGGAACTCGCCGCGTTCGCTGCGCACCCGGCAGGTGCCGAGCAGCAGACCGCGCCGCCCTTCGATCACCCGGTACACGGCGCAGGTGCCGCAGATCGGCGCGAAGGTGCAGATCCGCCCGATCTCGGAGGGATCGGCCAGGCAATCCTCGACGTCGGGACAATTTTCGAGTGGGGCAGGCATCCTCATTCTCCGGCGAACACGACCCGACCCTGGACGACCGTCGCGGCGATGGGCACCGACGGCAGCTCGTCGACGTGGACGGTCAACACGTCGCGCTCGAAGACGGTGAGATCGGCGTCGAAGCCCTCGCGGATGCAACCCCTTTGCCCCTCGGCAAATTCCGCCCAGGCCGCTCCGGCGGTGAAGGCGTGGAGCGCCTCGTCGCGTCGCAGCCGCTGCTCGGGCATCCAGGCGCCGCCCCCGGCAGCCCGGCGGCCGATCGCCGCTCGGAGGCCTTCGCGCGGATCGATCCCCTCGATGGGGAAATCGCTGCCGAACGCGAGCGGAGCGCCGGCGTCGAGCGCCTGCCGCCAGGCGTACGCGCCGCGCTGCCGCTCCGTGCCGTGCCCGAGCCGTTCTTCGGCCCACGGAGCGTCGCTGGTCGCGTGCGTCGGCTGCATGGAAGCGATCGCGCCGGACCGCTTGAGCAGCGGCACGTCCCTGGGCCGGAGGATCTGCAGGTGTTCGGCGCGCGGCCGGAGCGCGCGCGGGACCTTGGCGAACGCCTCCAACACCACTGCGCAGGCGCGGTCGCCGATGCAGTGCACGCACGGCTGGTATCCGGCGGCGGCGACGCGCGCGATCCGCTCCTCCAGTTCGCGCGGGTCGGTCAGCCAGAGGCCCGTGTTGCCGGGATCGTCGGCGTACGGCTCGAAGAGCGCCGCTCCCCGGCTTCCCAGCGCCCCGTCCGCGAAGAGCTTGACGCTTCTCACCGAGAGAAAGCCGAGCGTCGGGCGCTCGCGGAACGCGCGCATCTGCTCGTCGAGCGCCTTTCCGGGCGCGTCGATCATCGCGTAGACGCGGACCGGCAGCTCGTCGCGCTCCGCGAGCCGGGCGTACGCCGCCAGCAGATCCGGACCGGCGCTGGCGTCGTGCACGGCCGTGAGCCCGACCGCCGCCAGCGCCCGCAGGGACCGCACGAGCAATTCCTCGAGCTCGCGTGGTCCGGGCCGGGGAATGGCGCGGCGGACCAGGTCCATCGCGGTGTCGATCAGCACCCCGGTCGGCGTGCCGTCGCGCTCGCGGAGGATGCGTCCGCCCGGCGGGTCCGGTGTCGCGGACGTGATCCCCGCCACCCGCAGCGCCAGCCGGTTGCACCACAGCGCGTGCACGTCGACGCGCGAAAGCGCCGCCGGGTGACCGCCGGTCGCCGGATCGAGCAGGGCGGAATCGGGGAAAGCGCGGCCGGGCCAGAGGTTCTGGTCCCACCCGCTGCCGCGGATCCAGCCGCCCTCCGGCACCGTCGCGGCGTAGCGCGCGACGCGGTCCACGCACTCCTGCGCGGAGCGGGCGCCATCGAGCCGGACCTCGATCAGCGATCGGGCATGGAGGAGCGGGTGCCCATGCGCATCGATCAAGCCGGGAACCGCGGACCCCTCGCCCAGCTCGATGTACCGCACGTCGTCCCGCGCCTCGCGCTCGCACTCCTCCCGCGAGCCCACCCGCGCAAAGCGGCCGTCGCGGATCAGCGCCGCCTGCGCGGTAGCCCGCCCGGGGTCCAGCGTATAAAGCGTTCCGTTGACGAGCAGATCGGACATCGTGAAACTTTCGCTCCCGAAGGACGTTACATCATCTGCGATGGACGCGCGCCAGCACCTCGACGCCAGGTTCCTCGCCGCGCTCGCGGCGGCGGCCGTCGCCGGCATCCTCTTCTGGAACACCTGGCCGCTCTACCCGTTCAAGCTGCTGGTGGTGCTGATGCACGAGAGCGGCCACGCCGCCGCCACCCTGCTGGTCGGCGGCAGCGTCGACGCCATCCGCGTCAGCCCCGATCAGGGCGGGGTCACCCTGTCGCGCTTTCCCCCCTCGCTCCTGCGCGAGATCGTGATCGCCAGCGCCGGGTACGTCGGATCCGCGGTGTCCGCCTGCGTGCTCCTCTACCTCGCCGCGCGCAGCCGCCAGGGGCGGTGGCCGCTGATCGCCCTCGCCGGCTGGTGCGCCCTGGTCGCGGCGCTCTACGTCCGCGACGGGTTCACGCTCGTGTTCGTCGCCGGCTGCGCGCTGGCGCTGGGACTCCTCGCGCGCTACGGGGCCGCGTGGCTGCGCCGTGCGGTGCTCGTGTTCCTCGCCGCGTTTTCCTCCTGCTACGCGCTCTACGACATCCGGGACGACCTGCTCCATCTCAGCTCGTGGTCCGGAGGCACCGACGCCGACGCGCTGGCGCGCGTGACCTTCATTCCGGCGATCGTCTGGGGGGTGCTCTGGGCCGCGCTTTCCATCGCGCTCGTCCTCTTCACCTTGCGCCGGGTCCTCGTCTCCTCCCACCGCGTCGCGCCCGCGGCGATGTAAGCTCCGCGCGTGCCGAGGCCCTGGACCGTCCTTCCCCATCGTCCGATCGAGAAGCTGCAGGAGAACCTCTGGAGCGTCGAGGCCGACCTGCCGCGCGGGCCGTTCAAGCGCAGGATGGGGATCGCGCGCCTCGCCTCTGGACAGCTCGTCTTCCTCAATGCCATCGCGCTGGACGCGCCCTCGATGAAGGAGATCGAAGCGTGGGGGGAGCCTGCGTTCGCGGTCGCGGCGAACGGGTTCCACCGCCTCGATCTGGGCTCGTTCAAGGCGCGCTACCCGAAGCTTCGCGTGCTCGCCGGCCAGGGCGCCCGCAAGCGGATCCGCGAGATCGTGCAGGTGGACGGCTGGCTCGAGCTCTTGCCCGACGATCCCGGGGTGGTGGTCGCGCCGGTCGCCGGCGCGAAGATGGGCGACGTGGTGTGCACGGCGCGGTCGGCCTCGCGGGCTTCGCTCTGCTTTCCCGGAGACGTGCTGATGAACGCGGCCCGGCCCCGCGGTGTGCCGGGCCTCCTGGTCAGCGCCCTGGGATTCGCCGGCGACCTCCACGTTCCCCGGCTGATCCGCTGGATCGGAGTCGCCGACCGCCGCGAGCTCAAGGCGCACCTCTCGCGGCTCGCCGACACCCCCGGCCTCCAGCACGTCTTCACCTGCCACGGCCCGGTGATCTCGGTGGATCCGTCCGGTGCCTTGCGCCGCGCGGCCGAGGCCCTCTGACGGCGGAGGCGACCGTGCCATAGCTTCGCAGATGGCCACGCGACGCAAGGTTCTGGCAACGCTGTGCGGAGGGATGTTCGCCATGGCGGCAAGAGGAGCGGAGAAGCAGGCGGGAGGCGCGCCGCCCGGTGCGGTGCCGACGGGCAAGTACAGGATCCCTTCCGATGCGCGCGCCCGGACGCGCGAGCTGGGCCGCACCGGGGTGCGGGTCTCGATCGTCGGCATCGGCGGCTACCACCTCGGCCTTCCGCACGACGAGCAGGAGAGCATCCGCATCGTCCGGCGCGCGCTCGACCACGGGGTGAACTTCCTCGACAACTGCTGGGACTACAACGACGGCAAGAGCGAGGAGCGGATGGGGAAGGCGCTGCGCGACGGATATCGCGAGAAGGCCTTCCTGATGACGAAGCTCGACGGGCGCACCGCGAAGTCGGCGCTCGGTCAGCTGGAGCAGTCGCTCCGGCGGCTGCAGACGCGTTCGATCGACCTCGTGCAGATCCACGAGGTCATCCGCGACGACGACCCGGAGCGCTGCTTCGCGAGGGGCGGCACCATCGAGGGGCTGCTCGCGGCGCGCAAGGCCGGCAAGCTGCGCTTCATCGGATTCACCGGGCACAAGGACCCGCGCATCCACCGCAAGATGATCGAGACGGCCCGCGGCAACGGCTTCCACTTCGACACCGTGCAGATGCCGCTCAACGTGCTGGACGCGCACTACCGCAGCTTCGAGAAGGAAGTACTGCCGCTCGCGGAGCAGGAAGGCATCGGAGTCCTCGGGATGAAGTCGATGGCCGCGGGGCTGATCCTCGAAGCCGGCGCCGCCGGGGCGGTGGACTGCCTGCGCTACGCGATGAGCGTGCCGGGCGTGAGCGTCACGATCACCGGATGCGACAGCGAGGGCGTCCTCGAGCAGGCGCTCTGGCTCGCCACCACCTTCCAGCCGATGACGGACGACGAGCGGCAGAAGTTGCTCGCGCGCACCGCGCCGTACGCGCAGGGCGGCAAGTGGGAGAAGTTCAAGACCACGCAGATGTTCGACGGCACCGAGCAGCACAAGCAGTGGCTGACCAGCGCGCAGCTCTAGCGGGAACGCGCTCGAGCTAGAGAGACGGCTTTTTGGGGCTCATGCGGTACGCCACGAAGTCGCTGAGCGAGGAGAGCTTCTGGAAGTACGGGTTGCGCTCCCGCTCGCGCGCGATCGACGAGATCGGCACGTCGCCGTAGTCGTGGCCTGGGTAGAGCCGCACCTCGGGCGGAAGCTCCGAGACCCGGCGGAGACTCTGGAACATCTGCTCCGGATCGCCGCCGGCGAGGTCGCAGCGGCCGCAGGCGTTGACGAACACCGTATCTCCGGCGAACAGCCCTTCTCCGGCGTGCCAGCAGGTCGAGCCAGGAGTGTGACCCGGCGTGTGCATCGCGACGATGCGCAGCGGCCCAACCTCCACGGCGTCGCCGGCATCGATCGGGGTCACCTCGCGCCTCACTTCGGGCGAGAGGCCGGGAACGTCCGCGCGGTGCGCGAAGACGCGGATCCCGCTGCGGCCGAGCACGAACGGAACGCCGTTGACGTGGTCGAAATGGTGGTGCGAGACGAGCGCGTGGGTGAGCGTGCGACCGTCCTCTTCCGCGGCGCGGGCGGCAGCGGCGACGTCCCAGGCCGGATCGACGATCGCGGTCTCGGAAGCGCCGGCCGCGCCCACCAGGTACACGAAGTTGTCCATCGGACCGAGCTTGAGCTGCCGGACGTACAGCGCCATCACCAGCCTCCCCGGTTCGTCAGCACCACGATCTCGGCGCCGTGTCCGCGGGTCTTCGGGTAGTAGAGGATCAGATCGCTGCGGCCTTTTCCGTCGAGGTCCACCGCTTCGAGCACCCCGGCGGCGCGCACCTCGATCGTCTCCGCGGGAACCTTCGCGAACTCGCCGCCTCCGAGCGCGGGATAGATGTCGAGCTGCTCCTCCCCGGAACCGAAGATCAGGTCCGGCCTGCCGTCGCCGGTGACGTCGGCGGTGAGGCTCACCGCCTGCAGATCGGTGTCCCCGGAGAGAGGAATGCGGAACTTCAGATCCCGGTCGGCGACCGGGTCGACGGCGAACTTCCGCGCCTTCGCCTCGAACGGATAGATCTGGAAATCCACCTTGGCCGTCTTCGCCGTCAGCATGCGGATGAGCGCGAAGACGCCGAAGCTGGTGTACGGCACCACCAGATCCGGCCGGCCATCTCCGTTCAGGTCGATGAGCTGGTTCTGGAAGAGCGTCACTCCCTCGCTCTCCAGCACCTGCGCGGGCTCGCGCGCGAAGCCGTCCTTCCGGCCGAAGAAGACGTAGCTGGTGCTTCGGGCGGAAGTGACCCCCTCGAACACCTGCTTGCGGATGATCAGGTCCGCGAACCCGTCGCCGTCGAGATCGGCGACCAGGGTGGTGACCGAGGTCCCCCGCTCGCGGTGGTCGGCGGGCGTGCGCACGGAGAAGTCGCGGCTGTAGTCGGGCTGCGGATGGAAGGTGAACCCGGGACCCTGGCGATAGATCGCCACCCGGTCCTCCTGGATGGCGAAGATGTCGCGCAACCCGTCTCCGTCGGCGTCGAAGATGTGCAGGACGGGAAAGCCGTAACGCACCTCGAGGGCCTCGCCCCGGCGCGCCCCGCCGCTCACCTCCATGTCGACTTCCATCTCCGCGGCCTTCTCGTAGGCTCCGCTCGCATTGCGGCGAAAGATGGCCAGCGCGCCGAGCGATGGCACGAGGAGATCGTGGCTGCCGGGACCGAAGAGGTCTCGCACCAGGCGGACGCGCGGGAGCTCGCCGTTGATCGGCTGGTGGAAGAGGGTCTGGCGCTCGACCAGCCGCCGCGGTGGAGCGGGGATGCGGCCGGCGAACGACTTGGCGTTGATCGCGCGCGGGGTCATCACCAGCAGGTCCTCCGCTGGCCCGGGTCCGACGACCCCGACGTCGTAAGCGCAGGCCTCGGTCTCGTCCACCGCCAGCGTCAGATCGGGACGGGGCGCGAAGATCCCCGCGCGGTTCCAGAAGATGGCGAACGATCTCTTCTGGTACGGCGGAATTCCCGTCTTGTAGACGGCGACCAGGTCCTTGCGGCCGTCTCCGTCCAGATCGGCGGCCACCACCGAGGCCACCTCGCCCTCGACCGCGAGCGGCTGGACATGGAAACGCGGCGCCGCTGCGGCGACGGCGAGCAGGAAGAGGGCGGCCGGCACGGCGGACAGCTTAGTTTATCGTCCGGCCCGGAGGGAAAGCGGCGAGTCGGATGACTCCCGACAGCCGGTCGACGATGCGGCGGACTTCGCGCTCCTCCCCCTCGAGGAGCGCCACCTGCTCTCCGGCGCGCGTTTCCACCCAGGCGCGGGCGCGGCCGCCGCGAGCAGCGACGTGGACGCTTTCGATCTCGCGGGCCTTCACCCGCACCCGCCGGGATCGAAGCTCCGCGCCTTCGAACCGCCACCCGGCCAGCTCACCCTGGACGAGCTGGATGGTGAAGGCGACGGCCAACGCGGCGGTCGCAAGGCCGATGACGCGGTGGCCGGTCCAGAGGTCGTACGCTCCCCAGCCCGCGGCGGTCAGGGCGAGCACCACCGAGAGGATGGTGGCGGACCGTTTCCGTCCGAGGCGGAATCCGGGGCCGGGAGCAAGCGCCAGGTCGCGTCGGAAGGTGCCACGCACGGGAACGGCATTATCCTACACGTGCGGTTCGAGGGAAGAGTGGCGCCACCCACCCGGAGGGACTTCGATGAGCGCACCCCACTGCAAGGTCCTGATCATCGACGACGACGAAGACACGCGTGAGGCCTTGCTCGATGCGATGCGGGACGCCGGTTTTCTGGTCGAAGCGGTCGCGACCGCCGCCGCCGCGTTGCGCAAGATCGACGAAGGCGACGATCCTGACGTGATCCTCCTCGACCTGCGCATGCCCGGCATGGACGGGACGGAGTTCCTCGAGCGCACGCGCCATGGTCGCGCGCGCGTGATCGTGCTCACCGGCGACGGCTCCGCGCGGCTGCTGCGATTCGCGCGCGGTGCGAAGCTGCTGCCGAAGCCGGTGGACCTGGACGAGCTGGAGGCCGCGGTGAAGGAAGCCTGCGCGGCGTAGCGCGCGTCATCTCCGCGCGCGCACGAAGCGCAGCAGATCGTCCATCGTCGATCCGATGCCGTCCGGCGGCGCACCCAGCTCCTCGGCGGCCGCTCCCGCGCGGTTCACCCAGAACGTCGGATACCCGAACCACTTCGCGCCGCTCGCGTCCCATCCGGCGAACGCCGCGAAGAGGATCTCGCCCGCGGGGAGCCGGAGCGCGTCGACGCCGAGCTGGTACGCGCGCGGGTCGGGCTTGTAGGTCCGTATCCGGTCGGTGCTGATCGCCTGCTCGAAGACGAACTCCAGCGACGAGTTGTGGATGCCGGCTTCGAGCATCCGCGGCGTCGCGTTGGAGAGAAAGGCAAGCCGGACGCCGTCCTGCTTGAGCGCGTGCAGCGCCGGCGGTGCGTCGGGCCACGCCTTCAGCGCGAGCCAGGACTGCACGAGGCGCGTGCGCTTCTCCTCCGTGAGGTCCACCTTCTGCGCCTTGGCGGCGAACACGAGCGCGCCCTCCGCCGCGTCCAGGAAGTCTGCATACCGGCCGGAGAGCGCCCGCAGCCACTGGTACTCGAACAGCCGCGTCCGCCATGCCTCGCCGAACGCCTTCCCGTTCCCGGGAAAGAGCTGCTCGGCCAGCGCGAACACCGGGCGGGGATCGAGAACTGGAAAGGCGTCGAACAGCACCGCCTTGATCGGCGCGGCGCTCACCCTCGGCGCCGCCAGAGCAGCGGCTGCGCCCGTCATCCACCAGAGGATCTCCCTGCGCCGCACGGCCATCGCGCCACCTCCGGGCGATCTGCTCCCTGGCGCCCGAAAGGTTACACTCGCCGCGATGATCGCGCTCCCCGCCTCCGTCCTCGTCCTGTCGGCCGCTCTGGCAACCAGCCCCGCATCGATGTCGCCGGCGCCGCCCCAGATCGTCACCTCCGCGTCCGGAGAAGCGCGGCTCACGCCCGATCGAGCGAACATCCTCATCGGGGTGCAGACGCGGGGCACCAGCGCGGCGGCGGCCGCGCGCGACAACAATGCGCGGCAGCAGGCGGTGATCGCAGCGATCGTGGCAGCGGGAATTCCGCGGCAGCAGATCGCCACCGAGAACTACGACGTCGCGACCGAGACGCGCACCAATCCCGCGGGTCAGAATCCGGTCGTGACCGGGTACGTGGTGACGAACGTCGTCCGCGTCGAGGTGCGCCGCACGGATCAGGTCGGGCCGGTGATCGACGCGGCGCTGGCGAAGGGCGCCAACCAGATCAACGCGCTGGAGTTCTATTCTTCGAGCACCGACGCAGGGCGACGGCAGGCGCTCGCCGAAGCGATCGGCAAGGCCCGGGGCGACGCCGAGGCGATGGCGCGCGCCGGAGGAGGCGGTCTCGGGCCGTTGCTCGAGCTCTCGACGGCGGACACCGGACCGCGGCCGATGTATCGCGCAGCGGAGATGTTCACCGCAAAGGCGGCGGCGCCGATCGAGCCCGGAGAGCTGACCCTGCGCGTCCAGGTGACGGCGCGCTGGCAGTTCGTGCCCGATCGGTAGGCGCGTGCAATAGTCCCACGGCAGCGCGCGAACCCCGCGGCGCTGCGGGTCAGCCGGCGCGACCGCGCGCCGAGCTAGACTCAGGCGATGCCGGCTGCGAACCCGGGTGGATGGAAGACGTGCTCGAGAGGCCACAAGTACAGGGGCCCGGGCGGGTGTCCCGTCTGATGGAAGGGCCATCGCGCCGCCGGCGGCGTGCGCACGCCAGCGAAGCCGGCGCGCCGGAAGTCCCGGCGAGGGAGGTGATCCTTGACCCTGCAACTGCGAGTTTGCGTGGACGTGGAGGACCTCGAGAAAGCCGTCGCCTTCTATCGTGACGCCCTCGGCCTGACCGAGGGCCGCCGTCTCGGAGCGCACTGGGCGGAGATGCTCGGCGCGTCGTCGCCCCTGGATCTGCTTGCGCAACCTGCGGGCACTCCGGCCAGCCCGCGATCGGCCGCGGTGCGCGATTACCGGCGCCACTGGACGCCGGTGCACTTCGACTGCGTCGTCCCGGACGTCGACGCGGCGGTGGCCCGGGCGCAGGCGGCCGGCGCGACCCTCGACCGCGAGATCGAGACCAGGAACTGGGGGCGGCTGGCGGTCCTCGCCGATCCCTTCGGCAACGGCTTCTGCCTGCTCGAGCTCCGCGGCCGCGGATACGACGAGATGCTCGGGGGCTGAGACCCGCCTTGGGAGCGGCGTGCGACCCGTCCCTCCGCTCCCTGCAGGGACGTTGCGCGCTGGATCCTGACGAGGCGCGGATATCGGCCGTTGGCCGGGCGGCGCCCGGGCATCGTCGTGCGGCGGCAGGTGCGGGAAACCGCTCTACACGTCGAGCTCTTTCACTTCCCCCGCGCGCTCCATGATGAACTTGAACCGGGCGCTGACGTCCTTCCCCAGCAGATCGTTGATGGTCCGCTCGGTATCCAGCGCCGCCTCCTCCGGGATCGTCACCCTCAAGGCCAGCCTCCGGCGCGGATCGAGGGTGGTCGACTTCAGCTCCTCCGCGGTCATCTCGCCGAGCCCCTTGAACCGCATGATGCTGGGCTTGGCGTTTCCCTTGGCGTGCTCCTTGACGATGCGCGCGCGGTCCTCGTCGTCGAGCGCCCAGTACGTGTCCTTGCCGATCTCGATCTTGTAGAGCGGCGGCTGGGCGAGGAACACCGAGCCGTTCCGGATCAGCTCGCGCATGTGGCGATAGAAGAAGGTGAGCAGCAGCGTGGAGATGTGGTGCCCGTCGCTGTCCGCGTCCATCAGCAGGAAGATCTTCCCGTAGCGCAGGTTGGCGGCCTTGAAGTCGCTGCCGATCCCGCAGCCCAGCGCCGAGACGATGTCCTGCAGCTCCTTGTTCTGGCCCACCTTCTCGCTGGACGCCTGCTCCGCGTTCAGCACCTTCCCTCGCAAGGGCAGGATGGCCTGCGTGCGGCGGTCGCGCCCCTGCTTGGCGGAGCCGCCGGCGGAGTCTCCTTCGACGATGAACAGCTCGCTTTCTTGTGGATTGGTGGATGCGCAATCGGCCAGCTTGCCGGGCAGATTGAGCCGGTGGGAGATGGCGGTCTTGCGGGTGACCTGCTGCGCCGCCGCCCGGGACGCTTCGCGCGCCCGCGCCGCGAGGATGATCCGGGCGATGATCGGCTCGGCGACCGTCTTGGCGTCGTTCAGCCACTTCTCCAGCGCGGGCCGCACCGCGCCTTCCACCTGCGCCGTGGTCTCCGGATTGTTCAGGCGGCCTTTGGTCTGGCCCTGGAACTGCGGCTCCACCACGTAGCTGGAGAGAATCCCGCAGATCCCTTCGCGGATGTCCTCGGCGGTGAGGGTGACGCCCTTGGGCTGCAACCCGTGCGTCTCGATGTAGTTGCGCACCGCCTTCACCACGCCGGAGCGGAGCCCCGCCTCGTGCGTGCCGCCGTTCGGCGTGGGAATGCCGTTCACGTAGCTACGCAGGTGCTCGTCGGTGGCTTCCGTCCAGACCAGCGCCACTTCCAGCCGCACCTCGCCTTCGCTCTGCTTGTAGAACAGCGCGGCCGGCGGGATCTGCATCGCTGGAACGGGCGGCACGGATGGGATCTCTCCGCCCTGCGCCGTCAGCTCCGTCTCGGGAAGGCCTTCCTCGGTGGTGACGATGGGCTCCCGCCCGGCGGCGGGCGGCGCTTTCTGCGCCGCCGGGATGGTGTTCTTTCCCCGCTGCGTCACCACCTTCGCCAGGTACTCGGCGATCCCGCCCTCGTGCTGGTACGTGTCCTCGCGCGCGGGCTTCGCGGTCTCGTCGCGGAAGACCACGATCATCCCGCGGTGCAGGTAGCTCTTCGCCTCGAGGCGGTCGCGGATCAGCTCGACGTCGAACTTCGCCTTGAGCCCGAAGATCTCGGCGTCCGGCGTGAAGGTGATGCTGGTGCCGGTGCCGCGCGCGTTTCCTTGCGCCTTCAGCTTCGAGGTGGCGAGACCCTTGGCGTACGTCTGCACGTGGTGCTTGCCGTCGCGCTTCACCTTCGCGATCAGGCTGGAGGACAGCGCGTTCACCACGCTCGCTCCCACTCCGTGCAGTCCGCCGGAGTGGATGTAGTTGCCCTGCTCGAACTTGCCGCCGGAGTGGAGGGTCGTGAGCAGCACCTCGAGCGCCGGCTTCTTGTACTTCGGCATCACGTCCACCGGGATGCCGCGGCCGTCGTCGTCCACGGTGACCGTCTTGCCGTCCTTGTGCAGCGTCACCTCGATGCGCGAGGCGTACCCGTTGATCACCTCGTCGACGGAGTTGTCGAGGATCTCCCAGAGCAGGTGGTGGTACCCGGTGGCGTCGGTGCCGCCGATGTACATGGCGGGCCGTTTGCGGACGGGCTCGAGTCCCTCGAGCACCTGGATGTCGGCGGCGCTGTAGCTGGTCTTGCGCACGGCCATCTATTTCTTCTCCTCGAGCGGGAGGGCGTGGACGACGGGCGGAGTGGGCAGGGCCTTGAGCTTGTCCTTCCGCACCAGCTGCCGTCCCTTTCCGCCGCGGCTGCCGGCCTCGCGGACGGTCAATTCCACCTTGCGGCCCTTGGCAGTCTCGAACGGCAGCTCCGCCTTCTTGTCGCTGGTGCAGAGGAAGCCGATCACCTTGTCGCCCGGCTGGACCTTGATCACCCGGACGCCGCGGCCCGGTCCGGCGAGCTCGTTCACTTCCTTCGCCTTGGTCACCAGCGCGTAGGCGGATTCCGTCACCACCGCGAGGAAGTCTTTCTCGTCGACCGGAACGACGCCGATCAGCTCGTCTTCCTTCGCGGGCCGCGCAAACCTGCGGCCGGCGCGGGTGGAGACCTCGGTGTGCGGCGCCAGCGCGAAGCGAAGCCCGTAGCCGGCGCGGGACACGGCCAGGAGCTTCTCGGGCCGCGGGAGCCGCGGATCGAGCGAGATGGCGCCCACCACCCGTTCGTTGTCGTCGAACTTGAACAGCTTCTGCACCGGATCGCCGTAGCCGGTGCTGGGCGGGACGTCGTTGAAGCGGGTGACATAGGCGGTGCCGAAGTTGCTGAAGAGCACCAGGTTGCTCTTCAGCGAGCCGCCGAGCACGAACGCCACCTCGTCGCCTTCGCGCACGCGCGTCTGCGAGGGATCCTTCAGCTCGCGGACCCGCTTGATCCAGCCGTCGCGCGTCAGCACCACCTGCGCGTCCTCGTCGGCGATGAAGGCTTCCTCGCTGTACTCCACCTCCTCGCTGCCGGCGCCGCCGATCTTCGTCCGCCGCTTGTCCGCATACGCCTTCTGGATCTCGACGATCTCCTCGCGTACCACCGCCCACCGGGCGCGGTCGCTGCCAAGCAGTTCCTTCAGCTTCCGCTGCTCGGCCCGCTTCTCCTTCAGCTCCTTCTCGATCACCAGGATCTCGAGCTTGGCCAGCCGGTACAGCTTCATCTCCAGGATCGCGTCGGCCTGCTCGCTGGAGAGCTTGAAGCGCTTGATCAGCTTCTGCGCCGAGTCCTCCTTGCCCTCGCTCTTGCGGATGATGCGGAGCATCTCGTCCAGCGCGTCGTAGACCTTTTCGAATCCTTCGAGGATGTGCAGGCGCTTCTGCACTTCCTTGAGGTCGAACTCGAAGCGCCGGGTGACCACCTCGAAGCGGAAGTCGAGGAAGTGGCGGAGGATGGCCTTGAGATCGAGGCGCTTGGGCGCGCCCACTTCGGCGTTCTGGGTGGGGACCAGGCAGGTGAGGTTCACGCCGAAGTTCGTCTGCAGCGGCGTATGCTTGTAGAGGTACGCCATCACCAGCTCGGGGTCGGCGTCGCGCTTGATCTCCAGCACGATGCGCACGTCCTTGGTGCTCTCGTCGCGCACGTCGACGAGCGGGGTGAGCTTCCGCTCGCGCACCAGGTCGCCGAACTTCATCACCAGATTCGACTTGTTCACCGCGTACGGGATGGAGGTGACGACGACCTGCTTTCCGCCCCGCGGCAGATCCTCCAGCTTCCACTCCCCGCGGACGCGGACCGAGCCCTGGCCGGTCTCGTAGATCTCCCGCAGCTCGGCCTTGCTGTTCAGGATCTGCCCGCCGGTGGGGAAGTCGGGACCCTTGATGTGCTTGAGGAGGTCCTTGACCTGGAGGTCCTTGTGCTTCGAGAGGTCGATCAGCGCGTCGCACAGCTCGGTCAGGTTGTGCGGGGGGATGTTCGTCGCCATGCCCACCGCGATGCCGGTGGTGCCGTTCATGAGCAGCTGCGGCAGCTTCGCCGGCACCACGATCGGCTCGCTCATCGTGCCGTCGTACGTGGGGCGGAAGTCGACCGTGCGGCTGCCGAGCTCGTCGAGCAGATCCGTCGCCGCCTTCTGCAGCCTGCACTCGGTGTAACGCATCGCCGCGGGCGAATCGCCGTCGAGCGAGCCGAAGTTGCCGTGGCCGTCGACCAGCGGGTAGCGCAGCGAGAAGTCCTGCGCCATGCGCACCAGCGCCTCGTACACGGAGCTGTCGCCGTGCGGGTGGTACTTGCCGAGCACGTCGCCGACCACCGCGGCGCACTTGCGGTAGCGCGCGTCCGGGTAGAGGTGCTGGTCGTGGTACATGGCGTAGAGGATGCGCCGCTGCACGGGCTTCAG
>DASREU010000188.1:0-3542 GCA_035651935.1 Myxococcales bacterium | reverse complement strand
TGTCCATCTCGGCCGAGGGCGAGCCGGACGAAGACGCCGACGCGCCGCTCACGCCGATTCCCCGCGCCGCCCCGATGGGGCTGGGTCACGTCAAGCTGCTGGAGTTCACGGCGCCGCCCGCCACGTTCACCCTGCACCGCGACAAGGGGCTGCTGCTCGCGCAGGTCAAAGGCGACGACGACGGAGTTTGCGCGCACCGCGTTCGATTGCCTCCGGCGGTTCCCGGGGCACTGCTCGCCTTCGAGTTGAAGATCCTCTCTGGCCGCGACGAGCTGTACGCGCAGGCGGCGCAAGCCGCGGCGAAGCTGCTGCGCGAAAGCGTCCCATGACCGAGGTCGCGGTCGTCACGGACGTGGCGGCGGCAGCCGCGGAGCTGGTCGTCGAATCGCTGGCAGGCGCCGCGGCCGCGCGCGGCAGGGCGGCGATGGCGCTTACAGGAGGATCCAGCGCCCCGCCCCTCTTCGAGAAGCTCCGCAGCGCGCCGGTTCCCTGGACGAAGACCGGCGTCTTCTTCACCGACGAGCGCGCGGTCCCGCCGGATCACGAGCTGTCCAACTACCGGCTCGCACACGAAGGACTGCTGCGGCACGTCTCCGCCGCCTCGGTGCACCGGATGCGCGGCGAGGCGGCCGATCTGGACGCGGAGGCGCGGCGCTGCGCCGACGAGATCCGCCGCTCGCTCGGCACTCCGCCGCGGCTCGATCTGGTCCTGCTCGGCCTCGGTCCGGACGGACACATCTGCTCGCTGTTCGCCGGCCTTCCCGGGAGCGCCGATCGCGGAGACGCGGAGCTGGTCCGGCACGTCGCCGCTCCGCTGCACGTCGACCCCAAAGTATCGCGGCTGACCCTGCTGCCGTTTCTGGTGGTGACGGCGCGGATGGTGGTCCTGCAGGTGGCCGGCGCGAAGAAGGCGGAGGTCCTCGCGCGCGCGATCAAGGGCCCGGACGATCTGGTCGGGTGCCCCGCGCAATGGGTGCGCAAGGCCTCGGGGCGCTCGGTGGTGGTCTGCGACGCCGCCGCCGCATCCCGGCTCTGACGGATGCAGCGCTCGCCGGTGCTGGACAGCTTGAGCTCGTGCGGCGCCGCTTCCTTGCCTACGGGCTGCTCGGTTGGGCTCTGGAGGTCGCCTTCACCGGCGCGACCGACTGCCTGAAGCTGCGCGATCGCCGCCTGCGCGGCCATTCCTATCTCTGGATGCTGCCGATCTACGGCAGCGGCGGCCTGCTCTTGGAGGCCCTGCACGACCGCCTGGCTTCGCGGAACGTGCCGCGGTGGGCGCGCTCGCTCGCTTACACGCTCGGAATCCTATTGCGCGGAGTTCGGCAGCGCCGCGCTGCTCGATCACGCGATCGGCGACGTCCCCTGGCGCTACGTGAGCGGCATCAACCTCCGCGGATACGTCCGGCTCGACTACGCCCCGTTCTGGTACGGGTGCGGATGGCTCTTCGAAGACCTGGAGGCGCAGTTGCGAAAGCTCGAGCGGCCCGCGCGCCAGGCCTGGCGCCGGCGTGGATCGGCGCCGCGCGCTACCGGACCAGCCGCAGGTGCCGCCTTGCCTCGGGCGACGGCTGCGAGTCCTTCGCCGGCGCAGGCTCCTTGAGCTCGCCGTCGACCGCGGCCAGGGTCGGCTTGTGGCCGTTGGGGGCCGGGGAAGAGCCTTCGTGGCGCGTGTCGCCGCCGCGATCGGCCATGGTGTGCACCACTTCCACGGGCAGATCCTCGGGCCAGACCTGCCCGTCTCCGGTGCCGTTGCTGGTGATCCCGAAGATCGAGACCCAGGGGAGGACGCAGTGGAAGGGGCGGCCGCCAAACGAAAGCGTCGCTTCGACGCCCGAGTCGCCGACCTCCAGGTCCGGGATCGAGTACCGGTAGCTGAGATTGAGCCGCAGGTGCGCGTCCGTGGCGTACTGCGGCGGAACGCTCACGCCGGGCCGCCTGGCGTCGAGGTGCACCATCGCCACCCCCCGCGCGAGATACGCGAGCAGCGTCTCCTTCTTGCTGGGGACCCGCGTCGCCATTGGCCCGTTTGCTGTACTCCTCTAGGCGGGCTGTAGCAAGTCGTCCCGCGAGGCAAACTGCATCTCGTACAGGCGGGCATATTCGCCCCTGCGCGCCAGCAGCTCCTCGTGGGTCCCCAGCTCCGCGATCCGTCCCTGCGAGAGCACGGCGATCCGCGTCGCCTGCCGGATGGTGGAGAGCCGGTGCGCGATCACCAGGCAGGTGCGCCGCTCCATCAGCCGGTCGAGCGCGCGCTGCACCTCGCGCTCGCTCTCCGTGTCCAGGGCGCTGGTCGCCTCGTCGAGGAGGAGGATGGGGGCGTCCTTGAGCAGCGCCCGCGCGATGGCCAGCCGCTGGCGCTGCCCGCCGGAGAGGGTGACGCCGCGTTCGCCGACCTCCGTGTCGTAGCCCCGGGGAAGCTCGCGGATGAACTCGTGCGCCCGGGCGTCGCGCGCCGCCGCTTCCAGCCGCTCCTGCGAGACGTCGCTCAGGCCGTAGGCGATGTTCGCCCGCACGCTGTCGTTGAAGAGGAACGTCTCCTGCGCCACCAGCGCGATCTGCGCCCGCAGCGACCGCAATGTCGCCTCGCGGATGTCGCGCCCGTCCAGCGTCACCCGTCCCTCCGCCGGATCGGCGAAGCGGAGCAGCAGGTTCATCAGCGTGGTCTTTCCCCCGCCGGAGGGTCCGACCAGCGCCACCACCTCGCCGCGCCGGAGCGTCAGGTCGACGTGCCGCAGCACCGAAGGACCATCGGCCCGATAGCGGAACGAGACGTGCTCGAACCGCACCTCGGCGCTGAAGGGCGGGAACTCGGCCGGCCCCGACACCGGGTCGACCGGCTCGTCGAGGATCTCCCACAATCGCCGCGCCCCCGCGAGCCCCTGCGTCACGCCCTGCCCGGTGCCGCCCAGCGACTTGAGCGGCGTGTAGAGCAGCACGATGGTGGCGAGAAAGGAGATCACGCGATCGGGCTGGAGATCTCCCGCCGCCACCGCCCGCGCGGCGAACACGACCGTCGCGGCGATGCCGATCGCCGCCATGATCTCCAGCGTCGGGGTGAAGATCGCCCGGACGAAGAAGCTGCGGCGCATGGTGGCGAGGAAATGGTCCTGCTCGCGGCTGAACTTTTCCCGCTCGTACCGCTCCATCCCGAACGCCTGCACGATGCGCACCCCGGAGAGGGCCTCGTGCAGGAGCGTGTAGAGGATCCCGATCTGCGCCTGCCCGCGGGTGGCGATCTTCTTCAGCCGCCTCGCGAACCGGACGATCGGCACCACCGTGAGCGGCACGGCGACGAAGGCGAGCAGGGCGAGACGCCAGTCGAGGGCGACCGAGATCGCGAGCAGCACCAAAACTTGAAGACCGTCGCGCAGGTAGGCGGCAAGCCCGTACGTGACCGCGAACTCGACCGCCGCCACGTCGCTGGCGAACCGCGCGAGCAGATCGCCCGAAGCGCTCCGGGCGAAGAACGCCGGCGGCAGCTCGAGGAGCTTGCGGTGCAGGGCGAGGCGCAGGTCGGCCACCACCCGCTGCCCGAGCATCCC
>DASREU010000187.1:0-9557 GCA_035651935.1 Myxococcales bacterium | reverse complement strand
GCGCATCGCCTCGCCGGCCCACACCGACGCGACCGTGATCCGATCCTCCGCGCCGCTGCCCGACAAGTACCGGATCTCGCTCCGCGTCGGGTTCGCGGACTTCGGCGACGGAAAGCCGGGCCTCAATGGCTACGCCGGAGGCGAGACCGCCGAGCCGTGGTGGAAGGACGACGCCACCGGGCAGAACGGCTTCTACTGGCTCACCATCCTCGATGCGCAGCCGCGGCCGCACAACAACACCTGGATCCACCACCACCGCAAGGTCGTGGTGGACTCCGACAACAACTACCCGCCGTGGATGGAGATGTACGACGGAACGGGGTTCAGGCTGAACGGAGAGAACCCGATCATGATGTTCGCGCTCGACGGCCGCGGCCCGGGCACGGAGATGACCGGAAAGCCGTTCCTCTCCTATTCAGCGGGCCAGTGGCAGCCTTCGGGCGCCATCCGCGCGGTCGACGCGTATCTGCCGCAGCAGTGGTACCGCGTCTCCATCGAGCGATCGGACGGGCAGTTCACCATGGAGATCTCCGGCCGGTTCCGCTACGGCGGCGAGCGCACCTACCGCGCTTCCATCGACGCGGCGGCGAACTGCGTCTGGCACTTCAACCGCTCCGCCGCCGAGGACGCTTCCCGCTGCATCGACGAGACCGGATATCCCTCGCTCGGCCCTGCGTATCCGAACTGGCCCGCCGGCCAGACCTGGCCCGACTGGTTCATGTTCGGCGATCCGCACACCAACTACTACCGGGGCCAGGTCCTCTACGACGACGTCCAGCTCGAAGTCTGGCGCTGACGCTCAGGAGAGGAGCTGCGGCTCGCCGCCGCTCGCGCCCACCAGCGTGAGGATGTGCGCGCCGTCGCTGCGCCACCAGCCGCCCCATTCCGCCGCGCCGTGGAGCTGGAAGGCGCGCCATCCCGTCCCGGACCCCGGCGCCAGCTCCACTTCCACCTCGCGCGTGTCGAGCGTGAGCCCCACACCCAGCGCCTTGAGCGCGCTCTCCTTCGCGCTCCAGATCAGGTTCGCCAGCAGGTTCCGCTCGCCGGCCGCGACCGCCGCGATCTCGCTCCGGGTGAAGTAGTCGCGCACGAAGGCATCGCTGCGCGGCTCCACCGCTTCCAGATCCGCGCCGAGCGGCCCGCCCGCGTCATCGATGGCGGCGAGCGCCAGCCCTTCCCGGTGCGAGATCGAAAGCGAGAGCCGCAACGGCTGGCCATCGAGGAATGCTTCGGGCCGTCCCGACGGCGCGGCCCGGACCTCCATCGCCGCGCCCGGCGCGCATCCCAGCACCGCCGACAGCAGCCGCTTCGCCGCCCAGCGCCCGAGGAGGAAGTCTTCCCGCCGCCACGGGATCGCCATCGCCGCCGCCCGATCGCGCTCCCCCGCAGCCATCCAGTCGAGCTGCCGGGGGCGATCGCCCTGCAACAAGGCCCGGATCATTTCCCCTCCCGCGCCATTCCCCGCTCCACCGCCTCGATCAACTCGCGGCGCAAGGCGTGCGGATCGAGGATCCGCTCGACGGAGCCCACGCGCATCGCGCGCCGGATGTCGTGGACGCGGTCGTACTCCTCCGCCACCTCGCCCATCTTCTCGGCGCGCAGGTGCGCCAGCGCGTCGCCGGAGGCGGAGGCGAAGCGCGGGTCCTTGCGCGTCCGCTGCTCGACCTCGCGCGCGAACACCACCGCCGCCGCAGGCGCGCCGCCGATCACCGAGGCGCGCGCTCCCTCGACCGCCATCACCTCCATGTTCTCGCGCAGGGTGCGGGAGAACACGACGAAGGCGCCGCCGTGGTAGCGGGAGACCACGCAGAAGACCACCGGGCCCTTGAAGTTCACCACCGCGCGTCCGATCTCCGCGCCGTACTCCAGCTGCAGCCGGCGCATCGACTCCGGCGATCCGTCGAATCCGGAGAGGTTCGCGAGCACCACCAGCGGCCGGTTGCCGCTCGCCGAATTGATCGCCCGGGCGATCTTGCGCGAGGACTGGGGGAACAAGGTCCCGCCGCTCCAGGCGTCGGGCCCGTCTCCGGGGATGAAGCCGAGCCGCGGGACGGCGTGGGACTGCACGCCGATCACGCACACCGGATATCCCCCGAGGTGCGCGTCCCAGATCACGCCGGTGTCGCCGCCGCGCAGGTCGCGCCAGCGCTCGAGAGGAGCGTGGTCCTGGTCGAGCACGGCGCCCATCACCGCGCGGATCTCGAACGGCTTCTTGCGCTCGGGATTCTTCTCCGCGCTGAAGATCTCGCCCACCGTGGTGAACCCGCCCACCGCCGCGGGGTGCGGGCTTGCGCAGACGTCGCGGTCGCGCGGATCCGTGGTCCGCCCGGGGCGGGGAAAGCGTTCGCCGGGCTGGACCCAGGTGTGATCGTAATGGCGCAGGAGCAGGCCGCACGCGGCGCCCAGATCCGGCGCCCAGTACTGCGCCTGCCCGTTGGGACCCATGATGCGGTCGTAGCCGCCGATGCCCTGGTTGTCCTCGGCGGAGACGCCGCCGGAGTACTCCAGAGCCTGCTTGCCGGTGAGCACCATGGCGGAAGCCGGCGTCATGATCAGGATCCCGCGCGTGTGCATCAGCATGGTGGCTTCGGCGTTCCAGTACGGCTGTGCGCCGACGTTGATCCCCGCCACCACCACGTTGATCTCGCCGCCCGCCTGCGTGAACTCGATGATCCGGCGGAGTGCCCGGGACACCCAGTCCATGTTCTCCGAGCCGCTCTCCAGCGAGATCTGCGCCCCGGCGCTGAGCGCGAACCACTCGACCGGTACGCGCAGCTTCTCGGCCAGGTCGAGCGCGGCCATCACCCGCCGGCACTCCGGCTCGGCGACCGATCCCATCTCCCGGCTGGCGTCCCCGAGCAGGATCACCCGCCGCATGCCTTCCGGGTACTTCGCCGTGATGTTTCGGACCACGCCGCAGACGATGTGCGCCGTGTTCTTCCCGGGCGGACGATCGACCGGAACCAGCACGCCGCTCTCGTCGAGATCGTGCTCGACGAAGTCTCCGGGTGGCATGTCGGCCTGGGACGCGTCCGTCGCCGACGGCGTGAGCAGCTTGACGATCTCGTACGCGTAGGGGACGCCGCGCCGGCGAAGCTGGACCACGCGCTGCTGGTACTCGCCGAGCGGAAGCAGCGGCCGCTGCGCGGGTCCGTCCCAGCGGACGCGCACCCCGTTTCGATCCGGATTGAAGATCCGGATCACCCCGCCCTGCAACGACCCGTCGGGCTGGGGCACCTGCACCGAGAGCACCACCATCTCCAGCCCGAGTCCTTCGGTCTCCGGCTCGAGCCGGCGCGCGATGTCCAGCGCCTCCTCGCGCGGGAGGGCGAACGGCGGCGAGACGCCGAGCAGCACCCGGTTCCATTCCAGACGCTCCGAGGCGCCGCGCCGCGCCTGCGCCAGCCGGAGGGCGGCGCAGGTTCCGTGCAGCACGTGCTCGAGCTGCGGGAGGTTGACGATCCGGCCGCTGGCATTGCGCAGCGGCGTGAGATCGCGGACCTCGCCGAGAGCGAAGAAGCGCTCGTCCCGCGCGTTCCCGCGGGCGCGGCCGTGGTACAGGTACACGTCCTCGGACGCGGGCAAGCGCGTCAGCTCGAACTGCGAGAGGCGATCGAGCTGCAGCCGCTTCGAGAGCATCGGATGCACGCCGCGCAGGTGCCGTTCCTCGACGTATCCGTTCTCCCCGGGCCGGAAGGTGAAGCACTCGCGCCGGTCCTTCGCTGCGACCACGAACGCCGCGCGGCGCACCGGCCGGTCTGCTCCGGCCGCCTCCAGCGCCGCGTGGAACTCCTTCGCCAGCTCGTCGGCCGTCGTCGGTCGCGTCTCGGACAGGTACAGCTCGAGGGCGATCTCCAGATCGCGGGGCGCGTCCAGCGCGGCGCGCGCGAGCTGGCGGCAAGCCGCCGCCGCGTCGGCGGCCGGCGCGAAGCACACGAGTAGCCGGATGCGCCTTCCATTGTGGGTGTACTCGGCCCGCGCGCCCGAGAGGTTCCCGGCGTCGAACGTGCCCACCGCCTCCAGTTCGCGGATCCGGTAGTACCGGCGCAGCAGCACCTCCACCAGCCGCGCGCGGCCCTCGCCGGCGGCCGCCGCCATCGCGTCGATCAGCACCGGAGAGAGCGGCCAGGTGACCTCCACCACGCGGCGGACCGCGTCGGCGTCGGGAGCGGAGGCGAGCCGGCGCAGATCGGCCTCGGACCGGCTGAGGACCTCCCCGCGCACCTGCTGGAAGAGCGGGCGGTCGAACCAGCGGAACCGCAGCTCGCGGGCGAGATCGGCGATCGCCGGGAAGGTCGGGCGCGCCACCGAGATCAGGGTCTCGAGCAGCGGGCGCCACGCAGGCTCCGCCGGCAGCGGCGTTCCCAGGCGCTTCTCCAGCAGCGCCTGCGTCGGCGCCAGCAGATCCTCCATGCGCCGGCGCGCCTTCCACAGGCGGAGCAGCGCGCGATTCAGCGTCCAGGGCGCGGCGGTTCGCGACACGCCCTGCCCGGCCAACGCGTGATCGAGGAGCGCGAGGAACTCGCCGGGCAAGCCCGTTCCGCGCGCATCCGGCATCGCCAGGTACCGCAGCAGGAGCTCGAACGGCGGCGGCATCTCCGCCGTCCGGGCACGGGAGAAGAGCGCTGCCAGCTCCGCGAAGCTGCGCAGGACGTCGAGCTCCGCGCTCGACTGCGCACGCGCGAGGCCCGAGGCGAGAGCGCGCGCGTCCCATCCATCGTCGTCGAATCCGAGGAGGAGCCGGTGCAGCTCGCGGGCCGGTTCGCGCACGCCGCAGGCGACCGGCTCGACGGCCGTGTGCAGCTCGTCGGGCGGCTCGTCCTCCGGAGCGAGCGTGAGCAGCGGAGCTCCCGCCGCCACGTGCTGGTTCGCCGCCACCAGCACCTCGCGCACGCGTCCGGGCTGCGGCGCGACGATGGCGGTCTCCAGCTTCATCGCTTCGAGGACGGCGATCTGCTGCCCGGCGGCGACGTGGTCGCCCGGCTGCACCAGCACCTGCTCCACCACCGCCGGCATCGGCGAGAAGACAGCGCCGCGCTCGGCGCGCTGCAGGGTGTACGGAAGCCCGTCGATCTCGAGGTGATGGACTCCTGACGCCTCGCTGTGCAGGACCGTCCTGGTCCTTCCCTCGGAAGCGATGCGCCGTTCGTAGGGGCCGCGCTCCTGCACGTGAAGGACGCGGGCGTCCACGCGGAACTCCGTGGCCACGATCTGCGCCACGCGCAGCCGGTGGCGGCCGTCGGCGTCGATCAGCTCCACCAACCGCCCTTCCGGCGGATCTATGCGCGGCCTTCCCCGGCGCGCCTGGGCGAGGAAGCGGTCCAGCTCGCGACGCACTGCAGCCTCGTACTCGAAGATCGCCGCCGCGGCGCGGGCGAACGCCGGATCCTGCGCCGGCCCCGCGGCGTCCGGCGCGAGCGCGGCGGCACAGGCCGCCAGCAATGCGCCGCGGTTGACCGTGCGACCCTCGACGACGATGGCGCAATCGCCGAGCGCGTCGCGCAGCCGGCGCAGCGCTTCGCCCCGGTCGCGGCCGGTCGCGCAGATGGTCGCGAGCGGCACCTCCGCCGCCGGGAGCCGGTCGCCTTCCCAGACGCAGGAAGAAATGCGAACGCCCGGACCGCGCGGCACCCGGACGAGCGTCACCTTGCCCTCGCGCGCCGCGCTGCCGCCAGAGATCGAGGCGGAGACCGCGCACGCGATCGCAGGCGCGACCTCGGGCACCGGCTCCCCGGCTTCGAGAGCGGCGCGCAGGACGATCAGATCGAGCCCGGTGAGGTCCTCGACCGCGGCCTCGCCGGCGCCCGCCGCGTCGAACCCGGTGACCGCCACTCCTTCCGCGGTTCCGGCGAGCTGGACGACGGCTACCCCGCGCCACTGCGTCCCGCGGCAGGCGGACTCCGCAGTCGCGGCGGCGAGGTCGCGCGCCTGCGCCGGAAGAGACAGCGGCGTTTCCACCAGACCCGGCGAGAGCTTCTCGACCACCGCGAGCGTCCGCACCGTCCCCGAGGCATCGGCCGCGACGAACGCTTCCATCCGGCGGGCGCCTGCCGGAACGGGCCGCAGCGCGGCCGCCGCCAGTGCGAGTTGGTCCGGATCCGGCCCCATCACCGCGATGCCCTGCGCGGCGCACCGGGACGCGATCGCCTGCCGGGTTTCCGGCGAGGGCGTCATCAGCCACACGGAATCCGCGCGCTCCGACCGTGCCGCGGCGACGACGGCGTCGGGCGCGAAGGAGGGCAGCTCGATCCGCTTTCCCTCCGACGCGGCGTCGCCGGGGTGCGCCAGCGTGATCACCTCGACTCCGCGCGCCCGCAGAGCGCGCGCCGCGCGGCGGCCTGTCCCGAACTCGTCCAGAACCGCTGTGCGCTGCATCCGGTCTTCTCCGCTCAGAGCGTGGCCAGGCGCTCGAGGAACGCCCGGTCGAGCGGCGCTGGCAGCGTCGCGGTGCGGTATCCGTGCAGCCGAAGCAGCGCCCGACCCGCCTCATCTACCACTTGGGCATCGAAACCGCCCGCGCCGTCGTCGACCACCACCGCCTCGACCCGGCCCTGGGCGGCCGAGCCGTCGCCCAGCTTCTCGACGCCGGCGACCGACTGCGGAAGGCCCATCTGGCCCTTCGCGCGCATCTCGCGCAACCCGGCGGTCTGGAAGCAGAGCTCGATCAGCCGCGGATCGAGCACGAGCGGCCTGTCCGCCGCGTGGTCCTGCGGCAGATCGGCGGGGAGGAGCCCCACGGTCGAGCCATTGTCGTTCCAGGCGCGCTCGAGCACCTGGTATGCCGGCCCGTGGAAGTAGACGCCGTAGATGTCGCGCGCCGGCAACGCGCCGTCGTGCGCCTGCGGATGGGTCGCCTTCACCTGCTCCGGAGCGCCGCGGGCAAGGCGGACGCGGGCGGTGAAGTGCGTGCGCTGCGTCGCGGGCTGGTTCACCAGTTGCCGTTCCCCGATCAACGCGCACTCCGCGATCAGCTCGCCTCCGCTCACGCCGACCAGCGCCGTCAGCCGCAGCGTGCGCGGCTCGCCGCGGTAGAACTTGAATGCGGAGAGGAACTGCACCTGCTCCACCGCCGCCACCCGGTACCCCGGCGCCAGCAGCGTGGCGAGCTCGGCGAACGCCTCCACGCCCATCACCCCGGGCAGCACCGCAGTGCCGTCGATCTGGTGATCGTGCAGGAACGGCTGCTCCTTCGGGTCGAGCGTCGTCTCCACCGTCAGCCCGCCGTGCAGCGTGAGCGAGACCACCCGGCCGATCATCGGCCCGCGGCCGCTCAGATCCGGCTTCGCGCGATCGAGGCCGCCGTCGGGATCGCGCTCCTCGAGCAGCACGCCGAGCTTGCCGGCGATGATCACCTCGCCGCGCGTGCCGGCGGTGAGCTCGCGGCGGATCGCGCGCAGCCCGTCCCGCGGCGGGAGCATCTCGATTCCGGCGACCTCCATCATCTTCGGGATCGAGCCGCGCGAGGCCATCCCGATCTGTGCCCACGCCGTCCAGTCCAGATGGATCCCCTGGATCTCGGGCCGTTCGCGGCGCAAGCCGGCGAGGCACTTCGCCAGCAGATCGTTGGCGGCGCTGTAGTCGGTCTGGCCCGCGTTCCCGAATCGTCCGGCGATGGACCCGAAGGTCACCACGGCGCCGATGGGGACGGACCGCAGCGCGTGCAGCACGTGGAAGAAGCCGTTCGCCTTCACGTCGAGGACGCGGGCGAACTCCTCGTCCGTCTTGTCCGGCAGGAACCTGGAAATCTCCAGGCCGGCGCAGTGCAGGAGCACGTCGGCGCGCGGAACGCCCGAGAGCGCCTGTGCCACCGCTGCCGCATCGCAGAGGTCGGCCTGCGCCCAGTGCGCCGTGCCTCCCGCCGCCTGGATCGCGCGGATCGCCTGGGCGCCGGCGGCGAGCCGTTCGATCCGGGCCAGCTCCCGCTCGATGGCGACCGGCGTCACCTTCTCGCCGCGCGCCTGCGCGCGCTCGATCAGCGAGCGCTTGAGGCCGTCCCGATCGCTGCCGATCTTCTCCAGATCCGGATCGGCCAGATCGGGCTCGGGGAACCGGTCGACCAGCCAGAACGAGCCGCCTCCCTTCGCCAGGTCGCAAGTGATGGCGGAGACGATGCTGCCTGCCGCGCCGGTGATCACGAAGGTTGCGTCGGGCCCGAGCTTCGCCGGAACGCCTGCGGGAGCTTCCGCTTCGCGGGCGGCGAGCGAGAAGCGCTCCTCGCCGCGCCGGCCGATCTCCACCGCGCCCGGATCGTACAGCGCCTCCTCGATGAGCGCGGCGGCGATCGACTCCGGCCCGCGCGCCTGCTCGAAGTCCACGACCTTGATCAGCGCCTCGGCGCGCTCGCGCGCGAGCGCTTTGACGAACCCGCTGACGGCGCCGCCCATCGGAGCGGTGGCTCCGTCGGGACCTGCGCCGAGCAGGCCGCCCATGCGGGTTCCTGCGATGAGGAAGCGGCCTTTGCCGAGCTGCGGGTGGAGGACGCGCGCCACGCTGGCCAGCGACTTCACCCGGCGAGCCACGCCCTGCTGCCACGACTCCGGCGTCAGCGCGAACAGCGCGCCTTCGTCGTCGAGAGCGGGGAGCCAGAAGAGCCCGTCGAGATCGCCGGCTGCGGCGACATCTTTCGGGTCTACGACGAGGACTTCCGCGCCGCGGGCGCGAAGCTGCTGGGCGAGGGCCTCGGCCACACCCGAGCCGTCTGCCGCCACCGCAACCCGCCCGAGCTTCACGCCGGTGTCCTTGCAGAGAGCGATCGGCGGCCGCAGCACCGGCACCGGGACGCGGCGCAGGATGGTGGCCGCCGGCTCTTCGGCTGCCGCCGCGGCGGGCGGCGGCGCTGCCTCCGCCGGCGACGCGGCCGGCCGGCGGTCGTACACGAACTGGATGACGTGCCGGATGGTCGGGAAGTCGCGGAGCTTGAGCTGCGCGTCGCGCGGAATCGAGTACGCCTCGCGCACGGCCGCGAAGGTCTCCGCCTGCTTCACGGTGTCCACGCCCAGATCGGCCTCGAGATCGAGATCGAGGTCCAGCATCTCCGGCGGGTAGCCGGTCTTTTCCGCGAGGATGGCGAGCACCTTCGCAGGCACGCCGTCGTCGGCGGCCGCCGCTGCCAGCAGTTGCGCCTTTGGCGCCGGCTCCGCCTTGGCCGCCGGCGCGGGTGCCACGTTCTGCACCGGGGCCGCTGCCACAGGGGCTGCGGGCCGCAGGTCGGGACGGCGGTCGTAAACGAACCCGATCACGTGGCGCAGCGTGGGGAAGTCGCGCAGCTTGAGCTGTGCGTCGCGCTCGATGCCGTAGGCTTCGCGCACCGACGCGAACGTCTCCGCCTGCTTCACGGTGTCGACGCCCAGATCCGCTTCGAGGTCCAGGTCGAGATCGAGCATCTCCGGCGGATAGCCGGTCTTCGCCGCGATGATCTCCAGCACCTTCTGCGAGACGGCATCGCCGGGAACGACCGCCGGTGCCTCCGGCGCAGACGGCGGTTCGGCGATCGGCGCGGGCGCTGCCTGTGGCGCGGCGACGACGAGCGCCGGCGCCCCCTCGGGCGCGGCTGCCTG
>DASREU010000186.1:0-21790 GCA_035651935.1 Myxococcales bacterium | reverse complement strand
AGTTGCGCCGCGAGGCGGGCTCCATCGGCGACCCCGCCCTGCGCGCGGTGACCGAGGCGCAGATCCTCGCTCCCTGGCTGCCGGCCGAGGCCTGGGCGTTCGGCCACCTCGCCGAGGCGCGCAGGCTGCTCGCGGATCCGCGGCTGGAGCTCCCACCCGCGAAGACCGGCGACTTCCTCGCCGCGCCCGGAGGCAACTGCGAGGACGGCCACCACGGGTATCCCGGCGGCCTGGCCGTCGACACGCTCGCGACGCTGAAGGCGGCGCGCGGGCTGGAAGCCGACTACCGCGAGGTCTACGACGTCGATCTCCACCCCGACCAGCTCACCGTCGCGGTGCTCTGGCACGATTCGCTGAAAGCGGCGACCTTGCCCTGGCGCAGCAACGGCTCCTGCGGCCCCGAGGCGCGGATCGCCGGAGCGCCGGCGCACCACGTGCTCGGGCTTGCCGCCGGAATCCTCCGGCACCTTCCCGCCGATCTGCTCTACGTGATCGCGGCGGCGCAGAGTCCGGACCCGAAGCTGATCTGCGGGTGGCTCGATGCCGCTTCGGTGATCGCCGAAGGGACGAAGATGACCTGTCCCAACCGGCAGACCGTGGAGGCCTTCATCCACCATTTCGCCGCTTCCCGGTCGGCGCTCACCGACCTCACCTGGGCGCGGTACGTCGCCCGCGCTCCGAAGGGCTGGGCGCGGTTCGAGGCCTTGATCCAGGACGGCAACGACGTGCGGCTCTTCAGTCGCTCTCCTTGACCCCGCGCCGCGGGCAGAGGTCGAGCAGCACGCAGCGCGAGCAGTGCGGCCGGCGCGACTCGCAGGTGCGGCGCCCGTGCCAGATCAGGAGCAGGTGCACCCGGCCCCAGATCTTCGCCGGGAGGAGCGCCTCCAGGTCATCCTCCACCTTGCGGGGATCCTCGTGGCGGGTGAGGCCGAGCCGGCGCGAGACGCGGCCGACGTGCGTATCCACCGGAAGGGCGGGCGTCCCGAAGGCCTGGTTCACCACCACCCCCGCCGTCTTCCAGCCGACGCCCGGCAACTCGCAGAGCTCCTCCCGCTTCCGCGGCACCTCCCCGCCGTGATCGCGCGCGATCCGGGTCATCGTCTCGTGCAGGTTCTTCGCCTTTCCCCGCCAGAGGCCGACCCGCTTGATCTGCTCGCCGATCGCCTCCGGCGTGCTCCGCGCGTAGTCCGCGGCCGTGCGGTAGCGCGCGAAGAGAGCGGGCGTGATCTGGTTCACCATGACATCGGTCGATTGCGCGGACAGCATCACGGAAGCGAGCAGCTCCAGCGGGTTGCCGAAGTTCAGGGCGATCTTCGCCTCCGGCAGCGCCCGCTCCAGCCGGCGGACGATCTGGAGGAAGCGGCTCGAGCGCTCTGCTTTCGATTCGCGGGGCACGCCCGGCGCGTTTATCATGCGCCGCTGCCCGGAGGCGCCGATGGACCTGATCGACCTGCGAAGCGACACCGTCACCCGGCCCACCGCCGGCATGCGCAAGGCGATCGCCGCCGCCGAGGTGGGCGACGACGTGTACGGCGAGGACCCCACGGTCAACGCGCTGCAAGAAAGGGTCGCCGCGCTGCTGGGCAAGGAAGCCGCCGTCTGGGTGCCCACCGGGACGATGGCGAATCAGATCGCGCTCGGGTCGCTCGCGGGGATGGGCGACGAGATCGTCTGCGACCGCCACTGCCACGTGGTCAATTACGAGGGCGGCGCCATCTCCGCGCTCTGGGGCGCCCAGAGCCTGGTGGTCGACGGGGATCGAGGCATCTTCACGCCGGAAGCAGTGAAGGCGGTGCTGCGCGGCAGCCAGGGGGATCACGACCCGCGGCAGAAGGTGGTCGCGGTGGAGAACACGCACAACCGCGGAGGCGGCAGCATCTGGCCGCTCGCGCAGCTCGAGGCGGTGGCCGATTTGGCGCACGGCGCCGGCCTCGCGGTGCACCTCGACGGGGCCCGGATCTGGAACGCGCACGTGGCGACCGGAATCGCGGTGGCGAAATGGTGCGCGAAGGCGGACACGGTCTCGGTGTGCCTGAGCAAGGGCCTGGGTGCGCCCGCGGGGTCGCTGGTGGCGACGACCCGCGAGCGGATGAAGGCCGTCCGCCGCCTGCGCAAGCGCGTCGGTGGTGGGCTGAGGCAGGCGGGAGTGCTTGCCGCGGCGGGGATGTACGCCCTCGACCACCATCTGGAGCGGCTCGCGGACGACCACGAGAGCGCGAAACGGCTCGCTGCCGCGGTGCCGCTCGCGTGGCACGCGCCGGAGACCAACATCCTCCTCGCCGACGTGCCCGACGCGCCGGCGCTGGTCGAGGCCGCAAGGAAGGAAGGCGTGCTGATCAATGCGGTGAGCGCGGTCCGGATCCGGGCGGTGACGCACCTCGACTTCCCGCTCCCTCGCGTGGAGGAAGCGGCGGCGCGCCTGCGCCGGGCAGCGGCCCGCCTGTAGTCTTCTGCTAGAGTCTGCCTGTGGAGATGATCGAGAGCGCCGCTCCAGCCGGGACGCCGAAGTTCGTCTCGGACCTCGACACGCTGATCCGCGCCCGGTACCCGCTCATCTATCTGGTCTCCTGGGAGGAGCAGCGCCTCGACGCCATCCTCCAGGACGTGGCGCAGAACCACGGGAAGGCGCTGTTGCAGTGGTCGGTGACGCGCGGCCTGCGAAGGGTGTCCGGCGCGCGCTCGATGAGCATCAGCGAGCAGTCGCGCGATCCCGTCGAGGCGCTGGCGGCCGTCGGCAAGCTCACCGAGCCGTCGCTGGTGGTGCTCAAGGACTTCCATCCCTTCCTCGACAGCGCGCCCGTGATCCGCGCGATGCGGGAGCTGGCGCAGGATCTGAAGTCCACCTACACCACGGTGATCCTCCTCTCGCCGACGCTCACCATCCCGGTGGAGCTGGAGAAGGAAGTCTCGGTCCTCGACGTTCCCCTTCCCTCGTTCCGCGATCTCTACCAGCTGCTCAAGGAGATCGTCACCGTCGTGCGCAAGGGGAACAAGGCGCGCGTCGAGCTCACCAAGGAGCAGGCCGAGCAGATCATCAAGGCGGCGCAGGGTCTGACGCTAAGCGAGGCCGAGAACGCGTTCGCCAAGGCCATCGCCAACGACGGCGTGCTGGACAAGGACGACATCCGCCTGGTCCTGGACGAGAAGCGGCAGGTGATCCGCAAGAGCGGGCTCCTGGAGTTCGTCAACGTCGAGCAGGACCTCGGCCACGTCGGCGGCCTCGACGAGCTGAAGGGCTGGCTCAACGGCCGCGCCAACGCGTTCAGCGAGCCGGCGCGCAAGTTCGGGTTGCCGGCGCCGAAGGGCCTTCTCCTGCTCGGCGTGCAGGGGTGCGGGAAGACGCTGACCGCGAAGGCGATCGCCTCGGGCTGGGCGCTGCCGCTCCTGCGCCTCGACCTCGGGCGGATCTTCTCCTCGCTGATCGGCTCTTCGGAAGAGAACCTGCGCCGCGCGATCAAGGTGGCGGAGAGCGTCTCGCCGACTGTGCTGTGGATCGACGAGATCGAGAAGGGGCTGGCCGGCAACGCCGGGGCCGCGATCACCGATTCCGGCGTCTCCGCGCGCGTGTTCGGGGCGATGCTCACCTGGCTGCAGGAGAAGACCGCGCCGGTGTTCGTGGTGGCGACCGCGAACCGCATCGACGCGCTCCCGCCGGAGCTGTTGCGCAAGGGCAGGTTCGACGAGATCTTCTTCATCGACCTGCCCAGCGCGGCGGAGCGGCGCGACATCTTCCAGATCCACCTCTCCCGGCGGAACCGCGACGCGGCGGCTTTCGATCTGGACGCGCTCTCGATGGCGTCGGCCGGATATTCCGGGTCCGAGATCGAGCAGGCCGTGATCGCCGGCCTGTACTACGCGTTCGCGGAGGGGACCGAGCTGCGGCAGGCGCACGTGATGAAGGCGGTGCAGGAGGCGTTTCCCATCTCCTCGACGATGGGCGAGGAGATCGGGCGCCTGCGCGAGTGGGCCAGGAACCGCACCCGGCCCGCTTCCGCGGAGCAGCGGCTGACGGTGGTCAGCTGATGGCGGGGCGGCTCACGCGCTTCTTGAATCTGGAGACGCCGCACCTGCCCGGCGAGAAGCCGCCGCAGCAGCATCCGGTGGCGACGCCTCGGCGCTTCACCGGCGAGCCCTCGGGGATCGCGCTGGAGCCCGATTTCGGCGAGCAGCCGTTCCTGCGCTGCCCGGCGTGCGAGGCGGACAATTCGCGGTACGCGGAGCGGTGCACGAACTGTCGCGCTCCGCTCACCGGCGAGGACGTGCGCGCCTGGAACGAGCGCCTCTGGGCGGAGCGGAAGGCGCAGAAGGCCCAGGAGGAGGCGGCGTTGCTGCAGGCGCGGGCGGCGGGCCCCGATCTGGTCGAGCAGAACCGGCGGCTCGGCGAGGCGCTGGCGCACGAGGTGGCCGAGCGCGAGCGGGCGCGCATCTCCTGGTGGTCGGGCAGCGGCTCGCAGGACGCGACGCCCATCGGATTTCGCCTCCTCTCGCTGCTGCCCACCACCCAGTCGCGCATCGCCGCGGGCGCGCTCGCTGCCATCACCTTCGTCGCCGCCGCCGGCCTCGCGGTCTCCGCCCGCGGCCATCCCCGTCTCCAGGGAGCGGGCTTCATCATCGGCCTCCTCCTCCTGATCCTCTTCACCCCGAACGTCCCCCGCCGCCGCCGCTGGTGGTGGTAGGGAATTTCGGGGACACGTACGAAATTCGCCCGCCGACTCCGCCCGGCACGAGTCGCGCGACGTCCCGATTTCGCGGTTTCGTCCAGAATGGAAGTCCTGTTCTGAGACGGATCGGCTTGCGTTCGCTCTGGCGCATGCCCGGCACGCCGCTCGCAATGCGTGTGCGCCGTGCAGTCCACCCTGCAGAGCGCCACCATCGCGGGCGCCGGCGCGCGGCCGGTCGAGGTCCAGGTCGACCTCGCGTTGGGCTTGCCCGGATTCCACCTCTCCGGGATGCCCGACCACGCCTGCAACGAGGCGCGAACGCGGGTGCTCACCGCCCTGCGCAACAGCGGATTTCAGCTCCCGCAGAAGAAGATCACCGTCAATCTCGCGCCCGCAGATGTGCGCAAGCAGGGTCCTGCATTCGACCTGCCCATCGCGCTCGGCATCCTCGTCGCCGCCGATCTGCTGAAGCTGCCTGAGCGGCCGCCGCTGGTCGTCGGCGAGCTGGCGCTGTCCGGCGACGTGCTGCCGGTCCGCGGGGTTTTGCCGATCGCGCTCGAGGCGCACAGGCTCGGGTTCCGAGCCCTGATCGCGCCCGAGCACAACGCCCCCGAAGGAGCGCTGGTCCAGGAGCTGCGGGTCTTCGGCGCGCGCTCGCTCGTCGAGGCGGCGGAGATCTTCTCCGGAATGAGCACGCGTTCGCCGGCAATGGCGCCCGGCCTGGCGGTTCCGGCGCCAGGCCCCGACCTGGCGGACGTGCGCGGCCAGGACGCCGCGAAATGGGCCCTGGAGGTGGCTGCAGCCGGCGGACACAACGCGCTGATGATCGGGCCGCCGGGCGCGGGGAAGACCATGCTGGCACGGCGGCTGCCCGGGCTGCTTCCGGCGCTTTGCTTCGAGGAGGCACTCGAGGCGACCTGCATCTGGTCGGTTGCGGGCAGGTTGAAGCCCGGTCAGGGGCTGCTGACCGCACGGCCCTTCCGGGCTCCGCACAACACCATCTCGGTGGCGGGACTGATCGGTGGCGGCACCCCGTTGCGGCCGGGCGAGATCTCCCTGGCGCACCGGGGCGTGCTGTTCATGGACGAGCTGCCCGAGTTCCGGCATTCCGCGCTCGAGGCGCTTCGACAACCCCTCGAGGATGGCGAGGTGTCGCTGGTGCGCGCGAACGAGCGCGCCAATCTGCCGGCGCGGTTCATGGTCGTCGGCGCGATGAATCCCTGCCCCTGCGGGCACGCCATGGACGCCGACCAGAGCCGGTGCACCTGCACGGTGCCGGTGAAGGAGAGGTACCGGCAGCGGATCTCCGGTCCCATCCTCGATCGGTTCGACCTGCACATCGAGGTCGCGGCGCTGCGTTCGGGCGATTTCCTCGGGTCGCCGCAGGGCGAGGCCTCGGCCACGGTCCGCGAGCGCGTCGAGAGCGCGCGCGAGGTCCAGCGCAAACGCTACGCTCATCTTCCCGGCATCTACTGCAACGCGCAGCTGAGCAGCCGCACGCTGCGGCGCATCGTTCAGGCCACCGAGGACGCCTGGTCATTGCTGGGCCGGTGCATCGACGACAAGCAGCTCTCGGCGCGCGCGCACGACCGCATCCTCAAGCTCGCGCGCACGATCGCAGACCTGCAGGGCGACGAGAAGGTGGCCGAGGCGCACATCCGCCAGGCTTTCCAGCTGCGCTGCCTCGACCGGCCGCTCGAGGCCGGCCTGGGCGGCTTCCGCTGCTCGGCGCTGGAGATCGCGCGGAAGGTCGCGCTCCGCCGTTCGCCGGGCACCCCGCCCGGCGCAGCCATTTCCAGGGAGGGGACATGAGCAAGATCACCGAGAAGCTGAAGGCCGTCTTCGCGGCCATGGGAGCCATCGAGAAGCAGTTCGGCAAGGGCGCGGTGATGCGCCTCGGCGAAGGGGAGGTGGCGCAGCCGGTCGCCGTCATTCCCAGCGGGTCGCTGGGTCTCGACCTCGCGCTCGGCTGCGGCGGGTACCCGCGAGGACGGGTGATCGAGATCTTCGGGCCCGAGAGCTCGGGAAAGACCACCCTGACGCTGCACGCCATCGCACAGGTGCAGGCGCAGGGTGGGGTCGCCGCTTTCATCGACGCGGAGCACGCGCTCGACGTGACGTATGCGCGCAAGCTCGGCGTCAAGGTGGAGGATCTGCTCATTTCCCAGCCGGACACGGGGGAGCAGGCGCTGGAGATCACCGAGACGCTCGTGCGCTCCGGCGCGGTCGATCTGGTGGTGATCGATTCGGTGGCCGCGCTGGTGCCCAAGGCGGAGATCGAGGGTGAGATGGGCGACTCGCACATGGGGCTGCAGGCCCGGCTGATGTCCCAGGCGCTCCGCAAGCTCACCGCGGTGGTCAGCCGCAACAGCGCCACCGTGATGTTCATCAACCAGATCCGGATGAAGATCGGCGTGGTCTTCGGGAATCCCGAGACCACCACCGGCGGGAACGCGCTGAAGTTCTATTCGTCGGTCCGGCTGGACATCCGCCGCATCGGTTCGCTCAAGGACGGCGACCAGATGATCGGGAACCGGACCCGGGTGAAGGTGGTGAAGAACAAGATGGCGCCTCCGTTCCGGGAGGCGGAGTTCGACATCCTCTACGGCGCGGGGATCTCGCGGCCGCACGAGCTGATCGATCTCGGCATCGAGCGTGGCCTGGTCGGCAAGAGCGGCGCCTGGTTCGAGATCGCCGGAGAGCGGGTCGGCCCGGGGCGGGAGAAGGCGGCGGAGGCGCTGCGAAGCAACCCGGCGACGGCCCAGGACCTCGAGCGCAAGCTGCGCGAGGCCGGCGCCGACCCGAAGGCGGTGCCCGGCGCCACGCAAGCGGAGGCGGAGGCATGACCTCTCCGTCCTTGCACGAGATCGCCATGCTGGAAGCGCAGCGGGCGATCCGCAGCAACCGCTGGTTTTCGCTGCTGCGCATCGCGCCGGCGGCGTGGCTCGCGCTCGACTCCGAGGTCCAGGCGCTCGAGGCGACGGTGCGGGCGCATCTGCGCCGGACGGACGCGGTGCGCCGGGTTCGCGAGCGGGAGGTCGGGGTGGTGCTCGTCGAATCGGTGGGAGATGCCGTGCAGGTTCCGTTGGCGCGCGTGCGGGCCGCGCTTGCGCAGCACCTGCCGGAGATGGACGTGCGGATCGGATGGGCGTCTGTGGGGCCGGGCCAGCAGGCCACGTGGCAGGAAGCGTGGCGTTGGGCGGGGCAGTTGCTGGTGGCGGACGCCGCGGTGCCAGCCGCGGCGTAGGGGGGACTGGGACGGGGGCGCGCCGGCCGCGCCTCCGCTCCCGATCGCGGCGGCTCAGTAGAACCGGTTGAACACGGCGGCGCCCCAGGAGTTCACGGCGATGCCGGCGAGGGCTGCGAACCAGAACAGCCCGGTGAAGCGGCGGCCGCCGAGCGCGAGCAGGACGATGAGATAGGGGGTGTAGTCGACGGAGAAGCGGAACCCGAACTGGAAATACCCGCTGTTCTGGTAGAAGAAGCCGGGGATCGCCACCAGCGCGACCGTGAGCCAGAGCGCGCGGTGCAGCCGCGGCCGCTCCTTCGGCCAGAGCAGGTAGAGGAACAGCGGAGTGGTGACGAAGAGGCTCATCCCCTCGCCGTTGAAGCCGATCCGCAGCGGATGGAAGTTGATCTCCGGCAGCCGCGTGAACGCGTCGTGGAGGTTGCGCTCGAGAAAAGCGTAGTGGAACAGGCCGTACTGCCGGATCTGCGCGTTCACCCGATTCGCGTACAGGTGCGAGTGACCGAATTCCCCCACGCTGCCGAACCGGGCGTAGTTCATCCAGGCCATCGGGATCGCCACCGCCACGATGGCGAGCGCGTACGGCACGAGGCGCGGCAACGCGCTCCGCCAGCGGGCCGGATCGCGCAGCCTGCTCCAGTCCAGCGGCCCATCCGGGCTGACCGCCTCGCAGACGAAGAAGATCGCGGAGAACGCGAGCGGCGTCCGGGTGATCGCGGCGCAACCCACCAGGAGGCCCGCCAGCACCGGGTGGCGGGCGCCGAGCGAGGCGTGGAGGAACAACAGGGTGAGCGTGACCCCGACCGTCTCCGCGGTGAACCACACCTCGCCCCGGATGCCACAGGAAAAGGCCAGGGTGCCGAACCCGTAGATCAGCGCGAACGCGACGTGCTCCCATTCGGCGCGCTGGGGCTGGAGCCGGCGAAGCACGCGGTAGAGCAGCGCCACGTTCGCGGCGGCGAAGAAGAGCGTGAAGGCCACGTCGTTGAACGAGAGCCCCCAGACCGCGACGAACGGCATCATCAGCACGGCGGGGAACGGCGGGAACGACACGTACCAGCGGCCGTTCCAGAGCACCCAGTCGTTCAGGTTCGGGGGCTGCGCGACGGTCAGCGAGAGCTGGCCGTGGAGGAAGGCATCGGCCTGGTAGACGAAATGCGGGGCGAGCGACTGGTGCGCGAGCAGCCCGTCGCTCGCGAGCGCGTAGATGGCGAGCGAAGCGAGGAAGAGCACCAGGTCCACGCGGTAGCGCGCCGCGACCTCGCGCCATCCCGCGTTCAGGGCGCCCTCGAGTGACCGAGCGCCTCGCGAAGCATCTGCAGGACGCCGAACGCCGACTGCACGCGCACCTGGCCGCGGTCGCCGCGATATTTCGCAAGCTTCGCGACCGTGCCGCCGGCGCCGGCGAGGCCCAGCCACACCGTCCCGACGGGCTTCTCCGGCGTGCCACCATCCGGACCGGCGATGCCGGTGATCGACGCGGCCCAGGTCGCGCCGGATCTCTGCCGGGCGCCTTCGGCCATCGCGCGCACCACCGGCTCGCTGACGGCTCCATGCTGCTGGAGGAGATCGCGCGGAACCCCGAGGGCGCTCTGCTTCATCTCGTTCGAATACGTGACGAAGCCGCCCGCCATCCACTTCGAGCTGCCGGCGACCTCGGTGAGCAGTTGGGACAAGAGGCCGCCCGTGCAGCTCTCGGCACAGCAGATCGTCTCGCCCCTCCGCGCCAGCTCCTCGCCGACCGCCTGCGCGAAGGTGACGCCGTCCTGCCCGTAGACGAGCGCGCCCAGCACCTCGCGGCACTCGCGCTCCACGTGCGCGAGCCTCGTCTCCGCCGTTCCGGCGTCCGCGGCCAGCGCCGACAGGGAGAGATGGTTCTCGGGGAACCGGGTGCGAAAGCCGAAGCGCACTTCCGGGTGCGCTTCGCGGATGCCGGCCACCAGCGCGTCGAGCTTGCTCTCCGTCACCCCGAAGCATTGCAGGATGCGCGAGCGCAGGACCGCGTTGCCGGTCGCCTGCACGAGCCGCGCGGTGACCATCTCGTCGATGATGCGGTGGTACTCGCGCGGCACTCCGGGAAGGAAGAAGAACTGGCAGCGATCGATGCGCAGCGCGAATGCCGGCGCGCTCCCGTCGGGATTGCCGAGCACCTCCGCGGATTGCGGCACTTCCGCCTGGCGCAGGTTGTTCTCCGGCATCTTCTCGTTCGGGCGGATCTTCGCCCAGCGCTGCTGCAAGTGCTGCAACCAGGGCTCGTGGGTGCGCATGGGGACGCCCGCCGCCTGCGCGGCGCAGGCCGCCGTCAGGTCGTCTGCCGTGGGCCCCAGCCCCCCGCTCACCACGCAGAAGTCGGCGCGCACGCTGATCTCCAGGAGCGCGCGCCGGATGTCCTCGCCGCGATCGGCCACCACCGTGGTCCGGCGCAGCGAGAGCCCGAGCGGGTACAGCTTGGCGGCGGTGATCTGCGTGTTGGTGTCCGCGATCAGCCCGCGCATCACCTCGTCGCCCGTGACCAGGAACTCGACGATCGGAGCCGTCATGGCCTGAAGAGCCGCTCTTTGAGGAGCACGGCCGCCCAGGTGAACCCCAGGGCCCAGACGCCGGCGAAGAGGTCGTCGAGCACCACGCCGGCGCCGTTCTTCCAGCGCGGGTCGCGGTCGAAGATTCGCGCGGGCCAGGGCTTGAGCACGTCGCAGATGCGGAAGAGCACGAAGCCCGCGGCGGCCGCGAACATAGTGCGAGGAAGGAACGCCATGGTGACCAGGTATCCGGCGACCTCGTCCACCACGATGTGCCCCGAATCCGCCACCCCGTAGTATCGCCCGGCGCGCTGTGCGGCGGCGATCCCGGTGAGCGCAATCGCGGCCGTCGCGATCAGGTACGCCCACGCCGGCGCGTGCGAGAGCGCCCACCACACCGGGATCGCGGCCGCGGTGCCCGCGGTCCCTGGAGCCACCGGAACGTAACCGGACCCGAAGAAGCTGGACCAGGTGAGCGCGACCAGCGGCGCCGGACCGCGATCGCCGGGCAGCCGGCGCGGCTTCACCCGCACCTCGGGAGGAGCAGACGCTGGCGCCGCAGATGCTGGGGGCGGATTGCTCACGCGTCCTGCTCGCCGTCGTCGCCGGCGGCCGCGGCGGTGTCCATCGGCACCTCATCTTCCTCCGCCGGCAACAGTGGCTCCTCGGCCTCGGGGAGGTGGACCGCCGCCGTCGCCGCCCGCGCCGCTGCGCGGCGTCGCCGGCCGAAGAGCGCCTCCTCCGCGAGGCCGAGCAGGATGTAGAAGGAGAAGTACACCAGCAGGACCAGCGAAGGCCGCCCGCGGATGGCGATGCCGACCCCGACCGCGGTGATGAGCAGGAAGACGAGGACGGTCCGGGGGTTGAGACCCGCCTCCTTGAACGTGCGGTACCGGATCGTGGAGACCATCAGGAACGCCAGGACCAGCACCAGCGTCGCGATCGGCCAGAGGCCGACGGCCTCGGCGACCGGCGCGTCGAGGTAGTTGAGGGCGATCACCAGCGAGACGAGCATCCCCGCCGCCAGCGGGATCGGCAGCCCGACGAAGAACCGCTGCGTCCCCGCCTCGGCGTGGGCGATGACGTTGAACCGCGCCAGCCGGATCGCCCCGCACGCGGCGTAGATCGCGCAGATGGCGATCCCGGGGATTCCCATCCCCGCCAGCGCCCACTTGTAGACCAGGATCGCCGGCGCGACCCCGAACGTGATCACGTCCGCGAGCGAGTCCAGCTCCACGCCGAATTCGCTTTGCGTCCGCGTCAGCCGCGCCACGCGGCCGTCGAAAGCGTCGAAGAAGCTGCCGAAGAAGATCGCGACCGCCGCACGATAGAAGTTGTCGCCGGTGGGCTCGCCGGCGGAGAGCGTGATGGAGTAGACGCCGCAGAAGATGCTGCTCACCGTGAAGAGGTTGGGGAGCACGAACATCAGCTTGCGCAGGTTCGCGCGAGGACGACGCGGGTGTCGCCTCTCTCCGGGCGGCTGAGGCAGACCGGGCATCTCGGCTCCGGACGCTAGCACGCCGATCGTACCGTCGCTACGCTTGTGATTTCGCCGAGTTACTGCTGGCCGGGCGAGGATGCCGCACGGGCGCCTTCGTCGGCGCAACTGCGCTGCCGCAGCGCGCCTGCAATCGCCAGATTCCCGCCGCGGAGGTCTGCCGTTCCGGCGAGCCCTTTTCCGCACCCCGCATCCACGTCGAGGCGCAGGTTTCCGGAAAAGCGGTTCTGCGCGAGCGTCGCCCGGGACTGCTCTCCGATCTCCACCCCGGCCTTCACGTTCCGCTCGAAGGTATTGCCGCTCGCGCCCCCCCGCGATTGATCCATCATCAGCAAACCCGCCCTGCCGTTTTCGATGAACCCGTTCCCGGCGAGGCGCACCTGCGAGCGGAGCAATGCCACCCCGCTCCCCGCGTTGCCGCGCATCACGTTCTGCTCGACGACGACGGTGGAGTCGACCGCGTAGAAACCGTCGCCCATGTCCCGCTCGGCGTCGACGCGCGCGCCGGTGATCGTGTTCCCTCGAGCGGTCACCGCCGACTCCGTGACGTGGACGCCCATCGTGCCCGGGCTCGACATGCGGTTGTCGGTCAAGAGCACCGGCCTGCTGCCGTCGGCCCGGGTCACCGAGATCGCCGCATCGGTCCCGCCGCGCGAGATCGTGGCCCCGTGGACCGAGCCGTGCGCGCCCACCAGCGCCACGCCCGCGACTCCGTAGTCCGTGAACTCGCCCCCCGAGATCGAGAGCTCCGCGCCGCGGTACCCGAGGACGGCGTATTCGGCGCGTCCCACCTGCGCATCCTCGATCGTCAGCTTCGACGCGCCGGCATACAGCGCCGCTCCGCCGAACCCCTCGTACGACCCGCCGATCACCCGCGCATCGGCGCCCCCGGTAGCCTGCAGCGCCGAAAGGGACGACCAGCGCACCTCCACGTTTTCCAGGGTGCCGCGCGCGTGATGCAGGACGACGGCCCGCCGTCCCGCCGCGTACAGCCTGACGTTGCGCGCCTCGAGGCTTCCTCCGTCGAGATCGATGCCGCGGCCCGCCGCTCCTCCGCTCACGTTCGCGATCGAGCTCGAGAGCAGCTCGATCTGCGCGCCGCGGCCGGCCAGGCCGGCTTCCGTGCAGCCGCGCAGCACCACCCGCTGCAGCTTGTGCGAGCCGCCGGCGAACGCCGCGCAGGCAGCGCCGCCTTCGATCGAAAGGCCGTGGATCTGCACGTGATCGGCTCCGCGCACCTGGACGACCGCGTCGCGCGGATCGGCAGCGAGGATCCGCGTCCGCCCGGCGCCACGGCCGAGCAGGACGACCGGCCTGGTGATCGACAGCGATTCGCGAAAGACACCCTCGTCGATGCGGAGCAGGGCGCCGGCGGGCGCGGCGGCCAAGGCAGCGCGCAGCGAATGGAACGGACGTGCTTCCGAGCCGTCGGCCGGCGCCGCTCCGTCGGCGGATCCGGGAGCGCGCACGTAGAGGATGGCCGGCGGGATCTCGCGCAGCTGATCCGCCCGGGCACCCGCGAGCTCGCACCCGGCGCAGACTGCCGCAAGGGCGGCGGCGATACAGGTTTTGCGCAAGGTCCCCCGTCCCCTTCGGCCCAACCAAGACCTTAGTATGGCCCCAAAGCGACCTGGCGCAATCCCGTCTGTCCCGGCGCCAGGCAAACGCCTGGCTGGAAACTCGATCAGCGTCCAGCGCTCATGGCTGCCGGCGCCGCGGGCGCGCCTGCGGGTGGTTGGAGGTCGGCAGGCGTCACCGTGCCTTCCTCCACCAGCATCGCCCCCGCGTTGAACGAGAATCCCTTCGCCTGCAGCTCCACCGAGAGAGGCAAGCCGCGCCAGAGGCAGCGAGTCATCGTCACCGACGACGAGAGCCGTTCGGTCACGATCCTGCACGGGCGCCCCGCGATCCGGTCGGTGTTGCCGTGCGCGGGCTGGGCAGCGGAGGCGAGCGAGAGCTGCAAGGCGTGCGCGAATGTGCGACGGCCGGGCGTCTCGGGCTTCCCGCCCACGATCCACAGGGCGGCCGAGTCGAGGCCGTCGATCCAGAACTCGCCGCTCTCCGGCTCGCCGCGGACCCGCGCGCGCAGCCGGGTTCCGTCGGCCCACACGTCCAGCTCGGCGAGTCGCGGCTCTCCTGCCCCCGCTTGCATCCGGACCATCAGCGTGACGTGCGCGTTCCCGAACGCCTCGCGCGCCGGCGCCGCCGCGAGCGCGGACATGGCGAGCAGCAGCGAGAAGAGGGCGATTCGGCGCATTGCGTCATCCGACAGGGCCCGACAGTGTGCACCGATCGTGAAACGCGGATCAAGCGTCGCCCTTGGGACCCGGCAGAAGCAGCGGCTCCGACGGCACCGCGGTCCGCCGTTCCCCGGTGCCGTGGCGGCGCACCAGCTCGTCGGCGGTGACGCCCAGCATCCGGCAGGTGCGGGAGAGGAACTTCTGCGCTTCGATGAAGTACAGCCGCTCCCCGGCGAAGGCGGAGATCACCACGCCGCGGCAGCCGGGCAGGTGCGCGCCGATCGATTCCAGGTGGTAGACGAGCTTGGGGAGCAGGTCGCGGGCGAAGCCTTCGAACCCCGTGAGGATGATCTCGTACGAGCGCACCGCCGGCGCCTCGTCCTCGGCTGGATCGCCGCCGGCGCGCCCCCTGCGGACCCGGGAGATCGCGACGTTCGCGTCGCGAGCCTCGGCCTCGGAGAACGCGTCCTGCACGAGCTCGCGCAATTTCTCGTCCACGGCGTCAAACGTACTCCAGGAGGTCGGCTGGCGCATCGTGTTCCCGAGCCGGCGGCCGCCGAGGGCGGCTGCCGCTGCGCAATGGACATCGCGGGTGTAGCTTGCCCTCGAACCTCCGCAATCGCCGGGAGCCTTCCCCATGGACCGGATGCGCGACGCCCTCGCGCGGGAAAGAGCGCAGTTGGTCGAGCGCTGGCAGCGGCAGCTTCGCGCCGCCGCCGATGCCGGGTTCGCGCTCGACGGCGCCACCGCCGACGTGCTGCCGAAGTTGCTCGAGGCAGCGGATCGCGCTCTGCACCGCCGTTTCCGGGCGGTCGGCCCGGGTACGCCCGCCGCCGCGGCGGACGCGCAGCGTGCCGCGATGCAGTGCAGCCTGCTTCGCGACTTCCTCTCGGATGCGATGGTGGAGACTGTGCCGGAGATGTCGCCCGGCGACGAGCGAACCCTGGGCGACGCCTTGGCGCATGCCGCGGTCGAGGTGCTGGTGCGGAGGGCGCTCGAACGCGAGCACGCGCGCCGGCGTCGCGACGCGGCGCGCCTGACCGGCCTCGCCCACGCCCTGGGCAACTCGGCGACCGCCGCCAGCCTGGCGCTCGATCTGCTGAGGCGCCGCGGCGCGACCGCGGGGTCCCGGGCGGTGAGGCTCCTGATGTCGAGCCTCTCGGCGCTGCGCGACGAGATCGAGGACGTCCTGCTCGACGAGGCTCTCAGCGGCGACGGGCTGCGCACCACCCGCGTTCCTCTCGCGCCCATGCTCGAGCAGGCCCAATCCTCGGCGGCGGAGCTGGGCGCCGCGGCCAAGAACGTGCGCGTCGTCGTCTCGGCGCCGCAGCGCCAGCTGAGCGTGAACGCGGATCCGCGGCTGGTGCGACCGGCGGTCCGTGGCGTGCTCCGGGCCGCACTGCACGTCGCGCGCTCCGGCGCCGTCATCCACCTCGAGACGGAAGCGACGGCGAAGACGGCGCGAGTGGCGTTCGCGGTCAGCCACTGCCGCAAGCTTCACGGCAACCGCCTGCCCGATCTTCTGGCGCTCTCGCTGGCGCGCCGCGCCGCGAAGGCGAACGGCGGCTCGCTCCACGCCAGGATGCGCCGGGGCGACGGCTGCGAATTCCACCTTGCGCTCCCCCGGTCCGGGCACAGGTGAACAAGGGCACAGCTTGCTAGTGCGGGGAAGCCTGCGCAGCTTTCGGTTTGCTTCGGAGGGCTCTTTGGACCGCAAGTCCCGCATCATCGCCATCTTCAACACCAGCCCGGAGGTGCTCGAGCTGGTCCGCGAATCGCTTCAGCAGGCCGGGTTCCAGGCAGTGGTCGCGCACATCGACGATCTCAAGCGCGGGCGCCTGGACATGATCCAGTTCGTCGAGGAGCACAAGCCCGACGTGATCGTCTACGACGTGGCCCCTCCGTACGACACCAACTGGACCTTCCTCCGGCTGATGCGGAACTCGAAGGTGATGCAGGGCCGCGCCTTCGTGGTCACCACCACCAACAAGCGGGCGCTCGAAGAGCTGATCGGCCCGAACGATGCGGTGGAGCTGCTCTGCAAACCGTACGATCTGCAGCAGATCGTCGACGCGTGCACCGCCGCATTCGAGAAGCAAGTCCAGGTGAAGACGGCCTGACGCCGGCTAGGTGCCCTTCTTCAGCTCGGTCAGGATCAGCTTGGCGATGGCCTTCAGCGTCTCGTAGACGCCGTCGCCCTTGGGCGCCACCGCCTCGAAGTACGGCACGCTCCGCGGATTGAGCAGGTTCTGCAGCTCGTCCATCGGCGCGGCGTTGGGAAGGTCGCGCTTGTTGTACTGGATGACGTAGGGGATCTTGTCGAGGTCGTATCCCTGCTCGCCGAGATTGGTGCGCAGGTTCTCCACCGACTCCACGTTCGCCTCGGTGCGCTCGATCTGCGAGTCGGCGACGAAGACCACGCCGTCGACGCCCTTGAGGATCAGCTTGCGGCTGGCGTCGTAGAACACCTGGCCCGGCACCGTGTAGAGGTGGAAGCGGGTCTTGAATCCGCGGATCTCGCCCAGCGAGAGGGGCAGGAAGTCGAAGAAGAGGGTGCGCTCGGTCTCGGTGGCGAGGGAGATCATCTTCCCCTTCGCCTGCTGGTTGGTGTTCGCGTAGATGTACTGGAGGTTCGTCGTCTTCCCGCAGAGGCCCGGGCCGTAATAGACGATCTTGCAGTTGATCTCGCGCGAGCTGTAGTTGATGAAGCTCATTCCGGCGGCGCCTTCCTTACTCCGAGAAGAGGTTGTCGATGTCGTCGTCGGTGATTTCGGCGAACGGCGACCCCGCGCCGGGCACTTGCACCTTCTTCATCAGGCCGTCGAAGATCCGGTTCAGCTCGTCAGAGGCCTTCTTCACCCGCAGCCGGACCAGGCCGAGCGAGGAGCGCGCGTCGAAGATCACCACCAGGATCACGCGCCCGCCGATGATGCTGATGTGCAGGTTGTCCTTCTCCCCCTCGTGAAAGAGGATCGAGAACTCCTTCTCTCCGATCAGCTTGGCGAGACCGCCGGTGGCGGCGATGTTGCCGGCGGTGAGCGAGGCGAGCGAGGTGGTGTCGAGGTTCTCGGTGGCGCCCACCGAGGCGATCAGCTGGCCGTTCTTGTCGACGAGGAAGACGATCTTCGCGTTCGCTTCCCTCGACAGGCGCTCGCAGACGCCGCTGATCTGCTGGAACTCCTCGTCGTACATCACCATCTGCGGCTGCATTCGCGAGACCTCTTCCTGTGTTGGAGTCGCTGGCGCGGACGCTAACAGAGGCCGGCGCTTTGGTCTAGAAAGTCCGGGGGCACGGTTCCGCCTACATTTCGCGATGTTGGCGCGAGTTCCGGAGGCCCGCCTTCAGAGCTCGCGGCGGCCCTGGAGCGCGCGGGCGAGCGTCACTTGATCGGCATATTCCAGGTCCCCGCCCATGGGCAGGCCCTGCGCGATCCGCGTCACCCGGATGCCGAGCGGCTTCACCAGCCGCGTGATGTACAGCGCGGTCGCCTCGCCCTCCACGGTCGGATCGGTGGCGACGATCACCTCTTCGACGCCGTGATCGAGCCGTCCGAGCAGCTCCTTCAGCTTGAGCTGGTCGGGGCCGATGCCGTCGAGCGGCGAGAGCGCCCCGTGCAGGACGTGATAGCGGCCGCGGTACTCGCGCGTGCGCTCGACGGCGAGCAGATCGGGCACCGTCTCGACCACGCAGATCACCCGCGGGTCGCGCTGCCCGTCGCGGCAGATGGCGCAGGGATCCTGCGCCGTCAGGTTGCAGCAGCTCGAGCAGAGCCGGACTTCCTGCCGCAGCGCCAGCAGCGCCTCGGCGAGATCGCGCGCGTATTCCGGCGGGCTCTTCAGCACGTGGAACGCGAGCCGCTGCGCCGTCTTCTCCCCGACGCCGGGGAGACGGGCGAGCAGCGCGGTGAGGCGCGCGATCGGATCGGTCACTTCGGAAAGCCCGGGATCATCCCGCCCAGCCCCCCGGTCATCGCCGAGAGCGGATTCTCCGCCGCCGCCGCCTCCTGGGCCGACTTCAACGCGGAGTTGACGGCGGCGAGGACCAGGTCCTCGAGCATCGGCACGTCGCGCGGATCGACCGCCTGCTTGTCGATCTGCACCTTCTGGATCTCGCCCTTGCCGTTCGCGGTCACCACCACCATCCCGCCGCCGGCAGAGCCGGTGACGGTCTTCTGCGAGAGGCGCTCCTGCGCTTCCCGCATCTGTTCCTGGATCTGCTGCGCCTGCTGGAACAGCGCATTCAGGTCGAAGTCGGCCATCGTCTCATTCCTCTCCGAGGTCGCGCACGTCCTCGATCTCGCCGCCCAGCACCTCGACGGCGGCGCGCACCGCCGGGTGCTCGCGGGCGAGCGCGATCCGGCTCTCCGAGGCGGCTGCCCGCTGCTTCTGCTTCTGCCCGGCGACGGACTCCTCCGCCGGAGCATCCTGCTCGACGATCTGCAGCGGCGCCCGGAACCCGAGCGCCTTCTCGAACGCGGCTTCCACCGCGGCCCGCGCTTCCTGGACGATCGCCGCCTGACCGGCGCCCTTGCGAAAGGCGATCTGGACGCCGGCTCGATCGATCCGCGTCGGCACCGCATGCTCGAGCGCCGCGGCGGCGCCGGCCTTGCGGGCGGCGCGGACGGCATCGAGCAACAGGCGCCAGCGGCTGGCGAGATCGAGCGGCGCCGGCGAGCGATCCTCGTCCGCGCAGTCGGCATCCGGCGGCGGCGGGGTCGGCACTTCGCGCGGCGCGGTGGCGCTGGCGCGCAGCGGCGCGGCGTCGGGCGTGAGTACGCGCGAACCCCAGCCCGGCGGCGCCTTCCGCGGTTCTGCAGGCGCAGCCTTTGCCACGGGCGTCCCGGATCCGAGCGCTTCGATCCGCGCGACCAGGTCCGGAAGCGAACCGGACGGCGCCAGGTGGACCGCGCGGAGCAACGCCACCTCCAGCGCATGGCGCGGATTGGCGGCTTTCGCCACCTCGGCCTGCGCGACCTGCAGCAGCTCGAACACGCGGGCGAGCTGCGCGGAGTCGTGTCCGGCCGCCTCCTGCGCCAGGGCGCGGACCTCGTGATCGGGGAGATCTTGGCGGACGCCCGCGAGCGAGGCGATTATCAAATTTCGGGCGTGTCCGGCGAGCTCCTCGGCGAGGCGCTTCATGTCCGCCCCATGCTCGTACGCCCGCACCACTCCCGAGAGCGCGCCGGATGCATCGCGCGCAAGCACCGCCGCGACGGTGTCGCGCACCACCGACGCGTCGAGCGCCCCGAGCGTCTCGGCCGCCTGCTGATCGGTGATCTCGCCCGCCGCGGGATCGTGCGCCGAGAAGAGCTGGTCGAGCAGCGAAAGGGCATCGCGCATCGAGCCCTGCGCCTGGCGACCCACCAGCGTCAGCGCGCCGTCGGAGGCCTGCACCTTCTCCGCCTGGGCGATCTCGCGCAGCCGGGCGACGATCTTGCCGAGCGGGACCAGCTGGATGTTCTGCCGCTGCACCCGGGAGAGAATGGTCGCGGGGAGCTTCTGCGGATCGGTGGTCGCGAGCAGGAACTTGATGTGGCCGGGCGGCTCCTCGAGGGTCTTGAGCAGCGCGTTGAATGCCGCGCCCGAGAGCATGTGCACCTCGTCCACGATGTAGATCTTGTAGCGGCCGCGCGCGGGCAGGTACTTGGCGGCCTCGCGCAGCGCGCGAACATCGTCGACGCCGTTGTTGGAGGCGGCGTCGATCTCCTGGACGTCCACGTCGGTTCCGGCGGCGATGTCGACGCACGGACCGCAGACCCCGCACGGCTCGGGGGTCGGTCCCTTTTCGCAATTGAGGGCGCGCGCCAGGATCCGGGCGGAGGTGGTCTTCCCGCACCCGCGCGGTCCGGTGAAGAGAAAGGCGTGCGCCACCCTTCCCGTCTTCAGCGCGCTCACCAGCGTGCGCACGACGTGCTCCTGGCCGGTGAGGTCGGAGAAGCGCTGGGGCCGGTACTTGCGGGCGAGGACCAGGTACGGGGTTGTCATCGGCGCCTTACGGTGGTCGGGAAGGCGCTCGACCGGAGACCGGGCACACGGCTGAAGACGCTACCGTTGCTCCCTTCCGGGCCTGGCGGGTTCACGACCCGCCGTCGCCCGATCCCCGGTCCAGCGCCTCGCGGACGTTGGAAGCGGAACCGTGTACCACGAATCACGGGGCCCGGAAGCTAGCGGCGGGCGGCCGGGCCGGCAACGCTTTCCAGCGAACCTGCAGGCGGCCGGTCAGTTGGCGGAGAGCGAGGGATTCGAACCCCCGATACCCTTGCGGGTACTCCTGATTTCGAATCAGGTGCCTTCAGCCGCTCGGCCAGCTCTCCAAAGTGCGGGACGTCGTCTAGCACAACTGGCGGAGAGGGTGGGATTCGAACCCACGATACGTTGCCGTATACACGCTTTCCAAGCGTGCGCCTTCGGCCGCTCGGCCACCTCTCCAGATCAACCCTGCTCCCTTCGCTTGCGGAAGAACTCGCGCAGAAGCTCGCCGCAATCCTCTGCCAGCGCGCCGCTAGAGACCTGCAGCCGATGGTTCAAGCGCGCATCTCGCGCCAGATCGAACAGCGTGTCCACCGCGCCCGCTTTCGGATCCGGCACGCCGTAGACCAGCCGATCGACGCGCGCATTCACCAGCGCGCCCGCGCACATCGGGCAGGGCTCGAGGGTCGCGTACACCGTAGCGCCGGTGAGGCGCCACCGGCCCAACGCGCGCGCGGCTTCCTGCAGCGCGAGGATCTCCGCGTGCGCCGTCGGGTCGCGCAGGCGCTCGCGCGCATTGCGGCCGCGGCCGGCGATCTTGCCGTCGACCACCACCACCGCGCCGATGGGCACTTCGCCCTCCGATCCGGCGCGGCGCGCCTCGGCCAGGGCTTCCGCCATGAAGGTTTCGTCCATGATTGCCAAAGAGCGGGGCGCGGGGTGTAGCACTTCGCCCTGCGCCTCGCAACCGCGGGCAGCGATCTGGCGGTGAAGCAAGTGCGTGATATTCATCGCTTCCACACCGTGGCCCCGGCCGAGAGCAGCGCCAGCGTCGTCATTCCCGTCCGCTACGTGGCGAGAGGTCGCGTGGTGCAGACCACGTCGACGCATTTGACGGGCGAATTCATCCGGGTTCGATCGGCGAATCCTCCCACGGTCGGGCTGACCGTCGCGATGCAGGTCTATCTCCCGGGGCTGACCTCGCCGCTGGCGTTCGACGGATTGGTTCGCGACGCCTCGTTCGGGACCAACGCGTATTTCACGGCCGAGCTGAGCGAGGTCCCGGATCCCTGCCGCGCGCAGCTGGGCGCATTCCTCGACGCGATCAGCGGGCGCCGCGCGTGCGGCAGAGTCGAGGTGAACCTTCCCGTCCTCCTGCGCGACGCCTTCACCGCCGGTGGCGGCGTGGTGATGAACCTGAGCGCGAGCGGGCTGTTCGTGCAGACGGACCTGCCGCGCGACGTGGGCGCGCGCGTGCGCGGCGAGATCCAGCTTCCCGGCGAGCCCGATGCGCAGGAGTTCGAGGCCGAAGTGGTGCGGGTCGCGGAGGAGCCGAGGGGTGTCGGCTTGCAGATCGTCGGCGGGTCCGACGAGTTCCGCACGCGGCTGAGCTCGTACCTCGGCGGGTTGGGCGCCTGAGCTTCGCGTGCGGTCTA
>DASREU010000185.1:0-6556 GCA_035651935.1 Myxococcales bacterium | reverse complement strand
CGGCTGCGCAATGCGCCCGGCGCCCCGGCGAAGCCGGCGCCCGACGGTCCCGCGGCGAGGCTCGACCTGTCCGACGTGCCACGGGAAAACGACGTCTCGACGCTCGGGAAGAAGCCGGGCGAGGAAGCGGGGCCGGCCGTTGTCCGCTGAAGGACGGGCTGCCAGGCCGGCGCTTGGCCGATCGCGCGACGATGCAGATCGTCGTCCCGGCGTCTCTGGAGGACTCTGGATGCTGAAGAGGGTGCTGCTCGCGGGATTGCTGTCGCTCGCCGCCGCGGCGGACGAGAAGCCCGGGGTCAAGGTGATCCAGGAACCGGACAAGATCGTGGTCCGCAAGCGGACGGTGATCGACTTCAACGACGTCACGGTCGAGGGCGAGTTGACCAAGCCCGAGGGCAGCTACGTGCTCGACCGCAGCCGCACGCACTTCAATTCGCTGATCCGGCTGCGGGACGACTTCAATCCCGAGCTGCAGAAATCAGCCGACAACCTGTAGGGACCGATGGCTCAGATGAAGCGCAGGGTGGAGGTCGAGGGAGTGGAGGAGGCGCGCTTCGCGCCCACGCTGGTCTCGCAGATGGCGGACGCGAAAGCGGCCCGGCTGTTGATCTCCGACGAGCTTCCGGAGAGCGAGCGTCCGCGCGAAGGCGATCGGGTGCTGCTGGTGGGCATCGTCTGGGGCGGGAGCACGCTGATCGAGCTGGAGCAGGTGGCGGGCGCGGACCATCTCACCGTCGGCCGTCTCTTCGATCTGCCGGCGCCGGCCCTGCCGAAGAACTTCCAGCTGGTGAAGCACGCGGGGGGCAGCCACGTGGTGACGCTGCCCGACAACCTGCACGCCGAGGTGCACCGGGGGCGGGGCGTTTCGCCGCTCGCGCGGACCGGGAAACGGGTCGACGCGCCCTTCCGCGGGCACTCCTACACCATCGGCGACGAGGATCGGGTGGTGGCGCAGATCACGCCTTCCCTGACGCTGATCGCGCGGTACGTGCGCGCGGAGCGGCAGAAGGACAAGCCGCTGCGCCAGCGCATCGACGCGCCGTTCGCGGCCACGCTGCTGGCGGCGCTCCTTCTGCTGCTCGGATTTCTCTTCCTCGTCCGCATCGCTCCGCATCGCGATCCGCTCTCGCGCGAAGCGCCCACGCCGGAACGGATCGCCAGGTACCAGGTGAAGCCGCCGGAGAAGCTGCCGGAGACGGCGAAGCCGAGGGACGTTTCCGGCGCGAAAGAGGGCGAGAAGAGCAAGGGCGAGGAAGGCAAGCTCGGCAAGCCGGAGGCGAAGAAGGAAGCGGCGCCTTCGAAGCCCGGCACTCCTGCGGGCGAAGCGAACAAGAAGGCGAAGGATCTGGCGAAGGTGAAGAAGCTGGGCCTGATCGCGGCGCTCTCGAAGATGGGCGTCCCGAGCGGCGCCGGAGCGCTCGGCCCCGGAGGGCTCGGCGCCGGCGTCAATCCCTCGCTGGGCGGCACTCGCGCGAGCGCCGGGATCGGCGATTCCTACGGCGTCGGCGGCCTGGGGACGCGCGGCGCCGGGCCGGGCGGCGGCGGGAATGCGCTCGGGATCGGCGGCCTGGGCACGAAGGGCACGGGCCACGGCCGCGGCGGATACGGCGTCGACCTGGGCGGCCGCGGCAAGGACGAGACCGTGTTCGTCCCCGGCCGCACCACCGTGGTCGGCGGGCTTTCGCGCGAGGTGATCAACCGGGTGATCCAGAAGCACTACAGCGAGATCAAGTACTGCTACGAGAAGGAGCTCTCGAAGAACCCGGAGCTCTACGGCAAGGTGACGGTGCTCTTCCTCATCGACGGCGGCGGCGCGGTGGGCGAGGCCCTGGTGCAGCAGACGACCCTCGCGAGCGACCCGGTGGAGACCTGCATGATCAACCACGTGCGCCGCTGGGCCTTCCCGGCGCCGCGCGGAGGGGGCACCGTGCAGGTCACCTACCCGTACGTCTTCAAGAGCACCGGGCAATGAGCCTCGTTCTCGCCGTCCTGCTCGCGGCCGCCGGTGCGCCGGTCGATCCCGCGGCCCGCCCGCCAGACACGGTGCAGGTGGCCGGTGTCGACGATGCGCCCCGGCGGGGCACGTACGTGGAGGCTGCGCTGGGCGTGTTCACGGCGATGGGTGGTTCGCGCCGGTTCTCCAGCGGGCAGCCCTACCTGGGGATGACGCTCGGGCACGACCTCGGCGCGCTCGCCTCCGTCTTCGCCTCGCTCGGCGTGGGCGCTGCCAGCGCGTCCTGCTACCAGCAGGGCCCCTCGGGCCAGTGCCTCGGAGCCGACTCGTTCGGCGCCACCTTCCTCGAGCTGGGCGTGTCGTACGGCATCCCCTTGCTGCCGCGCACGCTGCTCTCGGTCAAGCTGCTCGGCGGCTACACCGATCTGTCGCCGGGGCCGGTGCAGGGCAGCGGCGGCGGAGTTCCCGATCACCTCGGCGGCTTCCACGCCGGCGCCGGGCTCTCCTTCGACTACGACACTCGCCTGGATCACTTCGCGCTCGGCCTCGACGCGGTGTTCCGCGAGACGTTCGCCCGATCGCTCGACCTGCCCTCTCTGGCGGTGATGCCGCGGATCCGCTACGTCTTCTGAATGACCCTTCCCGCGCGCTGCGCCCTGGCGGCAGCCCTGCTGTTCTCCTGCGCGCATGCACGACCCGAAGACGCGGGAGCGCGGGAAGCGATCGCGCGCGAGTTGGACGGATTCCACGACGCGGCGGCCCGGGCCGACGAGGAGCAATACTTCGCCCACTTCGCGCCGAACGCCGTGTTCCTCGGCACCGACGCGTCGGAGCGCTGGGACGTGGCGGCCTTCCGCGCCTACGCCCATCCTCATTTCGCGCGGGGGAAGGCCTGGTCGTTCCGGGGCGTGCGGCGGGCGATCGCGGTGCGCGGCGACGTCGCCTGGTTCGAGGAAGACCTCGAGACGCAGAACCTGGGGCCGGCGCGCGGGAGCGGGGTGCTGGTCCGATCGGGTTCGCGCTGGCTCATCGAGCAGTACGTGCTCTCGATCCCGATCCCCAACCAGCGCTTCCGCGAGGTGCGGGAGCTGCTTACTTCTCCTTCCCGCGCATCGCCTTGAGCATCTGCTTGAGGTTCTCCCGGTCGTAGTCCGTGGCCCAGCTGAACTCGCCGCCGTTGCGCAGCCACTCGCCACCATCGACCGTCAGGCAGTCGCCCGTCACGTAACCGGCGCCGTCGGAGAGGAGGAACACGGCGGCGTCGGCGATCTCGCGCGGGGTCCCGAATCGCTTCAGCGGCACGCGGTTCCGCGCCATCTCCTCGAGCGAAGGGTCGGGCATCAGCCGGGAGAACGCGCCTTCGGTAGGCACCGGACCCGGGGCGATGGCGTTGACCCGGATCTTGTACGCCGCCCACTCCACCGCCAGCGATCGGGTGAGGACCAGGACCCCCGCTTTCGCGCACGCCGAAGGGAGCACGAAAGCCGAGCCCGTCCAGGCGTAGGTGGTGACGATGTTCACGATGGCGCCGCCCTTGCCCGCGTCGATCATCCTCCGGCCGAACGCGCTGGTGCAGTGGAACGTGCCGTTGAGCACGATGTCGACCACCGCCTTGAAGCCGTTGGCCGAGAGATCCTCGGCGGCGGCGAGGAAGTTTCCCGCCGCGTTGTTGACCAGCCCATCGACCTGCGGAACGCGGGCGGCCACGTCCTGGACCGCCGCGAAGTCGCGCACGTCGCAGGAGTGGGTGGTGGCCTTGCCGCCGGCGCGCTCGATCTGCGACGCCACCTCGTCGAGCTTCTCCTTGCGACGCCCGAGCAGGACGCAGTGCGCGCCGAGCTCCGCGAACCGTTTTGCCATCGCGGCGCCCAGCCCGCTTCCGCCGCCGGTGATCACCAGGGTCTTGTCTTTCAGCAGCCCAGCCTCGAACATGCGGCGCACAATGCAGGGTGACGACGAATCGATCAAGCCGGGAGCTTTGCGAACGTGATCGCTTCCCTCCTCCTCGCCGCTGCCGCCGCCGCTCCCCAGGGACGGCTGGTGGTGCTGGTCGTGGTCGACCAGCTTCGGTACCAGGACGTGCTCTGGCTCGCGCCCGAGCTCGGGCCGAAGGGATTCGCGGGCCTCGGCCGGGCAGCGCCGTTGCGCTACGACACGGCGGTGACGGAGACCGCGGTCGATCACGCGGTCCTCGCCACCGGCGCCTACGCGGATCTCAACGGCGTGGTGGCGAACTCGTTCTGGCAGAACGGACGGTTCGCGCCGGCGGTCGACGACCCCGCGTGCCCCGTCTGGGGAGCAAAGGCGGCGAAGAGCGCCGCCGCCCTGCGCATCCCGACCGTCGGAGACGCGCTGAAGCTGAACACGAACGGCGCGTCCCGCGTCGTCAGCATCAGCGTCAAGGATCGCAGCGCGCTCTTTCTCGCCGGCCCCTCCGCCGATCTCGCGCTCTGGTGGGAGACGGAGACCGGCGAGATGGCCTCGAGCGTGTGCTATGCGCCTGCTGCTCCTGCGTGGCTGCCGCTGCATCCGGCGGAGGCTTACAGGAGCTGGATGTGGTCGATGTTGCGGCCGGACGCGATCGCGCGGCTGGTGCCGCAGGCGCGCGCGCCGGGAGCGGCGCCCGGTTACGATCTGGGCGCCGAGTTTCCGCATCCGGTCGGGCAGGGCAAGCTCGACGCGCGCCTCTATCGCGCCATCGCCGCTACGCCCCCGGGCACCACCATCGCGCTCCGCGCTGCCCGCGCCGCGGTCTCGGCGATGAAGCTCGGCGACGCCGGGAAGACCGATCTGCTGCTGGTGGCGATCGCCGCGGTGGACGGCGTGGGCCACTCCTACGGGGCGCTCTCCCGCGAGCGGGTCGACGCGCTCCTGCGCGCGCACGACGAGCTGTCCGCGTTCCTCGACGAGCTGCGCGGGCGCTTCGGGCGGCGGCTGTCGATCGTCCTCACCGCCGACCACGGGCTCACCACCAACCTCGAGGAGGAGAAGGGGCTGCGCGTGAGCCAGGGCGGGACCGTCGCTGTCGAGGAGGTGATCGCGCGCGTGAACCAGGCGCTCGATCAGGGGATCGAGCCGCGCAAGGACGGCTGGGTGGCGAGCCTCGACGCGAACGCGCTCACGCTCCGGGAGCCGTTCCCGCCCAAGGCCATCGACCTGGCCGCCGGCGTGCTCCGCCGCGAGCCCGGCATCTACCGCGTGATTCCGGCGGCCGAGATCGACCACGCCGAGCCGTTCATCCGCCACGCCTTCTTCCCCGGCCGCAGCGGACACCTCCTGCTCGTCGTCCGTCCGCTCTGGAGCCTCAAGCGGCACGGGTACGCCGCGGACCACGGGTCCCCCTGGAACGACGACGCGCTGGTGCCGCTCTACGTGCAATCTTCGGACTTCCGCCTGCGCCGCGATCCATTGTTCCGGGCCACGCAGGTGGCGCCCACGGTGGCCGCCCTGCTGGAGACGGCGCCTCCGTCGGCGGCTCTGGACGCGGCAGCGGTCGAGCGGCCCTGAATCAGCGCTGTTCGCGCTTCTTCCGGTCGGCCTCGGCGACCGCTTTGTAATCGTACGTCGGATAGAACTCGGTGCGGTACGCGCCCCAGGCTTTCTCCTCCACCATGCGGTTCACCTCGCGCAGCTTCTCCAGAGGGAGCCGCAGCGTCACCACCTGCCCGATGCCCATCATCACGTACCAGGAGACGACCTCCACCCCGGCGGGCGGGAACTGGACGATGAACCCGGTCTTGTCGAGCTGCGCGCGGATCTCGTCCAGCGTCTTCGACTGGTCGTGGCGGAGGAAGATGGTGAGGAGCATGCGGTTGTCCGCGGCGGGCGGCTCGGCTGCGCGCGCGGGAGCAAGCAGGAGCAGCGGAAGGAGCAGGAGCTGGAGTGTGCGCATGCTCGCACTACCGCGCGCTCCGAAGGTGTTGTCAAAGGAGTCGGACCGTTGCCATGCGTTCGCGGAAGGTACGCTGTCGGGCGAGTGCCCGCGCCAGCCAACACCGGAGAGGCTCCGGTTTGCCCACAGGGCCAGCGCGAACCAGCAGCCTGCTTGCGCCCCAACAAAGCGGCGGTGCCGCCAGCCTCCCTGATTGACACCGCCGGTGACTCCGTGGCACGCCTCGTCGCGCCATCGAGCGAGCGCGACCACCGCGCGTGTGGAGCGTTCGGGAGATTTCGCTCCACGGGACCAGGAGGCCTGGGATGGCAGCCGCGAAGACGAAGATCGGAGTGCTGCTCTCGGTCGCCGTCCTTCACGTGGCGCTGCCCGCCCTCGCCGACGGCGCCTTTCCCGATGAGCTCAGCGTCTATCTACCTACCGCCGACCCCAGCACCATCATGCTGGGGACGAACTTCGGCCTGGTGACATCGCACGACGGGGGAAAGAGCTGGCGATTCATCTGCGAGCTCTTCATCACTGGCTCGGGCGCCGACACCGTGAACTACTACAAGATCGGCTCCGACGGCTCGATCATCGCCATCACCTTCGTGAACCTGTGGCGATCTTCAGACGGCGGGTGTTCCTGGACGCGCGGTGGCGGTAGCGTCGCCTCTCAAGACGTGCTCGATGCGTTCATCGACCCGAGCGATCCGACGTTCGTCTTGGCG
>DASREU010000184.1:0-17048 GCA_035651935.1 Myxococcales bacterium | reverse complement strand
GCTTCTTCACCAACCAGAGCACGCATCCGGCGAGCGAGAACGGCCCGAACAGCGACTCCGGAAAGAAGAGCGGGTTCTGCCCCGGATGCAACGCCGGGTTCTCGGTGCTCTTCTCGGACGGGCGCGGCATCGACGGATGGCCGAATTGCGACGGCGCCGTCAACGTCGCCGCGCACCCCTATTGCAAGGCCTACGACTCGCACAACGCCTGCTCGGGCTCCAACGCCACCGGCAACGTCGGCCTGGGGCTCGGCGCCGAGAAAGACGGCGACGATTACCTCGATCCGAACATGGCGAACGGCGCCGGAAATACCATCACCAAGACGACGGCTCCCTACTACACGCCCTCGGGGAACATCTGCGCGAACGACTTCCTCCCCAGCGTGGCGGCCTGGATGTACGCGACGAACCTCGGAGGCCAGCCGGGCACGAACCTCCGCCTCTACACCGTCGGCGTCGGGGACAACTACTTCGGCGAGCTGGAGACGCTGAAGGCGGCGGCGGCGGCGGGGCACGGCCTCTACCTCGCTGCGTCGAACTTCGCGCAGCTCGAGCGGAACATCGAGAACGTGTTCCTCGACATCATCTCCAACGCCACCTCGTTCTCGGTGGCGGCCATCACCACCGTCCAGACGCGCGGCACCACCTTCGCGTTCATTCCCCGCTTCCGGCCGCTGGGCGGGTCGCAGTGGGAAGGCCGCCTGTACCGGTTCCGCCTCTACAACGAGTTCGCGGCGGGGTGCAGCACCATCGACCTCACCTCGGGACCTGACGGAGGCCCGGCCAAGACGGCGCTGAACCCGAACGGGAACGGTTCCTGCAGCGACCTCTACGTGCAGGATGCCGACGGCGGGTTCGTGGGCGAGGACGACGGCGGCAGCTTCGTGCTGCTGGACACGACGCAGCCGTACACGGATGCCGGCTGGCCGATCAAGACCCCGAAGGTGCCTGCGACTCCCATCTGGGAAGCGGCCTCGCTGCTCACCACCCGGATGACCGGCGCCCTCACCGGCAACGGAACCGCCACCCGGAACATCCTCGTCGCGCCTCTGGACGCCGGCATCCCTGCCGCCGGCTCGAGCCTGATCACGTACAACGACTACAGCGCCACGAACGTGGCGACGATGACCGACTACATGAAGCTCTCGGGCGTCAACTCCGACTTCTGCGTCGGCATGGGCTCGACTTCCCGCCATGCCTACACCACCGAGCAGGATTGCGGCACCGATCTGATCAAGTTCGTCGAAGGGCGTGACGTGCTCCGCCAGAACACCGACGGCGGGCTGGCGCGGCCGAACATCCTCGGCGACATCTTCCACTCCTCGCCGATCCTGATCACCCCGCCGGTCCCGACCTTCCTCTGCGAGACCGGCATCATCACGCAGTGCGTCCGCACCCTCTACGCCGAAGACGTCCCCGGCCAGTACACGCCCAACAGCAAGTCGGCGTACACGGACTACTACAACAACAAGGTGCACCGGCAGGAGCTGATCGTGGTGGGCGCCAACGACGGCATGCTGCACGCCTTCCAAGCCGGCAACTGGCAGGCCGATGGCGGAACCTTCGACGACGGCACCGGACAGGAAGTCTGGGCGTTCATCCCGCCGGATCTGGTTCCGAAGCTGCAGCGCTACGCGCTCAGCGCGAACCACAGCATCCTGCTCGATGGCGCACCCTGGGTCCGCGACATCTGGAAGGACGGCACCACGAACGGCATGTCGGCCGCGACCTCCGCCGACCGGCAGAAGCAGTCGCAGGAGTTCCACACCATCGCCATCGTCGGCGAGCGGGAAGGCGGCCGGCACTACACCGCCATCGACATCACGGATACCACCTCGAACCCGAAGTACCTCTGGACCTGGCCGCCTCCGGGCAGCAACTACGAGCTGGCGGCAGGTGAAAGCTGGAACGACACCACCCCGAACCCGCCGCCCATCGGCCCCATCCTGATGCAGGACGACTCCGGCCCGATCACAGTGACGGTGAACGGCGCATCGGTGAGGGCGAGCGAGCGATGGGTGGTCGCCCTCGCGGGCGGCTTCGATCCCAACTACATCCGCGGCCGCGCCGTCTACATCCTCGACGCCTGGGACGGGACCCTGCTCTACAAGTTCAGCCGGTACGACACCTCCACTTCCACGGACCCGCGGTATGCGCTCGGGTCCGTCCTCGCGCCCGTGTCGATGGTGGATACGAACTACGACAACTTCTTCGACGTCGCCGTGTTCGGGGACACCGACGGCCAGCTCTGGAGCCTCGACCTGCTCAACCCGGGCACGCTCTCCGGCGGCCTGGTCAACAACTGGTTCGGCGGGCTCACCTTCCAGCAGTTCAAGGGGAACGCCATCTCGCAGCGCGCGCCGTTCACCACCATGGCGGGAGCGCGCGTGTTCGACGACTCCAAGGGCGGCGTCCGCGTGTACCTGGGGTCGGGTGACCGCGACCAGATCAAGGTCCGCGACAGCGACTCCGCCGACGGCGGCACCTGCGCGCTCGACAACCTGCGCGGCTGCATCCGCAACAACTGCACCGTGGACGTGACCCAGGGCACCTATCAGATCGGCTCCGGCGGATCCGTCGAGTCGATGACCGGCCACTGGAAGTACACCGCCGGAGATACGACGCTGACCACCAACAGCTTCAGCCTCGGTTCGAACACGAATACGGCGGGCGCGTGCAGCGACCCGACGCAGGTCAACATCCAGTACCAGGTGTCCTGCGCAGGCACTCCGATGGCCGATCCGAACGATGGCGGCACGGTCATGTACAACACCCTCAACTGCGACTTCGACGGAGGCTCCGATGCCGGCGAGGAGTGCCTGGACACCAGCGGCAAGCCCGTCGATCAGCCCGGCGTTGCCTTCACCTCGCCGGCGATCACGAACACCCGGTTCTACTCCGTCAAGCTGTTCGATGCGCCCGCGTACACGAACCGGCCCCGGATGATCAACGCCGCAAAGCAGACCACGTACAACCAGCACACGCTCACCGATACCGATCTCACCAACGTGAGCACGGACGCGGGCATGGCGACCACGGCGGCGGGCTGGTTCGTGCAGCAGTCGAACGACGCGAACGAGAAGACGGTCACCGCGCCCTTGCTGCTCGGCGGCTGCGTCGCCTGGAACACCGAGGTGCCCAGCGTGCTCTTCTCCGGCGTGAGCGCCGACGGCGGTTCGGTCTGCCAGGGCGGCACCATCCCTGCGGACACCGCCTACCTGTACCAGGCGAACGACGACACCGGCGTGATCCAGTGCGGCCTGGCGGGCTCCGACACGCAGCTCGCGACCGTGCGGTACCAGCGGCGCGACGTCACCGTCACCCCCCAGCAGCCGACGCCGGTGGTCTCGCTCAACGCCAAGACGGGTCAGGCCGGCTACAGCGGCATCTCGCTCGAGCCCGGCGGCAAGATCCCGCTGCAAGTCTCGGTCGGCTCCGCCTCGGTGCAGGGCGACGTGAGCTGGCTGAACGTGCCGCGCGACCTGCACGCCTGCCGCCATCCGGGGGCCGGGACGCCGGTGTGCCCGAACTGAAGCACGCTCAACGGGCCACGCGCGGCGATCCTTGATGCTCCTGGAACACCTTCCGTCCGGCCGTCCTCCAGCAGGGACGGGAAGTTACAAACGGCACGAGCGGATGTGAGGCTCGGTAAACACCCCTACGTGTTCCGTCTTGCTTCCTCTCCGGGCGCCCGCTGCGCAAGCTTGATCGCATGGGCGGTTACCGAAGCAGGCGGGCGGTGGTCCTGGGCGGAGCGGGGTTCGTAGGTTCTCACCTCTGCGAGCGCCTGCTCTCGGAAGGGGCCACCGAGGTGCTCGCGGTGGACAACCTGGTCACCGGAAGCGAGCGCAACCTGTTCACGCTGCGCGCGTTGCCGGGATTCCGTTTCGTTCGCCACGACATCGCCGAGCAGCTCCGCATTCCCGGGGACGTCCACTTCCTGTTCAACCTGGCCTCGCCCGCTTCGCCGATCGACCACGCGAAGCTCCCGATCGAGACGCTCCGCACCGGAGCGCTCGGCACCGAGAACGCGCTCAGGCTCGCCCGCGAGAAGGAGGCCGTCTTCCTCCAGGCCAGCACGTCGGAGATCTATGGAGACCCCCTGGTGCACCCGCAGCGGGAGGACTACTGGGGCAACGTCAACCCGGTCGGCCCGCGCTCCTGCTACGACGAGGCGAAGAGGTTCGGCGAGGCGATGGTCTCCGCGTACCGCCGCGTGCACGGCATGGAGACGCGGATCGCGCGGATCTTCAATACCTATGGTCCGCGCATGCGCCTGGAAGACGGACGCGTGGTCCCCACCTTCGTGGCGCAGGCGCTGCGCGGCGAGCCGTTGACGGTATTCGGCGACGGATCGCAGACGCGCTCGTTCTGCTACGTCAGCGATCTCGTGGACGGCTTGCTGCGCCTCGCGCTCTCGCGGGTGCACGAGCCGGTGAACCTGGGGAACCCGCGCGAGATGACCGTCCTGGAGTTCGCCCGGGCCGTCCGCGCCGCGGCGGGATCCGGCGTTCCCATCGCCTTCGAGCCATTCCCCGAGGACGATCCGCGCCGCCGCAAGCCGGACATCTCTCGCGCGCGGACGCTGCTCGGGTGGGAGCCGCGGGTGACGCTGGAGGAGGGGCTGCGGCACACGCTGGCCTTCTTCCGCAGCGCGATCGGCGCGGATCTCGCGGCGCGTCCCGCCGCGCACCAGGGCAGGTAGGAGCGGCGATGTCGGTGCGCGTCCTCATCCTTCACGAGCAGCGCCTCTTCCGGGAAGGCCTGCGCGCGGTCCTGCATGGGCGCGGCGACCTGGACGTCGTCGGCGACACGGCGGACTCCGCCACCGCGCTGCTCCTCATCGGCGAGACGAGTCCCGACGTGATGGTGTTCGAGCTCTGGAACCTTGCGCGGCTTCCTCGCGCCGCCCACGGCCCGCCGCTGGTCGCCCTGGGCGAGGACGGCGACCGGCCGCAGGTCGCGCGCGCTCTCCAGGCCGGAGTGGCGGCGCTGGTGACGAAGAGCGACTCGCCGGAAGAGCTGGCCGCGGCGATCCGTGCCGCCGCCGCCGGGCGGATCTACGTCACGCCACGCCTCTGCGCTCCGGGGACGCCGCTGGTGCTGCAGGCCGCGCCGGCATTCGGCGATCCGCTGCGCGCGCTGACCTCGCGCGAGCGGGAGATCTTCACGCTGGTGATCAGCGGCCTGTCCACGGCGGCGATCGCGCGCCGCCTCGATCTCAGCCCTCGCACGGTGGAGACGCACCGCGGACATCTGTCTCACAAGCTGGGCGCCCGCTCGGCAGCCGACCTCGTCCGGTTCGCCGCGAGGACCGGGCTGCTCCCGAGCTGACTACAGGCGTGGAATTACGGGCAGAGTCCCGCATTGAACAGAGGCGCGCGCAGATACTTTGTCCTGCGGGTACCCAAACCACCGGAACGGATGTAAGCAATCCCCATGACGACGCTGCGGGTTGCGCTGGTGGACGACCATCTCCTGTTCCGGGAAGGCTTGCGGGCGATGCTCGCGACCGCCCCCGACCTGCGCATCGTCGCGGAAGCGTCGAACGCGCAGGAAGCGGTGCCGGCGATCCGGGCCTCCCAGCCCGAGGTGGTGGTGCTCGACGTGATGCTGCCGGGGATGAGCGGCATCGGGGTTGCCCGCGAGCTCCTGCGAGATGATCCGCAGCGCCGTGTGCTGGCGTTGAGCATGGTGGCGGACGAAGCCCATGTCGCGGATGCGCTGCAGGCTGGCGTGCTGGGCTACGCATGCAAATCGCAGTCGGCGGCGGAAGTGATGGACGCCATCCGCACGGTCGCCCGGGGGGAGACCTACCTTGCGCCCCAGGTGTCGGGGTTCGTCGTCTCGGACTACCGCCGGCTCCGCGGCGGCACCGACAATGGGCGGTCCCCGCTCGCCATGCTCACCTCGCGCGAGCGCGAGATCTTCGAGCTCTGCATCCAGGGGAATTCCACTGCGCGGATCGCGAAGCAGCTCAGCATCAGCCCCCGCACCGTCGAGACGCACCGGGGAAGGATCCTCCGCAAGCTGAACGCGCACTCGGCGGTCGACCTGGTCCGGCTCGCTGCCCGCTGGGGACTGCTGGCCCAGTAAGACGATCGTGCCCCGTCGGAGGTTTCCTCGCCTGCGGGCATGTTAAAACAGGCTCGCCATGGCGAAAGCGCGCGGCGGGCGCAGCGGCAAGGACGGCGCCCCGGATCCGATCGTCGAGAACGTCCTCGAGCGCATCCACGCCGTGCGGAACTTCGACTTTCGCAACTACAAGCGCGGCGCGCTCCAGCGCCGGCTCGAACGGCGGATGTCGGCGCGACACTGCGCCTCGATGTCCGACTACGCCGCGCTTCTCGAGCGCGAGCCCGCCGAATTCGATGCCTTGATCGCCTCGATGCTGATCAAGGTGACCGGGTTCTTTCGCGATCCGGAGACGTGGGACGCCCTGTCGCGCAAGGTGATCCCGCGCCTGCTCGCGGACAAGCCGGCGGGAGAGGACATCCGCATCTGGTGCGCGGGGTGCGCCACGGGCGAGGAGGCGTTCTCGATCGCCATCCTCCTCGCCGAGGCGCTGGGCCCGGCGCTCCAGAACCAGCAGGTGAAGATCTTCGGCACCGACGTCGACGAGCAGGCGATCGCCTTCGCCCGGCGCGGAGTCTACTTGCGCTCGCAGCTGGAAGGCGTCGCGCCGGCGACGGTGAAGAAGTGGTTCGTCGAAGAAGGCGGCGGCGTTGCGCTGCGGAAGGAGATCCGCCGGGCGGTGGTGTTCGGGGTGAACAACCTGGTCGCCGACGCGCCCATCTCCCGGCTCGACCTGCTCCTCTGCCGCAACGTCTTCATCTACATGGACGGAGAGCTGCAGAACCGCGTGCTCACCCGATTCCATTACGCGCTCCGCCGGAACGGCGTGCTGGTCCTGGGCAAGAGCGAGCTGATCCCGTTCGCTGCCAAGCTGTTCGAGCCGCTCGACCTCCAGCGGCGGATCTACCGCAAGGACGGACGCCGCGAGGCCGCGCTCGCGCGGGAACACATGGTTTCGCTGCTCGGCCAGGACCGCGTCGCGCAGAATGGCGGAGACGATTCAGAGGGGGGCGACCAGTTCCACCGCAACGTGGTGCGCTCGCTGCAGACGCCGGTGATCGCCACTTCCGCGGATGGCACCATCCTGCTCTGGAATCCGGCCGCCGCGGCCCTCTGGGGCAAGGACGAGAGCGAGGTGGCGGGAAAGAAGCTCGCATCCCTGGGCCTGCCGGGGCTGTCGGGCGACGTCCTGATCGAGAAGACCCGCGCCGTCCGCGAAGGGCGCAGCGCAGTGGAGCACGGGGCCGGCATGCTCAACCGGCAACAGGGCGAGCCGCTGCAGCTGGAAGTGGAGATCACGCCGATGCACGAGGCGGGCCGGGGCGTCTCGGGCATGCTCTATCGGATCCGCGACGTCACGGCGATGGCCGGCCTCGAGGCGGAGCTGCGGAAATCGACCGTCGAGCGCGAGTCGACGCTGCAGGAGCTGCAGACCATCAACCAGGAGCTGCAGAGCGCGAACGAGGAGCTGGAGACCACCAACGAGGAGCTGCAGAGCGCCAATGAGGAGCTGCAGACCACCAACGAAGAGCTGCAGTCCACGAACGAGGAGCTGGAGACCACGAACGAGGAGCTGCAATCGACGAACGTCGAGCTCGACGCCACCAACCGCGAGCTGGCCCATCGCACGGAGGAGATGAACGAGCTGACGTTCGTGCAGCGGATCACCATCCGCACGCTGAGCGTGGCGGTGGTGGTCCTCGATCGGGCGGGCAAGGTGGAGCTCTGGAACCTCGCCGCGGAGCGCCTTCTCGGCATCCCCGAGGACGAGGCTGTCGGCCAGAACTTCTGGACGCTCAACATCCCCGCGCTCGGCCGTGGAACCTTGCAGAAGATGCGCAAGGCCATGACGGAGAACGCGCCTCTGCGCGCCGAGCAGGTTCCCTATGAGCTCCCCAACGGCGCCGAAGGGCGGGCTTCCGTCGCCGCCGTTCCCATCGTCGACGAGGGTTCCGTGCTCGGGTCCGTGATCAGCTTCGAGGACGCCACCCGGGTGGCGACTCTCACGGCCGAGCTGGCGACGTTGAAGGCAAACGGCGGGATCAATGGCAAGCGCAGTCGACGGTGAAGAGACCCTCGAGGCGGTCCGCAGGAAGTACGCGGATCTCGCGCGCAAGTACGTGTACCTCGTCGACCGGTTCGATCGGCGCGTCGGCACCGATCTCGCCATCTACCGGCTCGGTTCCTTCGGCCTGCGGGTCAGCGCGGCGGCGCTGGCCCTGATCGGAAACGACGGGATCCGCCTGACGAATGCGCGCTTCACCCAGCTCGCGCGCAGGCTCCGGGGCCCGTTCAGCCCGCTCGAGCCTGCCGGCGGTCCGCCGTACGCGAATCTGCGCGCGCTCGTGCTCGACCACTCGGGTCGGCTGCTCAGCCGGAGGGCTGCCACGGTCCGGCTGCGTTACCGCGACGAGTCGTCGAAAGCGACGATCCTGCTGCACCTCGAGCTGAGCGCGACGCTGCCCGGAGAACAGGTGGTGATGGCAGTCGTCGAGGACATCAGCGACAATACGGACCGCGACCGGGAGCTCGCCGCGACCCGCGAGGCGCTGTTCGATCGCGAGCGCCTGAGGGTGCTGGGCGAGCTCGCCGCGTCCATCGCGCACGACCTGGGAAACACGCTCCGGGGGGCCAGCTTCCAGCTCGCGGCGCTGCGGGAGAACATGCCCCCGGAAAAGCGCGCCGCCGTCGTGGACGCGATCTCGCAGCGCGTCGAGATCGCCTCCGAGGCGATCTCCCGGTTGCACGACTTCGCCCGGACCGGAGCCCTGGGTGTCTCCGCGCTGCGGCTCGACCGGGTCGTCGCGCAGGCCGCGGCGCTGCTGGACGTCGAGTTCCACGCGGGCGCGGCGCCGATCGAGGTGCGCGTCGACATCCCGGAGCTTCCGACGGTGCGCGGGTCCGGCGCCGAGCTGTCGCTGCTGTTCGTCAACCTGCTGCGCAACGCCCGCGATGCGATGCCGGCGGGCGGCAGGGTGAGCATCTCGGGGCGCAAGGAGAAGGAGTGGGTGAAGGTGACCGTCGCCGACCAAGGCACCGGGATGGCCGACGACGTCCGCGCGCGCATGTTCGAGCCGTTCTTCACCACCAAGGGAGCCGCCGGCACCGGCCTCGGCCTCTGGCTCGCTGCCGGGACCATGCAGCGTCTCGGCGGGAGCATCCGGGCGGCGAACCGGAACGGTCGCGGGGCCGTGTTCGTGCTCCGCTTTCCCGTGGGCGACCTCAGCCTCCCACGTCGCTCTTCGGGGCGGCGCCGAGGCGCAGCGCGTCGCGGACCGTCGTCGCCTGGGCCTCGGCGGACTCGGCGCGCTCCTCGTAGCGCACCGCTGACTTAGTCTGGCCCAGCTCGCGGGCGCGACTTGCCATGCGATGCGAGAGGGCCGCCTGCTCCTCGAGCGCGCGCAGCGCTGCCCACAGGGCGCCTTCCAGGGCAGTGCTCTCTTCGAGGTAGAGCGACTCGGGAGCGTACGCGTGTCCGACCCTGCAGCGGAACCGCAGGAGGTCGCCGTCGGGCACCTCGTTGAGGACGCCGCCGCAGTCGGGGCAGCCCAGGCCCGAGGGCTCTCCTACCTTGAGGATGCCGTTCGTCGAGCCGTTCAGCAACAGCGCGGACTCGAGCTCCAGGAGACCGCCGCGCTCGGGGGTCCCCGTGGGAACTCCCTCGCGGACCAGATTCGCGATCAGGCTCCCCATGTCGGCGGCAGAGGCGACGTGGTCGATCTCGACATTTTCCAGCGCGCTCCGCGGCATGGCGTCGACCACCGCGTCGTTCGGATCCTGGACTACGGCGAGGCCCCCTTGCGTCTTCACCGAGGCCAGTCCTGCGGTGCCGTCGTCGAGCGCACCCGAGAGCACGACGGCGATCACGCGCGGGCCGAACGAGTAAGCGGCCGTCCGGAACAGTGGATCGATGGCGGGGCGGTGGCCGTTCTCGCGGGGCCCCCGGACCACCCGGACGTGGTTTTCGTGGATGAGCAGATGATGGTCCGGCGCCGCCACATAGATCCGGTTGGGCAGGATCGCCTCACCGTTTCGCGCATGCTTGGCGGGCAGGGGGCCCGCCGAGCTGAGGATGCGCGGCAAGACGCTCTTGTGTTCCGGCGCGAGGTGCAGGACGACGAACACCGCGGCGCCGAGATCCGCGGGCAATCGCCTGGCGATCGCGCTCAGCGCCTCGATTCCGCCTGCCGAGGCGCCGATCACGACGATGTCGCGATGACCCATCGGGCCGAATGTACGCCCGGCGCAAGAAGATGACACGCGCGGCAGACCGAAGGCGGTTGGCGCCTCGCGCCTTCGTGTTCAGAATTCCGGCCGCGCGGGAAAACCGGACGTCAGTCGCGGTCGCGCCGACGGCGGCAGGCGCCAGCCTGCCGCCGCCTGTCTGGCAGCCGTCGTAAGTAACCTTCGCGCTTGGCGCGCGGCGTCCCCGTACGTATTACACTCTATGTACGTACGGAGCCGCGAATGACGACCGCCGCCCTCATCGACGACCATCCTGTCTTCCGTCAGGGACTGAAGTTGCTTTTCGAGGCGCAAGGAGGACTGCGCGTCGTCGGTGAGGCGTCGGGTTCCGCGGAGGCCATGCACGTGGTCGCGGCCACCCGGCCCGATGTGGTGGTGCTCGATCTCGTTTTCCCGGGCGGTGAGAGCGGCATCTCCATCGCGCGGCAGCTGCTCGGGCAGAACCGGATGCAGCGGATCCTCTTCTGCACGATGGCGAAGGACCCTTCCCGCGTCGCCGACGCGTTCGAGGCCGGAGCGCTCGGGTACGTGACGAAGGACCAGAGCGCACAGGAGCTGCTGGACGCCGTTCGCGCCGTCGCCGCCGGCCGGCGCTACGTGGCGAGCGCGCTCCGGACGGAGGATGTCGAGGGCGAGCGCCGCGCGCTGCAGGAACGCAACAGGCAGCTCGACCTGCTCACTCCGCGCGAGCGCCAGGTCTTCGATCTCACCATCGGCGGGCTCACCGCGTCCGCGATCGGCGCGCAGCTCTCGATCAGCACCCGGACGGTCGAGACTCACCGGGCGCGGATCCTCGCCAAGCTCGGCGCGCATTCCGCGAGCGATCTGGTGCGGATCGCAGCCCGCGTCGGCGTGCTCTAGCTGCTCCGGGCGAATCGCGCGCTCTCGGCGACGTTCTTCCGACGCGTCCCGCGAAGCCCGGAAGACGCTCGAATCCCAGGAGACAGGCTCTTTCACTTCATTTGAGGAGCCTCGTGCCGCGACCACATGGCGCGGACGGATTCGCGCATCTCCTCGAGAATCTGCCGCTGCTCGCGCACGGCGGCCTCCAACTCGGCGACCTTGCAGCGGGCCCCATCGGCAACCTCGCGCGCCTTCTCGGCGATCTCTCGCGCGCTCTCGGCGACCTGCCGGTGCTTCTCCGATTCACGGCGAAACGTCTCACCCATCTCACGCTTGCGCTCGCCGGCGTGCCTCGACGACTCGGCCCTGTCGCGCCGGGTCTCGCGGTGGTCCCGCTGGTTCTCGCTGCGTTGTCGCTTCCACTCCGCAGATTGCCGCGCCGGCTTCGCCGTCCTCCGCTGCCGCGGGATGGTCGCGCGAGTGGCCTTCCTGGGCGCCATGCGAACCCTTGTACACCCGCCGCAGAGCAAAGGCCCCCGCCCGTCCTGGGCGCGGCTGCCCCGCGATGCATGGCAACTCGTCCTTGCCGACGATCGATCGTTGAAGGCGCAGGTTCGCGCGCCTCATTTCGACATCGACGACGGCGATCACAAGTCTGACCTCCGTCCGGGTTCCGTTGAAGAGCGGCCCAGGGCGGCGTCCCACGCGCGTTGATCACAGCCGACGCTACGCATGGCGGCGCAGGCACGGGTGCCTACGTTCAGGATCCAGAGCGATCGCACCAGACCGCTCTGCGGATGCGATTCAAGTGCGGTGCACGCCGCGCGAGTGCGTGACATGAAGGCCACTATCCTGATCTGTGGCGACCTGTTCGATGGCGTCTCCGATGCGCTGAGCGGTCCGGCCGAGATCCTCATCGAGGACAACCGCATTTCACGAATCGGAAAGTCGGTGGGCCGTCCGCCGGGCGCTCAGACCATCGACCTCTCGGATCGCACCGTGAGCCCCGGGTTCATCGACACCCATGTCCATCTCACGATGGATGCCGCCAACCTGGCCTCACAGACGCTCGACTCGAGCGCGGGCAAAGCGCTCAAAGGCCTGAGCATCGCCCGCCAGTACATGAGCTACGGTTTCACCACGTTGCGCGATCTCGGCAGCGTCGATCCGGAATGGCCGACGGTCGATCTGCGCAATGCTCTCTCTGATGGTCTGGTGGAAGGTCCGCGGCTCGTGGTTGCGGCGCACATCCTCAGCGCAAGCGCGGGGCACGGCGATCTGAGCGGCTTCTATGCCTCGCGCTGGAACCTCCCGTTGTCGACCGTCGCCGATGATCCCGGGAGCATCAGGGCTCTCGTGCGGCGCGAGCACACCTTCGGCAGCGATTGGATCAAGACGACCAACACCGGTGGCTACTTCAGCCGTGGCGACGATCCGGCGCGGGTCACGTGGTTCGATGACGAGATGGAGGCGCTGACCTCCACGGCGCACCAACTCGGGATGCCGGTCGCGGTGCATACGGGCGCCGCGGATGGGTGCAAGCAGGCAGTGCGCTTCGGCGCGCGCAGTCTGGAGCACGCGTACCTCATCGATGCCGAGGGCATCGAGATGGCTGAAAAGGCCGGCGCGTACATCGTACCGACGATGCAGATGACCCAGGAAGATCTGCAGGGGCTGCAGGCCGGCACGCTGCCATGCCAGGCAGTGTGGAAGTTCCGGCGCGACAACGAACGCATCCTCGCATCGCAGCGGCTGCTGGCCCGCAGCCAGGTGAAGGTCGCCTACGGCACGGATTGCGGCATGTTCCCGTTCAGCCATGGCGTGCTCGAGTTCCAGGCGATGGTGAAGGCCGGCCTTACCCCCGTGCGGGCGCTCAAGGCAGCCACCAGCGTCGCCGCCGAACTGCTCGGCCGTGGTGATCTCGGCGTGCTCGCCACGGGCAAGCTTGCCGATATCGTCGCCATGCCCGGCGATCCTGTCGCCGACATCGGCGCCACCGCCAAGGTGGACTTCGTGATGAAGGACGGCGTCGTCTACCGCGGCGGCCCCGGGCGCTGGTAGCCGGCTCACGGGCGCAGCTCCGCGCGAGGGCCAGGGGTGGGGGCCCGCCGCGCGCTGTTCGGGAGCGCGCAGGGGCCTTCCTGGCGATGGTCGCACCGGGGCTCGGCGCCGGAGTGGATTGACCCGACGCTACCCTGACGTCCCGCCGCGTCGGTGCCGGTCAACGGACAAGCGAAAGGCCCGCCATCCTCTCGGATCAGCGGGCCTTCCAGGAAGTGAGAGCGGAAGGAATCGAACCTTCAACCTATGGATTAAGAGTCCATTGCTCTGCCAGTTGAGCTACGCTCCCCAAGTCGCGGGCGGCGCTGTCTATCTGGTCCATCGGCGGCAGTCAAGCCCGTGGCTGGAGAGCGAAGACGAGGGGCGGCGCGTGCCGCCCCCGCGGCAGAAGTTACAGGGCTGCGAGCGCCGCGACCAGGTTGTTGAGCAGGGTCGTGAGGGTGTTCAAGAGCGCCCCACCGAGCAGGTTCAGGTTCAGGCCGTTGAGCAGGTTCGCCACGGCGCAGAGCAGGTTCCCGAGCAGGTTGCCCGCGCCGGGGACCGCGGTGATGTCGAGGACGACTTCGTTGAGGTGCACCGCCAGGCCGAGAAGGTTCAGGTCGAGCGGTCCGAGATCCAGGTGAAGGATGTTGCAACCGGCGGCGGCCTGCGCCACCGCCTCGCGCGAGGTGGACGCCGGAACCGTCCCGCCGATGCCGGTCGGGGCTGCGACGTTCTGCACCGGGACGAGCACGACGGCGCCGGACACGTTCTGCGCCGCGCCGGAGGCCGGAGTGAGCGTTCCGTTCAGGCTCGCGATCGCCTTCAGGCCGTTGTCGTTGACGAACCCGAGGATGTTCATCGTTCCGCTGAACTTGTTGCCGTCCGCCGAGGTCCCGCTCACCGGAATGTTGGAGAAGGGATCTCGCTTGGCGGACTGCGCGCGAGCCGCAGGCACGAGAGCGACAGCGAGAGCGAGGGGGAGAACGGCACGTTTGAGGAATGCGACCATGGTTGAAACCTCCAGGCCCCGGAAGCGGGACCCGGGCAACATGGGAGTGAGTGTCCGGCGAGGGCTACTCGGCGCGATCGCCGACTTCGGGACACAGGTGCCGCCCGCGGCTGTCGGCGAAATGTCCGACGTGGCGCGCGGTACGCCCGCTACGCTCGCTGTCCGCGGAGCCAGGCCGTCGCTGCTTCCGTCCTGCTGCTCAGCCCGTGGTCGCGCAAGATGCGTTCGAGGTGGGTGCGGACGGTGCGCGGGCTCACGGCCAGCCGCGTTGCGATCTCCTTGTCGGACAAGCCAGCGGCGACCAGCGCGATCACCTGGGCCTGGCGAGGCGTCGCATGGATGCCGCGGATCTCGCCCTCCAGGCGCTGGAAAGCGCCCGATGCGTGCGATGCCAGCTGCGAGAGGATGCGCTCGTCGTCGGCGGTGAAGCAGCGCTCCTGGCGCGAAGCGATGTATGTGGTCCCGACCACCACGCCGTGCGCGACCAGCGGGACGTAGAGGGCGGAGCGGAGAGCTTCGGGCCGAGGCGGCAACTCCGCCGACACGTTCTCGACGCCGCCGGCGAGGATGCGGTTGAGCTGCAGGGCGCGCTCGCGGACCAGCTCCGCGAGCTCGGGATCGCGGGACACCGCGTCCGCCACGACGTCGCCCTCCGGCCTGCGGACGACGGCGGCTGCTGCGTCGAAATGGAGGATTCGCTCGAGGCACCGCGGGAGCAGCCCGGCGAGGTGGGCGTAGGATCTTGCCGAAGCGATCTCGTCACACGGCTCCGGCAGCGGCGGCGGACTTTCGCCGGCCTCCTCACCGCAAAGCTCGCCCGCCGTGCTCTCGAGCGTACGCAGCGCGGCGAGGAATTTCGCGATCGCGGCTCGCGGCGGTGGATCCGAAGGCAACCGCTCCCACGCAGCCAGCACTCGTCGCAGACGCCCGCGGAGCAGGGCGGCGAGCGGACTCTCGGGTTCGGCGCTGCCACTCGGCTCCATCAACACCAACTTAGGCCTTTGGCGGCATCTCCGCCGGGAGTCGACGGTGCGCCGAGCCGAATCCGGAATCCGGGAACGACGCGAGCTGTCCCGGCCGGACCGTCGGCTTCGGCAGGTCGAATCCGCCGCGCAGGGATCGGGGCGGCCGCTTCGCCGCGTTTCCATCGAGCCCGACCGCCGCGCGATCGCGCCGGGTCCCGCGCCGGTGGCCCGGGTGCTGCTGGTCGACGACCGCCCGGAGGAGATGGCCGCGCTGGAGAGCGCGCTCAAGCCGCTCGCCGTCAAGGTGTTGAAGGCTCGCGGCACCGAAGAGGCGTTGCTGCAGCTGCTGCGCGAGCGCGTCGCCGCGATCCTCCTCGCCGTGCACCTCCCACGCCTCGACGGCTTGCAGACGGCGGAGCTGATCTGCCAGCGCGAGCAGACCCGCGAAGTCCCGATCATCTTCGTCAGCGCTCTCTGCCGGGAAGCGGCGTACGCATTCAAACGGTCGGGGCAGGGATCCGTCGACTACGTGCTCCACCCGGTCGATCCGGAGATCCTCCGCACCAAGGTCCGGGTCCTTTGCGAGCTCTGGGCGCAGGGCGAGAAGATCCGCGGTCAGGCGGCGCAGCGCGAGCTGCAGGACCTGTTCGTCGCCTCCGTCGCGCACGCGATGCGAAAGGAGCTGGCGGCAGCGAAGGCGGCGGCCCAGCTCGCCGCCGACGACATCGAGGACGCGGGCGAGTTGCGAGCCGCCGGGAACGTCCGCCGCATCGCCGGGCAGATCGACCGCATCGCCGGTCTCGTCTCGGATCTCCTCCACGTCAGCCGCGTCGGCGTCTCCCTGCTCGCGATGCATCGCACCGAGATCGATCTCGCCGCCCTCGCGCGGGAGGTCGCGAATCGGATGCAGCCGCTCGCGGAACGCCACCGCTTCATCTTGCGCACCGCCGCGCCTGCCCTGGCGTTCGTGGATCGCGACCGCATCGAGCAGGCGCTGACGAACCTCGTCGCCATCGCCCTCCGGTACGCGCCAGGCGGAGGCCCGGTCGACATCGGCGTGAAGGTCCTCGGCGGATGGGTTCAGGTGACGGTGCAGGGCAGCGGTCTCGGCGCCGGGCGCGATCCGCAGCAGCGGATCCTGCAGCGCTCCGCCCGTGCGTACCCGGACGACGCCGGCGGCATCGGCCTGGCGACGACCCGGGCCATCATCGAGCGGCACGGCGGCCGGGTCTGGATGGAATCGGGGCGCAGCGGCGAGGGGAGCACGTTCTTCGTGGAGCTCCCGGGACGCAGGGCCGGGTGAGGCCGATTCTCGGGTCTGCCCACAAAACCGGGGAGAGGACGACGTCGTTTCAGGGCCGGAAAGAGTTGGGGTGGCTGACGGGACTCGAACCCGCAACCCCTGGAGTCACAGTCGATTAACGGAGCGCGGCAGGGTGCGACATTCGTGCGGCACCGTGCGCCGTTGACAGACCATGACCCACGCTGTATACATGGGCCATTGAAAGCAGGACTCGTCATCAGAACATAGCCAGCGGCGCACCATGCCGGTTTCGCGCCGGCTGTACCAAAAAAGTAACAAACCGGAGGAGCCATGAAGACGATCGGGAAGCTGACGCAGAAGCAGGTCGACGCGATCCTCCGCGCTCCGTTTGATGGCAAGGGAAGCCGCGCGGACGGCGCAGGGCTCGCGCTGGTCGTCTCCCAGGGCAAGGACGGTCAGGTGCGGGCAAGCTACGTCCTGCGGGCCCGGGCGCTTTCCGGGACGCCTCTGCGCATCGGCCTGGGCTCCGCCTCGGCGGTGACGCTGGCCCAGGCGCGGGAGCTGGCCGAAGAGAAGCGCCAGAGCGTCCGGAAAGGCGAGAACC
>DASREU010000183.1:0-3775 GCA_035651935.1 Myxococcales bacterium | reverse complement strand
GCCTGGCTCTCGGTCTCGCGCCAGGTCCTCCGTCGCCGGGGCGGTTATCGCCCGCTCGTGTTCGCCATCGCGTGCGGATTCGCCGTCGCCGTGCTCTCGACCGCGTTCGGGGAGCGTCTGGTCCAGCATGCGCATGAGATGGCGGCGCTGCCCCCGGCGGCGACGGTCCAGGTGACCGTCTCGGCACGTGGCGCGAGCGAGTGGCCGGCGGCGGACGACGTATCCGCGCTTCGCGCGCTTCCCGGGATCCGCAGTGCCAGCTCCGTCGAGGCGCCGCTCCGCACCACCTGGCTGCGGCCGGAGCTGTTCGACGGTCCCGCCGGGCGATTCGTCGGGTGGGTGGTGAGCGCCGACGAGACCGCCGCCGAAACGCTCGCGCTTCGACGCGTCGCCGGGCGGACGGGCGCGCCCGCGGACGCCTCTGCCGCGGTGGTGCCGTTGGTCGTCTCGCGTTCGTTCCTGCGCGAGCTCGGACCCGGAGCAGGTCCGGGCACGCGGCTGCGGTCGGTGGAGCGCGCGCAGGATGCGGAGGTCGTCGGGGTGGTCGAGGACTTCCTTTCGCACGGGATGATGAAGACGAGCCGCAACACCGTGCTCTGGCCTCTGCAGCAGCGCGACGTTCCCCTGCGCACATATCTGGTCAGCGCGGACGAGGACGAGGTGGACGCGGTCGTCGATCGTGCCCGCACGGCGCTGGCGCGGCCCGGTCGATTCGTCGAGGTGGAGAAGACGTCGCAGATGCTGCTGGCGACGAACCAGCCGATCTTTCGCGCTCGCACGGTGTTGTCGACCCTCAAAGCCATCGTGGTGGGCACGGTGCTGCTCGGTCTCGCGGCCGCGGCGGCATTTCGCGCCATCGAGCGTCGCCGTGAGATCGCCGTCTTGCGTGCGCTGGGCGCCACGCGACGGGACGTCGTGATCACCGTGCTCGCGGAAAGCACGGCGGTCACGGCCATCGGTCTCGCGCTGGGCGGAGTGGCAGTGCTCGCGCTGCGCGGCGCGCTCTCGCGCGCCATCCCTTTCTTCGCCATCCATGCAACGATGGTCGCCGCGCAGGCGATGCTGTTCCTGGCCACGGGTTGGCTGGCATCGCTCGTCCCCGCGCTGCGAGCTGCACGCGTCCCGCCGTCGGTCGCGACCCGGTGAACGCCAGAGGAGGCGTGACGATGTCGAAAGTGCTCGTGGTCGACGATCAGGAAGCCGTCCGGATGGCGCTCAAGGTCCTTCTCGAGATCAACGATCTCGAGGTGCTGACGGCGCTGACGCCGGAGGATGCGCTCGCGTTCGTCCGCAGCGAGGACGTGGGCGTGGTCGTGCAGGACATGAACTTTTCGCAGGATCAGACTTCCGGCAGGGAGGGAGCGGAGCTCTTCCGCCAGATCCGCAAGCTCGATCCGGACCTGCCGGTCCTGCTCATGACCGCATGGGCGTCGCTGGAGAGCGCGGTTGCGCTCGTGAGAGAAGGCGCCGCGGATTACTTCACCAAGCCGTGGGACGACGGAAAGCTGGTGCGCAGCGTGCAGAACCTGCTCCAGCTTCGACGGCTGCATGACGAGAACGTGAGATTGCGGGCCCAGACGCGGCGTGCGCGCGACGATCTCGCCCACCGCTACGATCTGCGCGGGCTCGTGTATGCGAGCCCGGAAATGCAGCAGGTGGTCGCCCTCGCGGTGCAGGTGGCGGCGTCCGACGTCCCCGTGCTCGTCACCGGCCCGAACGGCTCGGGCAAGGAGAAGATCGCGGAGATCGTCCAGGCAAACTCCCGGCGGAAGGCAGGGCCTTTCGTCAAGGTCAATGCCGGTGGATTGCCGGACGAGCTGCTCGAGGCCGAGCTGTTTGGCGCCGAACCGGGGGCGTACACGGGGTCGGCGAAGCTGCGGGTCGGACGATTCGAGGCAGCCCACGGCGGCACTCTGTTCCTCGACGAGATCGCGAATCTCTCATCCGCCGGACAAGCCAAGCTGCTGCGCGTCCTGCAGTCAGGCGAGTTCGAGCGGTTGGGCAGCAGCCAGACCAAGAAGGCGGACTTCCGGCTGATCAGCGCGACGAATGCCGATCTGAAGGCGATGATCCGCGCCGGCACGTTCCGCGAGGACCTGTTCTTCCGCATCAACGTCATCGAGCTGGCGATCCCGGCGCTCGCCGATCGACCGGACGACATCCTCCCGATGGCGGAGCAGTTCCTCTCCGCGCACGCCAACGAGCCCGCCTCGCCACCTTCGCTCGCTCCGGCTGCGCGCGCCGCGCTGCTCGCGCACGACTGGCCCGGGAACGTCCGCGAGCTGCAGAACCGGATCCAGCGCGCCTGCGTCGTCAGCCCGAGCGGCGCGATCCAGCCAGCGGATCTCGGGCTCGACGATGGGTCCGGCGCTCGCAAGGCGGAACCAGCCGCCGCCGTGGAATCGGCTCCCGACGACCGCGCCACGCTCGAAGCGGCTCTCGACCGGGCCCAGGGCGTCGTCTCCCGCGCGGCAGCCGAGCTCGGGCTGAGCCGTCAGGCGTTCTACCGGCGGATGGAGAGGCATGGCATCGTGATGGAGCGGCGGCAGAGGAGGTAAGGGATGGCCGACGCACACGGCCGCGACCTCCTCGTCCGCGGTTGCGCAACCATCGCGGCCGCTGCGGCGGCGGGAGCTCTCGCCGCGTACCTCGCCGCGTCGAGCGGTGGAACTGCTTCCCGGACCGCCGTCGCGGCCTTTCTGGCTGCCTTTGCCGCTGGCGTGGGCGTCGGGGCCGTCCTGATGCGGCCCTTCCATCGGGTCCTCGATGCGATCAGCGCCGCGCTGCTCAGCTACCGCGACGATGACTACACCGTCCGCGTCACCGAGGTGCCGGCTCTGCGCGATCTGGTCGGCCGCTTCAACCAGCTCGGCCGGCGATTGCGGCAGGATCGAAACACGGTCTACCAGAAGGAGCTCCTGCTCGAGACGCTCCTCGAGGCAGCGACGTTCGCGGTGGTGCTCTGCGACGAACCGGGGACGGTGGTGTACGCGAACGGCGCCGCGCGCGAGCTCTTCGCAAAGGGCCGGCCCCTCGTCGGCGAGGCGTTCCGCCCTCTTCTGGAGCGCGTGGCGCCCGGTGCCGGCGATGGCCCGCGCGAGGGCGCGCTGCTCACGTTCGACGGGCCGGGCGGCCCCGAAGTCCTGCATGCCTCGACGCGCTGGTTCGATCTCAACACCGAGCGCCACACCCTCTACATCTTCAAGTCGATGACGCGCGAAGTGGCGCGCCAGGAGGTCGAGGTCTGGAAGCGGACCATCCGCGTCGTCAGCCACGAGGTCGACAATTCGCTCGCACCGGTGTCGTCGCTGGTCACTTCGGCCCAGAGCATCCTCGACCGGCCCGAGCACACGCACCGCCTCCGCGACGTGCTCGGGGTCATCCAGGAGCGGACCGAGCACCTGCGCCGCTTTCTCGACGGCTATGCGCGTCTCGCGCGCCTCCCGCCGCCGAGACCGGGTCCGGTCGAGTGGCCGAAATTCCTTGCCTCGCTCAATGCGCTGTATCCGTTCCGGGTGGCTGGCGCGCTCCCTTCCGAACCTGGCTGGTTCGACGCAGCGCAGCTCCAGCAGGTCCTGGTGAATCTCCTGAAGAACGCGCTCGAATCCGGAACTGCGCAGGATGGGATCGAGGTGCGCGTGGAGAATGCACCGGGGAGCGTGGAAATCGCCGTCCTCGATCGCGGGTCGGGCCTGTCGGAGGAAGCGATCTCCCGCGCCCTGCAACTGTTCTTCACCACGAAGAAGACGGGTTCGGGTCTCGGGCTCGCGCTCTC
>DASREU010000182.1:0-8371 GCA_035651935.1 Myxococcales bacterium | reverse complement strand
GGGCTGCGCCAGCTTCCCCAGCCCGACCCCGCGCTGCTCCGCGAGGGTGCGGAAGGCGTGCTCCATCGCCTGCGGGCCTTGCGCGAAGGTCCGGTCGATCAGCGCCCGCGCTTCCTCGAGCAGCGGCTTGCTCTGCGGCGTCAGCTGCTTCGCCACCGCCTTCTCGTCATACGCAGGCAGCTCCGGGACCATGTACGCCCGGTACGCGTCGCGGATTTCGTTCAAATTCCGCGCCCGCTCCTGCATGAGGGCGGCGAACTCCGGAGAGACGCCGGCCGCCTTCGCCAGCTCCGCCGGAGGCGTCGCCTTGATCCACTGCTGGTTCAGCCACTCGAGCTTCTGCGGGTTGAACACCCCCGCGGTGGCGCCGACGTGCTCCCAGTCGAACTTCTCGATCAGCTCGGGGATGGTGAAGATCTCCTGGTCGCCGTGCGACCACCCGAGCCGCACCAGGTAGTTGACCAGCGCCCCCGGCAGGTACCCCTCGTCGCGATACTGCAGGACGCTGACGGCGCCGTGGCGCTTCGAGAGCCGCTGCTTGTCCGCCCCGAGGATCATCGGAAGGTGCGCGAACTGCGGGACCGCGTACTCCAGCGCCTGGTACATGAGGATCTGCCGGGGCGTGTTCACCACGTGGTCGTCGCCGCGCGCCACCATGGTGATCTCCATCTCGATGTCGTCGACCACCGCGCCGAAGTTGTAGAGCGGCACTCCGTCGGCGCGGAGGATCACCTCGTCCTGCAGTTCCTTGTGCTGGGTGGTGATCTCTCCCTTCACCAGGTCCCGGAAGGTGGTGGCGCCCTCGTCGGGCATGCGGAAGCGCACCACGGCGCCGGGCGTGCCGCGCGGCAGGTTCTTGTTCCGGCAGGTGCCCGGGTACTTGAATCCGCGCTTCTCCCGGGCCGCCTCCGCGCGAAGCCGGTCCAGCTCTTCCTTGGTGCAATCGCAGCGGTACGCCTTGCCCTTCGCGATCATCGCCTCCGCGTGCCGGTCGTACGTGGGCAGCCGCTGCATCTGGAAGTAGGGCGCGTGCGGGCCGCCGACGATGGGGCCCTCGTCCCACTCGAGTCCCAGCCACTTCATGCTGTCGAGGATCGCCTGCTCGCTCTCCTGCGTGCTCCGGGACTGGTCGGTGTCCTCGACGCGAAGGACGAAGACGCCCTTGTTCTTGCGCGCCCACAGCCAGTTGAACAGCGCGGTCCGGGCCCCGCCGATGTGCAGGTACCCGGTGGGAGAGGGCGCGAACCGGACGCGGACCATAGGGGCAGGCGAGATAGCAGAAGTTATAGTGCGCCGCCATGCTGATGCTCGCCCTTCTGCTCGCCTTTCCCGCCGTGTCCCCGCGCAGCGTCGTCGCTGCCGCGCACCCGCTCGCCGCGGAGGCCGGCGCGAGCGTGCTGCGCCGGGGCGGAAACGCGGTGGACGCGGCGGTCGCCGCCGCGTTCGCGCTGAATGTAGTGGAGCCGCAGAGCTCGGGGATCGGCGGCGGCGGGTTCGCCCTGGTGTACACGGCGCGGGATCGCAAAGTGTACGCGATCGACTTCCGCGAGGTCGGGCCCGCGGCGGCGCGGCCGGACATGTACATCCGTGACGGGCAGCCGCGGCAGGACCTCGCCAACGCAGGTCCGCTCAGCGTCGCGGTGCCCGCGGCGGTGAAGGGCTACGTGGAGTTGGTGAAGCGCTTCGGAAAGAAGCCGCTCAGCCAGCTCACCAGCCCGGCCGAGCAGATCGCGCTCCGCGGATACCAGGTGAACCTCAGCTTCGCGACCGCGGCGGAGTACCGCCTCGACTGCCTCGCCGCCGATCCCGAAGCGGCGCGGGTGTTCCTGCGCCGCGGGCAGGACGGCGAGTACGAGGCGCTCGGCCCCGGCGACAGGCTGATCCAGCCCGATCTCGCGCGAACGCTGCACGCCATCGGCCTGCAAGGACCCGATGCCTTCTACAAGGGGCGCATCGCCCGGAGCATGGTGGCGAGCCTGGCCTCGCGGGGAGGGATCCTCACGCTCGAGGACCTGGGCCGCGTCCAGGTCCGCGAGCGGCGGCCGCTCGAGTCGACGTACCGGGGGCACCGCATCGTGGGGATGCCGCTGCCTTCGAGCGGCGGTTTCATCGTCTCGGCCCTGCTGAACGTCCTCGAGCGCGAGGATCCGCGCGCGGGCGGGTACCGCCCGGAGCGCTTCCTGCACGCGATGATCGAGACGGAGAAGCAGCTCTTCGCGCTGCGGCAGCAGATCGGAGATCCGGAGTTCAACCCCGGAGTCGAGGACCGGATCCGGCGGATGGTGAGCAAGGAGTTCGCCGGCGAGCTGTGGCAGGCCATCGGGGACCGGGCGACGCCCGCCGCGCAGGTGCTGCAACAGCGCGAGCACGGCACCACCAACGTCTCCGCGATCGACGAAGAAGGCAACGCGATCGCGCTCACCACCACGGTGAACGACGCCTTCGGCTCCTGCATCGTCCCCAAGGGGACCGGGTTCATCCTCAACGACCAGATGGACGACTTCGCCGCCGCGCCCGGAGTCGCCAACGCCTACGGCTTGCGAGGCGACGCCGCGAACGCGCCGGACGCCGGGAAGGTGCCCCTCTCCTCGATGGCGCCGACGCTGGTCTTCGCGCCGGATGGAGCGTTCCTCCTGGCGATCGGCTCGTCCGGCGGCGCCACCATCCCCACGACCGTGACGCAGGCCATCGTGCACCTGATCGACGACCGCATGGCGGTGGACCGGGCCATCGCCCAGCCGCGCCTGCACCACAACCTCTTTCCCGACGTGGTGCACGTGGAGCCGAACGGGCTCGAGGCGGCGACGGCGCACGCGCTCGAGCAGCGCGGGCACAAGCTGCAGTTCGGCGCGGAGCCGCTGCAGGAGCGCCAGCCGGGGTTCTTCGGGAGCCCGTGGGGAAAGGCGTGCGGGGTGCAGGTGGACCAGGACACCCTCTGGCGGCTCGGCGCGTGCGACCCGCGGTACGACGGCGGCGGCGCGATTCCGTAGTACGCTCGCCGCATGCTGCTCGCGCTCCTCCTCGCCGCGACGGTGCTCGGACCCGCGGACGTGGAGTCGCTGACGAAGGTCTCGGACGCCGTCGTCCACGCGCAGGTGATGCGGCGGTCGAGCGCGTGGGCGCCCGGAGGCGGACAGATCTTCACCACCGTGGTGCTGCGCGCGATCGAGATCTGGAAAGGCGATCCGGAGCGGGAGATCGCGGTCCTCGTCCCGGGCGGCGAGGTCGGCGAGCTTTCGCAGACGGTCCAGGGTGCGGCCTCGTTCGCCGACGGCGAGGAAGTGGTGGTCTTCCTCCACCGGCGCGCGGCCGGCGTCTTCCAGGTCGAGCGGCTCTCGCTGGGGAAGTTCAGCGTGGCGGAAAGGACCCGGCGCGCGGTCCGCGATCGGCGGCTCATCTCCTGCGAGGGATGTCAGCCCTCGGAGACGGACGATCTGCCACTCGACGAGCTGCGGGCCCGCGTGCTCTCGAGAGCGCGCCGTTGAAAGTCCTGGCTTGCGCGCTCCTGCTCTGTGCGCTGCCGGCGCGCGCGTTCGTGCGGACGCGCAACAGCGCCGGCGTCTGCATCTGGTGGAGCGCGCACGGGCACAGCTTCCAGGTCGACGCGCTGGGGACTCCGGACGTGACCGGGGCCGCGGCGGCCGACGCGGTCCGCCGCAGCTTCGCCACCTGGAGCGCGGCCTCCTGCTCGGATCTGGCATTTGCGGAGCAGCCGATCTCCACCTCCGCAGCGGATCGCCTGGTGGGCTACTTTCCCTCGGCGGCGAACCACAATCTCGTGCTGTTCCGGACGAGGAATTGCCGGGACGCCGTCCCGAGCGGCACCACGTGCACCGGCTCCGGAGGCTGCAGCAATCTCTACGACTGCTGGGACCAGGGCGACGGCGTCATCGCCAGCACCACCACCACCTCCGACGCCCGGAGCGGAGAGATCCTCGACAGCGACATCGAGCTGAACGCCGCGGTCTTCAGATTCACCGCGGTGGACGGGCTGCCCTGCCAGACCGCGGCGGAGACGGGCTGCGTGCGAACGGACGTGCAGAACACCGTCACGCACGAGGCCGGACACAGCCTGGGCCTCGATCACTCCCCGGATCATCCGGAAGCGGCGATGTACCCGACGGGCCCGCCCGGCGAGGTCACCAAGCGCGTCCTGGCCCAGGACGACATCCAGGGCATCTGCTCGATCTACCCGCGCGGCGCCGCCAGCATGACCTGCACCGGCCCGGCTGCGGGCGGCGGCGGGTGCGGCTGCTCCGCCGCTCAGACGGGGCCGGGCGCCGCGCTGGTGACGCTCCTCGTCCTGCTCCAGATCAGGCGCCGGTCGAGGAGGACGCCCCAGCTGGCCATGAGCAGCAGGACGCCTGCGGCGATCGCCGCGCGCTCCCAGAGCGGCAGCGTGAACTGAAACCAGAGGAGCAGGAAGGTGGCGATCGTCGCGAGCACCAGGGTCGTCGAAAGCCACGCCGTCTCGCGCGGCGAAAGCTGGACGGCGTGCTTCTGCTGCCTCTCCCGGGTGATCTCCGGCGCCGCCGGGTAGCCCCATTCGGGGCCGCGCAGGATCACCCGCAGGCGATCGAGCCCGCGGAGCTCGCGGAAGCGCCGGCCGATGTCGATGAAGTGCTGCACCTGCGCGCGCATCGGGTCGAAGCTCGCGAGCGGCTTCACCAGCCCGTACACCGGCTGCTCCGTCTCCGGAATGAAGGTCCCGAACAGCCGGTCCCAGATGCAGAGGGTCGCGGCGTAGTTCCGGTCCAGGTAGCGCGGATTGATCGCGTGATGGACGCGGTGCTGCGAAGGCGTGTTGAAGATCCATTCGAACCAGCCGAGCTTCCCGATCAGCTCGGTATGGATCCAGAACTGGTAGAGCGTGCTCAACGCGTCGACGAGGAGGAAGGTCGCGGGCGGGATGCCGATCAGCGCCAGCGGCAGGTGCAGCGGCCAGATCGTCCACACCGAGAGCACCGCCTGCCGCAGCGCCACCGCCAGGTTGTAGTCCTCGCTCTGGTGGTGCACCGCGTGGACGGCCCAGAGCAGGTTCACCCGGTGCGAGAGCCGGTGCCACCAGTAGTAGACGAAGTCCACCGCGACGAAGGCGATCACCCAGGGCCAGACCGATCCCTCGGCGAAGGTGAACAGCCGGTGCTGGTAGAGCCAGACGTACCCGCCGGTGAGCGCGGCGATCTGGAAGACCAGCAGGATCTGCTGCGTCATCCCGCAGGAAAGGTCCGTGATCACGTCCGCGAACCGGTACAGCTTGAGCCCGCGGCGCGCCGCGGCCCACAGCTCGACGCCGATGAGGAGGAAGAAGAACGGGATGGCGAGCGCGATGGGGTTCGGCATCGACAGCTACTCCGGCGGGTCTTCCTCGACGTCCTCGTCGTCGTCCGGCTCGGTCAGCGGAGAAGGTGCGGCCTTCGCCGGCGATCCGTCCAGTTTCTTGACCGCCAGCCGCCGATCCTCCTCGCGAGCGGTGAGCGAGAGCTGGCCTTGCGCGTCCAGCTCGAAAGTAACCATCACCCGCGGCTCTCCCACCGCCCCCGGCGAGACTCCGTCCACTTCCCACCAACCGTCGCTGTGCAAGGCGGCTGCGGTCCTTCCCGCCCCCCGCAGCACGTGGACGTAGATGCGCTTGTCGTTCTCCTTCGCGGTGGTGAAGCTCTCGGTCGCGCCCGTCGGGATCTCGCTGCCCTGGCTGAAGAGCTGCGACGCGGATCCCCCGGGCTGCTCGACGGAGATGGCCTCCCCGAGCGACGGCGGCCGCGCTTCCTTCTTGCAGGCGGCCGCGAGAAGGATGGCGAAGACGGCGCGCCTCATCGCTGGAGGGCCTCCTGCAGTCCTTCGCCGAGAATCCGCAGCGCGTCGTCCACCTGTCCCTTGCTCACGATCATCGGCGGGGCGATCCGCAGCGCATTGCCGTAGAGCCCGCCCTTGCCGATCAAGAGTCCGCGCTTGCGCGTCGCTTCCATCAGGCGGTTCGTCCCTTGCGGATCCGGCTCCTTGCTCGCCCGGTCCTTGACCAGCTCGATCCCCTGCATCAGCCCCATCCCGCGGACGTCGCCGATGCCCGGGAACCTCTGCTGCAGCGACTCCAGGCCGTCGCGCAGCGCCTTGCCCATCATCTGCGCGTTGAAGAGGAGCTTCTCCTCCTCGATGACGGAGAGGGTGGCGTTCGCCGCCGCCATGCTGACGGGGCTGGCGCCGAAGGTGGAGATGTTGGCGAACCTCCCCTTGTCGGCGATCGCCGCCTTCGCCATCGTCAGCCCGATCGGCTGACCGTTCGCCATGCCTTTCGCGCTGGTGAGGATGTCGGGTTCCACCCCGTACTGCTGGACGCCCCACCACTTCCCGCCGGTGCGGCCCCACGCCGTCTGCACCTCGTCGGCGATGAACAGCCCTCCGGCCGCGCGGGCGATGGGCACCGCGATCTCGAAGTACTCCTTCGGCGGGGTGATGAAGCCGCCGACACCGAGGATTGGCTCGGCCATGAAAGCGGCGATCTGGCCGCCGGTGGTGGTCTCGATGAGCGACTTGAGGTCCTTGGCGCAGGCAACCCCGCAGTCCGGGTAACTGAGGCCGAAATCGCAGCGGTAGCAGTAGGGGGCATGCGCGAAGCGGATGCCGGCGATCTCGCTCTGCGTGGTCGGGCGGTAGTGCTTGTTGCCCATCATGCTGAGCGCGAGCGCACCGCGGCCGGCGTAGTTGTGCCGGAGCACCACCAGCTCCTGCCGGCCGGTGGCTTCCTTCGCCAGCGCTACCGCGGTCTCGTTGGCCTCGGTCCCGGAGTTCGTGAAGAAGACCTTCGCCTTCTCCCTGGTCGGCCGGATCTGCACCAGCCGTTCCGCCAGCTCGAGCTGCGGGACGGTGGGGTAGAGCGTGGAGACGTGCACGAGCTTGCGCTGCTGGGCGACGGTTGCCTCGGTCACCCGCGGATGGCAATGGCCGACGCTGACGGTGAGGATGCCGCCGAAGAAGTCGAGGTACTCGCGCCCTTCGACGTCCTTGAGGAACATCCCCCGCCCCGACTCCAGCGGCAGCGCCTGTTCGTAATAGGTGCCGATGTTCGGGAAGAGCAGTTCCTTCTGCTTCTGGCGCACCTCGTCTGCAGACCACGGCATGACGTGACTCCCGGAAGATGATTCGGTGTAACACGATCGCGCGCCGCGGTGGATGGTCGTCGCGCTGCCGATCGGTCCTCCCGTCGGACCCGCCGGCGCCGATCAGCGGAGGTCGTAGACCGCTTCGCCTGCGCGGCCCTGGATCCGGAAGCGTTCGCCGGCGACCACTCCGGGCGACTCGAACCTCGCTCCGGTGAGGGCGTTCTCGACGCAGCGTTCGAGCGCCGGATCCGAGAATGGCGCGCGCCAGGTCCAGGGATCCTGTGGGGGATACGGGAAGTCCAGCCAGGTTTCGGTCACCGTCGCGGAGACCAGCCGATACGCGCCGGGCGTCGTCACCACCTCGAAGAGGATGTTCTGCTGCATCGAGATCTCCTCAACGGGAATGTCGTAGGGACGGCCCGTCACGGTCGCCCACTCCAGCAGCTTGGCGACGGCCGGCAGCTTCACGCGATCGCGGCAATCGTCGACGGCATCCTGGCGGGCGCGCCCGAACGCGAGCATCGCCTGGAAGTGGCGGGGATTGACGGTGTCCGGCGCCGACGCGTTTTCGATGGGAAGGGTGGGCTCCGGCGCCGGCGCGCGGACCACGACCGGCGCTGCCTTCACCGGCTCGGGGGCGCTCTCGGGTCGAGCCTCCGGCTGCGGCGGGGGCGCCTCCGGCCCGGGCGCCCCCGCGCGCAAGCTCGCGATCACGGTGCCGGCAACGACGAGCCCGGACGCCACCAGGAGCCAAGCGCGACCCCTGGCGGCGCGGATGCCCTTTGCCATTCGAACAATCGTACCACCTCAATCAACGAGAGCCGACGGTTCCGGTCGTGATCCTCGCCTGTCCATTCGGCAGGCCGATGTTGTCGGTGAAGATGTCTTCGTCGTGGATCACGCCGTTCGCCGGCGCATACGGATCGACGTTGCGCGTGTCGGACCAGATCGGGTGGGCATCGGTGCCCTTGTTGATCGTCAGCCCGCTGTAGTCGCCGTTGAAGCCGGTCTGGTTGCCGTCCGGCGGGGGGAAGACCGGCGAAACGACCTTGAAGTCGTACGGCGTCTGCGCGCCGCTGCCGCCGGCCAGAACGTAGTCGGAGTTGCCCAGGCCCGTCCCGGCGCTGCAGGCGGTGGGATCGCCTCCCTGATTCGGGTTGCAGGTGAGGAACCCTCCCGGCGGAGTGACGTTCTCGGCGGGGACCCGCTGCGTGCGGTAGTAACTGACGCCTGTGCGGTCGCTCCTGCCGCCGGCGCTCAGCGCCTTCTCC
>DASREU010000181.1:0-7681 GCA_035651935.1 Myxococcales bacterium | reverse complement strand
TCAGGGCCGCGATTCGCCTCGAGGACGGACGAAGGCCCGCTTGAGCCGCGCCAGCGCGCCGAACGCGGTGCGCTTGGTCGAGTCGAGCAGGATCGACCGGCCTGGCGCGCGCGGCGAGAGCCCCAGCTTCCGGAGCTTCGCGTTCGCCCGGTAGATCAGCTCTCTCGCCTCGGAAGCTTCGCTCCGGAAGGTGATGCTGAAGGAGATGGAGACCTCGGGTCCGTTCTGGACCCAGTGCGGAACCGCCACCGGGAAGTGCAGCCCCTGCCCGGGCTCGAGCGGAACCACCCAGGCGGTGGTCTGGAACACCTCGCGCCAGGGGAGATTGCGGTGGACGAAGGCGGCGTAGAACCGCTCCAGCTCGATCTCCGGCAGCACCAGGCGATCGTCGCGATCCCACATGCTCACCGTCTTCTTGCCGCGGATCTGCAGGAGGAAGTTGTGCTCCGGGTCGAGGTGGAACGGCGTCACCGCCCCTGGCGAAGAAAGAAAGATGAAGCCCTCGCGCCGGAGCATGCGCGGCAGCGAGGTCCCGGTCTGCGCCGCCACTCCGTCGAGGCAGCGGTCGAGCAGCGCGCCGTACTCGGGATCCTGCTCGACGCGCTTGAGCACCATCCACGACCCGCACTCGGCGATCCGCCGCACCGTCTCCGCCGGGGAGAGTCCCGTGCGCGGCGTCTCTTCCGGGCGGACGCCCACCGGCAGCGCGCCGGCGTTGTACTCGACGAACGGCTCCGGCAGGCTGCGCGCGAGCGCCATCAAGCGCGGCAACGCGAACAGCGGATGGTCCGCGAGCGCGTGCTGCACGTGGAAGGGCTTGCGGTCGAAGTACGCCGCGCAGATCCCGGGATCGACCGTGATCAACGCGCCGCTCATCCGCGCCCCGCGAGCTGCCGGACGAAGTGGAGCAGCGGGACCAGGGCGACCGTGAGCGCCCCTCGCCGGCTTCCGGTGGCGAAGAAGACGGTGTGGACCTCGCGCCGGTCGGGCCAGAGATGGTTGATCATGAAGCGGTTCGCCGCGGCGCAGGAATCCATCCAGCGGAGCGAAGGCAGCCTGTGCGCGTGCTCGACGTTGTCCAGCTCGAGCAGGACGCCGGGCGAGAAGCGGGCGTAGGTCTCGTCGAACGCGATCTTGAAGGCGAACGCGCCTTCTCCCGCGAACAGGTTCAGCTTCAGCGCCAGCGGCCGCCCGTCGAGGCGGAGCGCCAGCATCTGCAGCTTGCCTTCGCGCGCGGCGCCTTTTGCCATCTCTGCGAGGAACGCGCGGTCCGCGACGGAGTCGACGCCCGCGCGCCCTTTCCAGCCCCCGGACTCGAGCGAGAGCAGCTCGTCGATCCAGGGGGCGGGGTCGGCACCCGGCGCGAGCGCGTCGGTGGTGAGCGCGCCGAGCTCGGAAAGCCGGGTGCGCTGGCGGCGGAACTCCTTTCGCCGTTTTCCAGCCAATGCGCGGGTGAGGAACTCGTCGGGGCTGCCGGCGCGGCGCAGCACGGCGCGCGTATACGCCTGCGTGGAGAGGGCCGGCCAGCGGCGCTCGTTCAGCTCGTCGACCAGGAGCATGCGCACGCGCCCCGAGGCGGGCATGTCCCCGATGCGGATCACGGCGGCCCTGCCGGCCATCGCGTCGAGCCAGCAGCGGATCGCGATGCGCTCGCAGCCGCGGCGGATCAAGGGCGCCGTCAGGTAGCAGTAGGGGTGTCGCCACATCTCCGCGCGCCCGGGCCGGTAGGCGACGGGAAAGACGCCGCAGAGGACGTCGCCGCGGAATGCCAGGATGACTTCCACGCGCTCGCGCGCGGCGAAGGAGCGGAGCGCCGGCAGCAACATCCAGGGCTCGTAGAACGGATTCGGCTCCGTCGCCGCAGACGCCAGCTCCCGCCACTGGTCCGCGAACGCCTCCAGCCCCGACCAGTCGGTCAGCGTCCGGCTCCAGGCGTGCCCGGCGTCGTTGCGCGGCGGCTTCTCGACGCCCGGAACGGGAGCGTCGGTGAGGAACAGCGCTTCGTCCGAGAACCCGGGGGCCTCGCCCCCGTCTCGCCCGACCGGTCGGGCAACAGGCTCTGTCATCCTACCTCCCGCGGAGCGATCTAGGGACGAAGCGCCTGCTCGCCAAGAAGTGCGCGGGAGTGAACACGGCGCGCGAGCACCGCACGGTACATCGCGCCGTGCGCGGCCGCGAGACGGTCGAGCGAATACGCGCTGGCGACGAGGCGGCGACCGCGCGCGCCCATCTGCCGCGCCGCCTGGGGATCGGCGAGCACCGCCACGAGCGCGTCGGCGAGCTGTACGGGATCTCCGCTCGGAGCGAGAAAGCCCGTCTCACCAGGGAGCACCAACTCCGGCGTCCCGCCTACGTCGGTGGCGACCACCGGGAGCGAGGCGGCCATCGCTTCCATGATCGCGTTCGGCAGGCCTTCCGCCTGCGAAGACAGGCAGGCCGCATCGGCGCGGGAGAGGATGGCGGGAACGTCGTAGCGCGTTCCCAGAAGCTCGACGACGCCTTCGAGATGCAGGTCGGCGATGCGTCGTTCGAGAAACGGCCGCTCGGGACCGTCGCCCACGAGCGCGAACCGCGCCTCCGGCCTGTGCGCGTGCACGCGCCTGATGGCCTCGAGCAACGTCCGGTGGCCCTTCACCGGCCAGAGATTCGCGATCACTGCGACCAGCGGCCGGCCCGCGGGAAGCGGCCCTTGCAGCGGCCGCGCGGCGAGCGCGTCGAACCGGTGGAGGTCCAGACCGTTGCGCACCACGAAGGTCCGCTCCGGCGCGCTCCCCTCCTCCTCGATGCACACCCGGCGCACGCCATCGGCGTTCGCGCAGACGGCGTCGGCATGGCGCGACATCCACTTTTCGACGGTCCGGTGACGCGCGCCGAAGCCGTCGCGCAGGTGGCCGAGGTCGACACGGTTGACGATCACCGGCACGCGCGCTGCCCGCGCCGCCAGGAATGCGACGAAGTTGCTGATGAATTCGTTTGCGTGCACCAGGCGGACACCGCGATCGCGGATCAGGCGCGCGAGGCGCGCCACCTGCACGAGCGTGTTCGGCTTGAGGAGCGACCCTCGCAGGTCGAAGATCTCCGGCGAAGGCAGTCCGAGCGAAAGGAAGTCGTCGAGGTTGCCGCCCGACAGCTCGAGACAGGCGACGATGGGCGTGAACCCCGCCGGATGCGCTCGCAGCCGCTCGATGAACTGGCGTTCGGAACCGCCCACCCAGAAGCGGGAGACGAGGTGCAGGACGGGGACGGTCATTCCCGGCGCATCGTGTGCACCGCCCCGCCCGGCGTGAAGCCGCGCTTTGATAGATTGCGCGCATGAAGACGTTTGCCGAGTTCTGGCCCTTCTACCTGCGCGAGCATTCGCACCCGGCGACGCGCACGTTGCACTTCGTCGGGACCACGCTCTCGCTGCTCCTCGTGGCATCGGCGCTGGCGTTGCGCGCCGGCGGGCTCGTGCTCGCGGCGCTGGTCTGCGGCTACGCCTTCGCCTGGGTGGGGCACTTCTTCGTCGAGCACAACCGGCCCGCGACGTTCAAGTACCCGCTCTGGAGCTTCGCGGCGGATTGGAAGATGTGGGGGCTGGCGCTGTCGGGCCGCCTCGACCCGGAGCTGCGGCGGGCCGGCGTGAAGGCCTGAGCGGCCACCCGGGTTTGCGCAGTCGCTCGCGGCGCGACTAATTACGTATGGTGTCCCCGCAATTGCTGACCGGCCGGCCGGCGCGGCGATCGCCATGCGGCCGGGCTGGCGGGCTGGCGGGAGGTCGTCCCGTGCGGTGGTTGCCGTGGGAGACTACAGATTAGCGGTGGATCGAGAGCGCGCGCCGGCGAAGTTCCTGCTTGTCATCGCCGCGATCGCTCTCGCTTGCGCGCCCGCGGAAAAGGGTGGGCCGCCGCCGCCGCCGCCGGAGCAGTTGCCGACCGAACCGATCTTCTACGTGGACGCGAGCTCCGGTGCGGACACCAACGACGGGCGCACGGCGAAGACGGCGTTCAAGACGCTGAACCGCGCTGCGTCGTCGGTGAAGCCGGGATGGACGGTGCGGGTCATGACCGGAACGTACACCAGCGACGGGACCACGAACCCGCTGACGGTCTCGGTTTCCGGAACGCCGGATGCGTGGATCACGTTCGCGGCTGCCGAGGGTCAACGACCGATCATCCAGATCCCCAGAGGGAACGGCGCCTGGGCGGGGATTCACCTCTTCGGCGTCGCGTACGTGATCATCGACGGCTTCGAGATCGCCGGCCAGAACGGGTCGATCACGGCGGGCGACGCGGCGGCGAACGACGGCAGCCAGGCGTGGCTCAATCACAACGGCATCTTCATCGACGGCGCCGGATACGCGGACGTGCATCCCTCGGTCCCGCACGACATCGTGATCCGGAACTCGGTGATCCATGACTGCGCCGGCGCAGGCATCGAGGTGAACGTCGCCGACGCGATCACGATCGAGCACAACCGGATCTACGACAACGCCTGGTGGACGGTCTTCGGGACCAGCGGCATCGGGATGTACCACCTCACCGACGCGCCCGGCGCGACGACGAAGAACGGGTACCGGAACTTCATCGTGGGGAATCTCTCGTACGGCAACCGCAACAACGTGCTCTTCCTCGCCGGGCATCCTCCCGCGATCTACGACGGAAACGGCATCATCGTGGATGACTCGCTGCACACGCAGGACGCGCTCGGGGTGCACGACGTCAAAGGCGTTCCGTACACCGGACGCACCTACATCGCGAACAACATCACCCACGACAACGGCGGGCGGGGAATCCATCTCTACCGCTCGGCGCACGTCGACATCGTCAACAACACGGCGTGGAACGACATGCTCTCCGACTCCGAGTACATCCTTTCCGGCGAGATCGATGCCCTCGACTCCACGGACGTCAACGTGGTGAACAACATCGGGGCGAATCTGGTCGGCAAGGACGTGACGTTCGCGGACGGGAATCGCTACGACTACAACGTCTGGGAGGGGAAGAAGGTGCCGTACAAGGGGCCGAACGACGTCGTCGGAGACCCGCAGCTGACCGATCCGGCGAACGGGAACTTCGCGCCGCGAGCGGGGTCGCCGGCGCTCCGATCGGCAACCGCGACGCTCGCGCCCTCCGACGACATCTTCGGGACCGCACGCCCGGCGGGCGCGATCGACCGCGGCGCCGTGCAGGTCAGCCGCTGACATCGCCATGGCCTCCATCCACAAGGAGCTGTTGCTCGACGCGCGGCCAGACGATGTCTGGTCCGCCGTGCGCGATTTCGGCGCGCCGCACGAGAAGCTGGTGCCGGGGGTGCTGGTGGACTCGCGGCCGGAGCCGGGCGCACGCGTGGTCACGTTCGCGAACGGTCTGGTCGTGCGCGAGCTGCTGGTCGAGCTGAACGACGACTCGCGCCGGCTGTGCTGGACCGCGCGCGGCGGCCGCGCGACGCATCACAATGCATCGATGCAGGTGATCGCCGACGGATCGCGGACGCGATTGGTCTGGATCACCGACGTGTTGCCGGACGAGATCGCGCCCGCGATCTCGGCGCTGGTGGAGGCCGGCGCCGCCGCCATCGCGCGCAAGTTCGAACGCTCCCGCTGAGGGCGCCGATGCGCTCGCAGCCGACACGCTAGGATGGGCGGATGAACCTGCTCGCCTGCGCCCTGCTCGTCGCCGCCGCCGCCAACGAAGATTCGCGTTTCGAGGCATTCGCCGGGAAGTACGTCCAGGAGTTGCTCGATCGCGATCCCGAGACCGCGACCAGGCTCGGGGAGCACCGGAACGATTCGCGCCTGAACGACTACAGCGCGCAGGGAATCGAGCGCGATCTCGCGGCCGCCAAGGCGGGACTCGCCGAGCTCGTGCAGATCGATGCGAAGAAGCTCTCGGCCGAAGATGCGGTGGACTACCGCACCCTGCAGAACCGGCTCGAATCGCAGGTCTACGAGCTGGAGACCCTGCGGGGATGGCAGTGGAACCCGCTGCAATACAATGTCGGCGGCGCCGTCTACGCGCTGATCTCGCGCGAGTTCGCGCCGCCGGAGCAGAGGCTGCGCTCGGTGATCGGGCGGTTGAAGGGCATCCCGGCGGTGGTCGCCGCGGCGAAGGCGAATCTCAAGGCGCCGCCGAAGGTGCATACCGAGACGGCCATCCAGCAGAACAAGGGGACGGCGAAGCTGGTGAAGGAACAGCTGGAGCCACTGGTGAAGCAGGCGCCGGCGCTGGAGAAGGAGTTCCGGGCCGCGCAGGCGACCGCGCTGGCCGCGCTCGCCGACTACCAGCAGTGGCTGGAGAAGGATCTCCTGCCCCGCTCGAACGGCGAGTTCCGGCTCGGAGACGAGAAGTTCCGGAAGAAGCTGCGGTTCGCGCTCGATTCCGATCTCTCCACCGAGGAGATCCTCCGCCGGGCGGAAGCGGATCTGAAGTCCACGCGCGCGGCGATGTACCGGAGCGCCGTGCAGATCTGGCCGAAGCTGTTTCCCGACAAGCCGGCGCCGATGGACCAGGCGACGGCGATCAAGGCGGTGCTCGACGCGGCTGCGACGAAGCACCCGACGAACGACACGGTCCTGGCGCGGGCGACGAAGTCGCTGGCGGACACGACGGCGTTCGTCAAGGAGAAGGGATTCGTCACCGTCCTGGAGGAACCGCTCGAGGTCGTCGCCACGCCGGAGTTCCAGCGCGGAGTGGCCGTCGCGTCCTGCAGCCCCGCCGGCCCGCTGGAGAAGAACAAGAAGACCTTCTATTACATCTCCCCCACCCCGGAGGACTGGACTCCGCAGCGCGTCGAGTCGTTCTTCCGCGAGTACAACGACTCCATGCTGGAGGAGGTGACCATCCACGAGGCGATGCCGGGTCACTATCTTCAGCTCGCGCACGCGAATCGGTTCCACGCGCCCACGCTGGTACGCGGCGTCGTCGCTTCCGGCACCTTCATCGAAGGATGGGCCACGTACGCCGAGCAGTTGATGGCCGACGCGGGATACGGCGGGACGGAAGTCCGCATGCAGCAACTCAAGATGCGCTTGCGGATGATCCTCAACGCGATCATCGACCAAAAGATCCATACCGCGGGGATGAGCGAGAAGGAGGCGATCGCGCGGATGATGAACGACGGCTTCCAGGAGGAAGGTGAAGCCGTGGGAAAGTGGAAGCGCGCCCAGCTCACGTCCACGCAGCTGTCCACGTACTACGTCGGAAACGCGGAGATGAACGACATCCGCGCGGCGTGGGAGAAGAACCACGGCAAGTATCCGGACCTGCGCGCGCTGCACGACGCGATGCTTTCGTTCGGCAATGCCGCGCCGAAGTACATCCGCGAGCGGCTCGGGCTCTAGCGCTCCGGGGAATCAGGCACGCGTGCTCATTTCCGGAAAATCGCTGTGTGTCCCCGAACCTTGCCTCAGCGGCCGCGGTGTCCGCCGCCGCGCGACCCGCCGGTGGCGTGCGGCGCGCCGCCGCGGCTGCCGCTCCATGCGCCGCGGCTGCTGAAGGAACCGTTGCGGGCGGGTGCGCTGTAGATCCTGCGCGTGCCCTGCATCGGCGTGCGTCGTGCCGGCATCGCGACGTTGCCGCGGGTGACGGCGCCGCCGATCGGACGCGTCGGGTGGTACGCGCCGCCGCCGCGCGAGTACCCGCCCGCCCCGCGCGAGTATCCGCCGCGGTAATATCCGCCGCCTCGGACGACGCCGCGCGAG
>DASREU010000180.1:0-6131 GCA_035651935.1 Myxococcales bacterium | reverse complement strand
ACGAGGTCTCCGTGAAGCCGCTCTGCCTTTCCTGCCACGCGCTCGATTGATGCGCCGCACGCCCCTTGACGGCGTTCCCGCGACGTGGCGTGAAGGCGCCATGCGAGCGATCCGGATCGAGGCGACGGGCGGACCCGAGGTGATGAAGGTTGCGGAGCTGCCGACGCCGGCTCCCACCAGCGGCCAGGCGCTGGTGCGCGTCGAGGCCGCGGGCGTGAACTTCATCGACATCTACCAGCGGATGGGCGCGTACAAGCTTCCCCTCCCGTTCACGCCCGGGCAGGAAGGAGCGGGCGTGGTCGAGGCCGTCGGGCCCGGCGTCACCGACGTTCGCGAGGGCGATCGCGTGGCCTGGGCGGGTCCGCTCGGATCCTACGCCACCCACCAGACGCTGCCGGCGGCGCGGCTCGTCCCGGTCCCGCGCGGCCTCGACTCGAGGAGCGCGGCCGCGGCCATGCTGCAAGGGATGACCGCGCAGTACCTGGTCACGGATACATTTCCCCTGCGCCCCGGACAGATGTGCCTGATCCACGCGGCGGCGGGCGGGGTCGGCCAGCTCTTCTGCCAGCTCGCCTCGCGCGCCGGCGCGCACGTGATCGGCACCGCCGGCGGCCCCGAGAAGGTGCGCCTCGCGAAGCAGGCGGGGGCCCACGAGGTCATCGACTACCGCGCGCTCGACTTCGAGGCCGAGGTGAAGCGCATCACCTCGGGCGTCGGCGTGCACGTGGTCTACGATTCCGTCGGCAAGGACACCTGGGAGAAGTCGCTGCGTTGCCTGCGCCCGCGGGGGATGATGGTCCTCTTCGGGCAGAGCAGCGGCTCCGTGCCGCCCTTCGACCCGCAGCTTCTCTCTTCCGGAGGATCCCTGTTCCTCACCCGGCCGACCCTCGTCACCTACGTGGCGACGCGGGACGAGCTGCTCAACCGCGCCAGCGCGGTGCTGGGAGCGATCGAGCGCGGCGAGCTGAAGCTGAAGATCCAGGAAGCGCTCCCGCTTGCGCAGGCGGGGAAGGCGCACGAGATGCTCGCTTCGCGGCGGACCAGCGGAAAGCTGCTGCTGATCCCGTGATCGTCCTCGGCCGCGCAGAGGTTGCGGCCCTCCTGGACGCCGACGCGCTGGTCGAGGCCGTCGCGACCGCGCTGGTGGATCTCTCCGCCGGGCGGGCGTCGGTGCCGCAGCGGATCGCGGCCTCGGCGCCGGCGGGCCTGCTCGGCGCGATGGTCGCGTACCTGCCGTCGCTCGACGTGCTGGCTGCCAAGCTCGTCGCCGTCTTCCCGGGGAACGTCGGCCTCCCTTCGCACCAGGCGATCGTCGCCGTCTTCGACCCGCGCACCGGCGCGCCCGTCGCCCTGCTCGACGGGGAGGAGATCACGGCGCAGCGCACGGCTGCGGCGTCGGCGATCGCCACCCGGCTCCTGGCGCGCGCCGACGCGCAGGTGCTGGCGATCGTCGGCACCGGCGTGCAGGCCGCCTCGCACGCCCGGTACGTCGCGCCGGTGCGCGAGTTCCGCACGCTGCTCGTCGCCGGACGCGATCCGGCGAAAGCGCGCAGGCTGGCCGGCGAGGTCGGCGGACGCGCCACGTCGATCGAGGAAGCGGTCCGGTCGGCGGACGTGATCTGCGCGACCACCCACGCGCGCGACCCGGTGATCCGCCGCGACTGGCTCCGGCCCGGAACGCACCTGAACTCGGTCGGGTTCAATCCCCAGGGCAGCGAGCTCGACGAGGTGGGCGGCGCGCTGGTCGCGGTCGAGTCGCGCTCCTCCGCGCTCGCGCCGCCTCCCGCGGGCGCCAACGAGCTTCGCGGCCTCGCCCCCGCGGATGCCGTCGAGCTCGGCGAGCTGCTCTCGGGGTCGCGCGCGGGCCGGACCTCGGCTGCGCAGGTGACGATCTACAAGTCCGTCGGCGTGGCCGCCGAGGATGCGGCCGCGGCGGCGCTGGTGATGCGGCGGGCAGCGCAGCGTGGGGCGGGCAGGCCGGTCGATCTCTGAAGGGTAGAAGACGGCGGCGGACAACCCGGCCAGGATCGCCGCCGCCGCTCGGGTCGCCTGGGAAGCTGGTTGAGGAGGCGACCCGAGTCCCGGTCTGCCCGTGTATCCGAAAGGGCTTCGGGTGGGGAAACCGTGCAGCGAGCGCCGGATCCGGTGCGGGGACCGGCGGCCGGATGCAGCGGTCAGAGGCCGAGAACGGCGCGGATGGCGTCGCGCCGCCCGCGCGAGACGCGAAGCTCGGTGCCGTCGCGCAGCACCACCGCCGCGTCACCGGAGGGCAGCGACTGCAGCCGGCGGATGCGATCGACCCGCACGATCGCCGAGCGGTGGATGCGCACGAATCGGCGCGGATCCAGCCGGGCCTCGAGATCGCGCAGCGGCTCCCGGTGCAGGTGCGCGACGGCGCCGGCGTGGATCTCCACGTAGTAGTCCTGCGCCTCGATCCAGTCGATCTCGTCCTCGCGGAGGAAGACCGACTGCGCTCCGTCCTTGAGCAGCAGCGTGCGCGGCGGTGCGGCCTCCGGCGCAGACGGCGCGAGCGTCCGCGCCAGCGCCTGCGCGAGAGACTTCGCCCGCTCCTGCCGGATCCGCTCCTTCGCCCGCTCGAGCGCCTGCGCGAATCGCTGATCGTCGAAGGGCTTGAGCAGGTAGTCCACCGCCTCCACCTCGAAGGCGCGGACCGCGTGCTGGTCGTACGCGGTCACGAACACGACCGCCTGCGGACGGGCGGCCCCGAGCGCGGCGAGCAGATCGAACCCGGTGCGGCGCGCCAGCTGGACGTCCAGGAAGAGCAGATCGGCGCGCGCGTCCGGCAGCCGCGAGAGGGCCTCCTCGACGGTGCCGCACTCCAGCACCAGCTCGATCCCGGGATCGGAGTCGAGCAGGGTGCGCAGGCCTGCGCGCGCCGGCGGCTCGTCCTCGACGATCGCGGCCCGCAGCTTCTCAGCCACCGGCCGCCTCGCGGAGCGGAAGCTGCACCAGCGCCAGCGCGCCTCCGCCCTGTGCGCAGAGCAGCTGGAGCCGCCCCCGCTCGCCGTACAGGTGGCGCAGCCGCGCGCGGGTGTTGGCGAGCCCGATCCCGTCGGGAGCGCCGGTCGTGGGGCCGGCCCCGCCGTCGCGCACCTCGATCCGCAGGTCTGGTCCTTCGCGCTGCGCGCGGATCAGGACGTGCGCCTTGCCGTCCGGATCGCGGCCGTGCTTCAGCGCGTTCTCCACCAGCGGCTGGAGCAGCAGGGAAGGGACCCTGGCGGACGCGGTGTCGGGCTCCGCCTCCACCTTGAAGCTGAGCGCGTCGCCCGAGCGCGCCCGCTCGAGATCGAGATACCTCTCGGCGAGCACGAGCTCGTCGCGGAGCGCCACCTCCGGCGCCGTCTGCCGCAGTGCGCCGCGGAGGACGTCGCCGAGCGCCGCGACAGCGCGGATCGCCGCCTGTCCCTCCCCGGCACGGACCAGCGAGGAGACGGTGTTCAGCGCATTGAAGAGGAAGTGAGGCCGCAATTGCGCTTCGAGCGCATGCAGCCGGGCCTGGCGGAGGTCGGACTCCAGCCGGGTCGCGTGCCAGTAGTGCCGCCGGCCGTGCTCGATCGCCACCATCGCCGCGTAACAGAGCAGGTCGATGAAGAGCAGATCGAACGCGCTCCGCAAGGCTGTCCGCTGCGGAAGGCCGAGCGCCGGCGCGAGGAGCCAGGCGTTGAACAGCGAGTCGGCGACGACCAGGACGAGCAGCAGGCCGGCGTGCGCCAGAGCCGCCCGGGGCCAGTTCGAGTCGAATGGGAACCGGCCCGAGAACCACCAGATCAGCGGGGTATAGAGCGCCCAGAGCCAGCAGTTTCCGGCGATCACGGCCACCGCGGAGAACGGCACGGCCGGCTGGTGCGAGATGGCGCGCAGCAGCGTGGACTGGGCGACGGAAAAGAGCGCGATCCCCGTCCACACCAGGAACACGGAGAGCAAGCCGGGCTTCTGCAGGCGGGAGGAGACCATCGGTGGCGCGGCCGGGCGCCCGCCCCATTCTAGACGGTTTCCAAAGGCTTCGCCGAAGCCGCCTCTTTTTTCCCGGCCCGGGTCGGAGTATCCGATTGCACCCGCCCGCCGCCGGGCGCATCCAAGGCAAACTTCCATGTGGATCGTCCGCCTCGCTCTCCGCCGCCCGTACACCATCGCGGTGCTCTGCGCCTTGATCGCCATCTTCGGCGTGCTTTCCGCCAGCCGGATGAAGACCGACATCCTCCCCGCCATCGACATCCCCGTGGTGATCGTGGTCTGGAACTATCCGGGGCTCTCGGCGGAGGACATGGAGCGCCGGGTCGTCTTCATCAGCGAGCGGGCGTACTCCAGCACCGTGGGCGGCATCAGCCGGATCGACTCCCAGTCGATGAGCGGCCTGGGGATCCTCAAGGTCTACTTCGAGCCGGGCAGCGACATCGGCGGGGCCATCGCGCAGGTCGTCTCGGTGTCGCTGACCGCCAGCCGGATCATGCCGCCCGGCATCACGCCGCCGGTCATCATCCGCTACAACGCCTCGAACGTTCCGGTCGCCCAGCTCACCGTCAGCTCGAAGACGCTCTCCGAGCAGGAGCTGTTCGACTACGGGCTGAACTTCATCCGCCTGCGGCTCTTCACCATCCCGGGCCTCGCCACCCCGGCGCCCTTCGGCGGCAAGCAGCGGCAGGTGATGGTCGACATCGATCCCGCCCGCGTCGCCGCCAAGGGTCTGTCTCCCAACGACGTGGTCCAGGCGGTGCTGCAGAGCAACGTGCTGGTGCCCGCGGGATCGGCGCAGATCGGCGGCACCCGCTACGACGTGCAGCTCAATTCCAGCCCCGACGATCTGCAGGCGTTCAACGAGATGCCGGTGAAGGCGATCGACGGCGCGACGGTGCTGCTCGGCGACGTGGCGCGCGTCCGCGACGGGTACGCGGTGCAGGAGAACGTGGTTCGCGTCGACGGCCGCCGCGCCACCTACCTGGCGATCCTCAAGAAGGCGGATGCCTCCACTCTCGCCGTGGTCGATGCCACCCGGGACCAGCTCCCCATCATCCGCGCGGCGGCGCCCGAGGGGATGGATCTGAAGATCGACTTCGACCAGTCGGTGTTCGTGCGGGCGGCGATCAAGAACGTGCTGCACGAGGCGGTGCTCGCCTCGGTCCTCGTCTCGCTGATGATCCTCTTCTTCCTCGGGAGCTGGCGCGGCGCGACGCTGGTGATGACCAGCATTCCCCTCGCCATCCTCGTCGGCCTCGTCGGCCTGTTCCTCTTCGGCCACTCGCTGAATCTGATGACCATGGGCGGCCTGGCGCTCGCCATCGGCATGCTGGTGGACGATGCCACCGTCGAGGTGGAGAACATCCACCGCAACCGGCACCTGGGAAAGCCGCTGACGGTGGCGATCCTCGACGGCGCCCAGCAGATCGCGCTTCCCGCGCTGGCCGCCACGCTCACCATCTGCGTGGTCTTCTTCCCGGTGGTCCTGCTCGAGGGTCCCGCGCGCTTCCTCTTCAAGCCGCTGGCGCTCGCCGTCGTCGTCTCCATGCTCGCCTCCTACCTGCTCTCCCGGACCCTGGTCCCGACGCTCGCGCGGATCCTGATGGAGAAGGAACCGTTGCACGCCGAGGGCGCGGGCGTGGTGGCCCGGTTCAACCGCTGGCGCGACGGCGTCTTCGGCCGCTTCCAGGAGGCCTACGGCCGGACCCTCGCCTCCGTGCTGCACCACCGCGCGCTGGTACTGATCTGCGGAGGCCTGGTGCTGGCCTGCACCTCCGTGCTCCCGTTCGTGGTGGGCCTCGATTTCTTTCCCGCGGTCGACGCCGGGCAGATGCGGCTGCACTACCGCGCCCCCATCGGCACCCGGCTCGAGGAGACCGAACGGCAGGTGGCGCGGCTGGAGCAGCGGATCCACGACATCGTGCCCGCCAGCGAGCTCTCGACCATCAACTCGAACATCGGGATGCCGATCTCCTACAACCAGGCCTTCGTGCAGACCGACAACACCGGCAGCCAGGACGCGGACATCCTCGTCGCGCTCCGGCCGAAGCACCGGCCGACCGAAGGCTACATGGATCGGATCCGCCACGAGCTCCCGGACGAGTTTCCCGGATCCACCCTCTACTTCCAGCCCGCGGACATCGTCTCCCAGGTGC
>DASREU010000179.1:0-7710 GCA_035651935.1 Myxococcales bacterium | reverse complement strand
CGCCATTTCCAGGCCTCCTCGTCCCGGTAGGGTGGGTGCGCCCCGTACGGACCGGAAGTGACGGGCGGACAGCCGGCCCTCCGGACGGGTTGCGGGCAGCCGCCGCAGTACAGATTTTGGCCGCCGTGCGCATGCGTACGCTCGCCGTCCTGGTCGCAGTCCTCGCCTGCCAAAAGACCGCTCCGGCCGTCTCTCCGCCGGACGCGGGCGATCCCTCCGTCACCGCGCCGCGGCCCGACGCCGGTCCACCCGACGCAGGTCCACCGGACGCAGGTCCGCCCGACGCGGGTCCCGTCGACGCCGGACCGGATCCCCACCGGATCGGTGGACTCGGTCCCGGACCCTTCCCCAAGGACCCGTTGACCATCTACGGGTCCGCGCAAGGCCTGATGGAAGCGCCGATCTCCGCCTCCGTCGACGAGGGCGAGAACCTGTGGGTGGCCACCCAGAGCGCCTTGTACCTTCTGGCGCCCGGCGCGCGCGTCTTCCGCCGCTACACGGCGCGCGACGGTCTCCACTACGGAGCGGGGTACACCGAGCCGCCCGACATCACGCTGGTCGAAGGGGGCGGCCGCGGAGAGTGCTTCGTCGGCTACTACGCCCGCGACACGAACGCGGCGATGTTCAAGGACGCGCACATGTGGACGGACCCCTGGGCGCACATGGGGAAGATGGATCAGGTGTTGCTGCAGCCCGACGGGTCGCTGAAGGTCAACCGCTACGATCTGCGCAACTCCAACGACGGCCACTATTACGAGACGCGGACCATCACGAGCATGGTCTACGATCACTTCCAGCATCCCGGAAACCTCTACGTCGGCTCGAACCACGGCATCACCCGGATCATCCCGGCGAAGTACTACCCGCCGCCGCACCTCGACACCGATCCCTTCAACACCTTCGACGAGCGGCAGTGGTACGCGGACCACGTGCACCCCGTCGCCTGCGTCGGCGCTCCCTGCACGGGCGACAATGCCAGGGATCTGATCACCTTCGGCGACTGGTTCGGGCTGACGCTCGCCCCGGACGGACGGCTGTGGATGGGCGGCCTCACCTCGGCCGGAGCGATCGGGTTCCGCGAGAAGCTCGAGGACTGGGTGCAGAGCTGGCAGCCGGTGAACCCGTTCGTGCCCGCATTCGAAGGGTCGCCCGTGTTCGTGCCGCCGCGCTACGGCGACCCCGTGAACATCCGCGGCGTCGCGGTCGCCACGGACGGCGTGGTCTTCTTCGTCTCGGGCGAGGTGGAGAACTGGCGCGGCCCGACCTACGGGATCTCCGCGTACGACGGGAAGCGGTTCACGTACTTCGATCCGACGAGCCTCGGCGCCATCGAATACAACGTGCTCGAGGTGCAGGCGCTCCCCGACGGCCGGCTCGTGCTCGGGTTCCCCAGCTCGGGGCTGCTGGTGTGGGATCCCGGAACGCCGAAGGGCCATCGCATCACCCAGCGCGACGGATTGCCCGGCGAGCGGATCGGGCGGATGTCGCAGGACCTCCTGCACGACCCGCCCTTGCTGCTCGTGCCTACCGAAGGCGGGCTGGCGGCGCTTCGAACCGTTCCCTGACGGCCGCCGCCATCGCTGATAACCTCCGGCCCCTTTTCAGGAGGCAGAGGCGATCGGCGACGACCCGACAGGCAGCGGCACCCCGCCTCTGGAGATGCGCCGCGCCGTCCTCGCCGTCGCGGGCGCCGCCATCCTCTGGTCCACCGGCGGGCTGTTCATCAAGGTCGCGCCGATGCCGGCGCTCGCGGTCGCGTGCGGCAGGTCGCTGATCGCGGGCGTGTTCTATCTCGTGGTGCTGCGCCCGAATCTGCGGGCGGCGCGCTGGGGAACCGCCGCCGCATACGCGGCCTGCATCGTCACCTTCGTCTCCGCCACCAAGCTGACCACCGCGGCGAACGCGATCTTCCTCCAGTACACGGGCCCCGCGTACGTCCTGGTACTCTCGCCTCTTCTCCTCGACGAGCCGTTCCGGCCCGTCGACGCCGCCTGCGTCGCGCTGTCGCTTGCCGGGATGTCGCTGTTCTTCGTCGGCAAGGTCGAGACGGGCCAGTTCCTCGGGAACCTGCTCGCCGTCGCCTCCGGCGTGTTCTTCGCGCTGGCGATCGTGCTCCTGCGCCGCGACGCCAAGGCCGGCAGGGGCGATGCGGTGCCCTCGGTCACGCTGGGGAATTTGCTCGCCGCGGCCGTCGCGCTTCCCTGGGCGCTGCAGGCCGCTCCGGCGATGTTCTCCGCCCGCGGCGGCGCTGTCCTGCTCTACCTCGGCGTCGTCCAGCTCGGGCTCGCGTACCTGCTCTTCGTCCGCGGCGTGCGGCGCGTGCCCGCCGCCGAGGCCTCGCTGATCTCCATGCTCGAGCCGGTGCTCAATCCCGTCTGGGTGCTGATCGGATTCGGAGAGCGGCCGGGACCGTGGGCGATCGCGGGCGGCGCGATCGTCGTCCTGGCGGTGCTGGTGCGGACCCTTCTGCCGCAGCCTCAGCGCGCTTCGACGACCAGCGTGTAGAAGATCCCGGCCAGCTCGTCGTACCACCAGTCCAGCGGCCTGCCGGCGGCGGACGGCGCATCCTGCGGCGTCACGTTCACGGACGCGGGGAACGTGGCCTTCCCCACGGCGAAGTAATAGGTGATCGGCCCGAGATCCATCTTCCAGGCGCTGCGGGACACCCACTGCGGCCGGGGCTGCCGCGCCCGCGCGATCTTGTCCTGTGCGATCTCCTCGGGCGATTTGCCGGCCCAGGCCTTCTGCAGCTCCTCGATCCGCGCCTGTACGGCTGCGGGGGACTGCGGCTCCCAGGCGAGCGCCGGCAGGGAAAGGGCGAGGATCAGCGCAACGGCGTGCACGCGCTTCGGCATCGGGCCGGGTCTTTATAGCACTCAGCGAAGGACGTTTCGCCAGACGAACTTCGTGCAACCCCGCGCGCCCGTGGCGCCCAGCACCGTGCCGTCCACTCCGACGGTGATGCTGCTCACGCCAGGAAAGGCGACCGTCCCGCAGGAATTTCCCTGCGTCGAGACGATTCCAACCGCGGTGCCGGTCTTCGGGATCAGCGCGTACGCTTTCGCGCCGCGCACGACCGCGAAGTCGGCAGCATCCGCAAGCCAAGCGGGCGGCGGTTGCACGCCCGGTTGTGATGGCTCGACGAGTCCGGTCCAACGGCCGTCGACCTGCACGGCGATGCCGCCTCCTTGCAGCGGCCGCGCCCGCGCGGCGCTGCCGGTCGCGATCGTGAACGGCTGGGTGGCGACCTGCTTCGCCATGTCGACCCAGATTCCACTCAGCGTCCCTGCGCTTCCGGTGATGGCCAGCACGGTCCCGGTCGAGTCCTCTGCCGCAGCGACGGGAAGGAAAGCGCCGGAAACGGTCGCCGAGGCGACCTCGAACGCCTGGGCATCGTGCTTGCGCACGGTGAGGGCAGTCGATGTCGCGAAGAGGGAGATCACGCCGCCCGCGTACGCAGGCCCGAGCACGACCGGGCCGCTTCCGATCGGAGCCGGGTTCGTGGGCTCGCCGCCCTGGGTAAAGAGGGCGACGCTGACCGGCCCGGTTCCCCAGAGCCCGATGAAGCCCGCGCGCTGTGGAACGACCTCGGTCGTCCCGAAGTTTCCCGAACGCGCTCCGTAGCTCGGAGCGAACTCGTACCAGGTGTTGTCGGAATTGAGCCGCGCCAGGGCCGCGACCACGCCCTCGCCGTCGATCGCCGAGGCGTCGCACGACTCGCCGTTGTCGTAGGCGAGAACGTCGAAGGTGAACGCCGATCCCGGCGAGCCCGGCACGAGGCCCGCGCATTCGGGTGCAACGCCGGCGTCTGCGCCACCGTCGCCGCTGCCGGCGTCCGGTGTGGTGACGTCACCCACCCCGGAATCGCTGCTTCCCTGTGGAGATCCGCCGCACGCCGCGGCGATGCACGACCCCAGTAGCCAAGCTGCCCACCGCATGCCCGCCCCCCGAGGGCGCAACGGTGTGCACGCGGCAGATCGGACGCTAGTCCCACGGCAGCGCGCGAACCCCGCGGCGCTGCGGGACAGCCGGCGCAACCCTGCGCCGGGCTAGTCCCCACGGCAGCGCGCGAACCCCGCGGCGCTGCGGGACAGCCGGCGCAACCCTGCGCCGGGCTAGACCACCGCCATCAGCGAGACGTCCTCGCGTTCACTGACGGGCAGATCGAGGAACGCCGAGAGCACGTGCGCCGCCTGCTGCCGGCGCTGGTCCTCGAACTCCAGGCGGCCGCGCCAGCGCAACTCGGCGCAGATGGCGTCGACGATCTGCAGCGGCGTCGGCGACGAAGGCAGGCGGAGCCGGACCACCTTGCGCAGCGCCTCCTCGTCGTCGGCGCAGAACGCGGCGCAGAGCACCGCGTAGATGGCGTTGTCGATCTCGTTCTCGCTCTGGAGTCTCGTCTCGCTCATGTCGCGGGCATCCATGCGGGGCTCCGTTGCGAGCCGCGCGCCAACGCACTCTCCACCGGAACCGGGAAGCGCGCGCGTTTTCGGCGCGGTCGAAATCTGTAGATCGTAGCTGCGAGGCTGTCCCGGCCAGGAGGCCTGCGGGGAGCCTCCTCAGGCGGTGGCGAGCGGCTGGATCGGCCGCACCGCGCTGTAGCGGTTCTTGCCCGACCGCTTCGCCCCGTACAGGGCGCCGTCGGCGGAGTGCACCAGGTCCTCGGGTGTGTCCACGTCGTCCGCCGGGTAGTACGCGAGCCCGAGGCTCGCCGTCACCTTCGCGCCGCGGCCGCTCTCGTCCTGCAGGACCAGATCGGAGACCGCGCGCAACAGGCGCTCGCAGACGCGCATCGCCCCTTCCGGCGGAGTCTGCGGGAGGATGATCCCGAATTCGTCGCCGCCGTAGCGCGCCGCGACGTCGGAGACGCGGACGCTCTTCGAGATGGCGTTGCCGACCGCGCGGAGCACCTTGTCGCCGAGCACGTGCCCGAACTGGTCGTTGATCGGCTTGAACCCGTCGAGGTCGATCATGGCAAAGGCGAGCGGCTCGCCATGGCGATCGGAGCGCTGCATCTCCTGGACCAGGCGATCCATCAGATAGCGCCGGTTGTGCAGGCCGGTCAGCGGATCGCTGACCACCATCTGTTCCAACGTCATCTGCAGCTTGCGGATCCGGTCGTGAGTGTGCTTCGTGCGCAAGAGCGCCATCGCCCGGGCGAGGAACTCGGCGGGATCGCACGGGCGGGGGATGTAGTCGTCGGCGCCGAGCTGCAGGCCGCGGACGCGCTCGGCCGTCTCGCCGCGGTGCGAGGCGACCATCACCGGGACGAAGTCCAGCTCGCTCGACTTCAGCTTCGGAAGGAGCTCGAGGCCGTCCATGTCGGGAAGCGTTCGCCCGAGCACCACCAGATCGGGGCGGTCGGCGATGAGGAAGTCCAGCGCTTCGGAGCCGCTCGACGCCTCGAAGACGGACATGCCGGCGTCGGCGAAGAGCGATCTCTGAAAGGCGCGCTCGGACTGTTCGGCCTGCACGATCAGGACGCGCGTTGGCTCCGCCATCTGCAGCCCCCCTCGGCCAGCGAACTCCCGAGTTGTAGCAGAGCCGGCGCGCGCCGTGTATCGGACGCGAGCTTGCGCACGTTCCCGCACCAGGTGGGAAGCTATCCGACCGCGATCCTGCGCACGCCGCGCGCGGTGAGGAGCGCCGGGAGCCGCTTGCGCTGATCGCCCTGCAGCACGAGCGTGTCTCCTTCGAGCGCGCCGCCGCAGCCGAGCGCGCCTTTCAGATCCTTCAGCCAGGCCTCGAGCTCGCGGAGGTTCAACCCGAGCTGCTCGACCACGGTCACTTCCTTTCCGGAGCGTCCCTTGCGCTCCATCCGCACCACGGCGCGCGCAGGTCCCTTCGGAGGATCCGGCTCGCGCGGCGCGGGCCCTTCTGGCAACTCGCCGAGCTTGTCGCGCAAGCCGGCGAACGGGTTGTGGAACGGCTTCTTCTCCCCGCTCATCGCCGATCCCAGACCGCCGCGAAGAAGCCGTCGGTGCCGTCGACGTGCGGCAGCGTCCGCCAGGTGGCGGCGCGGCGGAATTCGGGGTGCGAGCGATCGAATGCCGCCGCGATCTCCTCGTTCTCGGCGCGGTGGATCGTGCAGGTGCCGTAGACGATCCGCTTCCGCGCCAGCGGCGCCGCGGAGTCGAGCAGGCGCGATTGCAGCGGCGGGAGCTCCGCGAGCGAGCGCGGATCGATCCGCCAGCGCGCATCGGGCCCGCGCCGCAGGATCCCCAGCCCGGAGCAGGGCGCGTCCACCAGCACGCGGTCCGCCGTGCGCGGGGCGCTGACCACCTCGATGAAGTCCGTCGCGCGCGCTCTCGCCGCGCGCGATTGCAGGCGGCGCAAGCGTTCGCGATCGACGTCGTACGCGAGGACGCGGGCGCGCTGCGCCGCGAGCAGCAGCGACTTGCCGCCGGCGCCGGCGCACAGATCGAGCACCGTCTCGCCGGGGCCCGCCTCCACGAGCCTCCCGAGCAGCTGGCTGCCTTCGTCCTGCGCCTCGAAGAGTCCGTCGCGCCAGGCGCTCGCGCCGAAGAGGTTCGGCTGCGCGCTGGTGACGAGGAGCGCATCCGGGGCGCGCGCGGCCGGCCGCGTGGAGATTCCCTCTGCGGCGAGGCGCATGGCGAGCTCCTCGCGGGTGCAGAGCAGGCGATTCGCGCGCAGGCAGACGGGCCCGGGCACGGCGACGGCCTCGCAGAACGCCTCGGCGTCTTCGCCGAGCTCGGCCACGAGGTGGTTTTCCAGCCAGTCGGGCAGCGACCAGCGATCGGCGAGGCGCCGGGGCTTTTGCGCGTTGCGCGGCAGCGTCCGCAGGCCCGCGAGGGAAAGCGCGCGCTCCTCCGGAAGGTGCGCGAGATCCCGGAGGAGGGAGGCGAGCAGGAGCTCGGGAGTGGACGCGGCCGTCTCCCACCGCAAGCGGCGCCGCCACAGGGCCACGCCGAAGATCGCTTCCGCCGCCGCCGCGCGCTCCTCGCGGCTCAGCTCGCGGTGGCTCCGCAGCGCGCGATCGACCTCCCGCTCCGCGGCGGCGCCCGCCAGGGTCCGCGCGATCGCGGGCAGGGCGACGTCCGCCCGCAACGCGTCCCAAGGGATGTTCCGGAGCCGCTCCACCTGCGCAGTATGTCGCATCGGCGACAGGCCGGCTGCGCCGTCCTGCAACCAGCCGCCGGAATCGCCACCTTGAGGGCCGATGGACGACCCACGCCAACTGCTCGAGGAAGGCCGCTTCGAGGAGCTCGCCAACGAAGACCACCCGCTCTGGCGCGGGCTGGCGCTGCTGGAGTTGAAGCGTTGGCCGCAGGCTGCCCGCTCGTTCGAGGATGCGCCGGATGCGGGCCAGAGCGGGACCATGCTCGAGCTGGCCGGCGCGGCGCGGTGGCTGGCGGGGGAGCGCGACATGGCGGTCGAGCGCTGGGTGGCCGCGCTGGACGCCGGGTACGAGGGCCCGGCGAGCCGTCTCAAGCCGCCGGCGCTGCTCGTCTATGCGGGGACGCGTCTCGGGGACGAGCGGTACGTGCTCCGCGGGACGCGGCTCCTGAGCAAGACCTGGAAACCGAAGATTCAGCGCATCTGGCCCGGTCCGGTGGCCGGCTTTCTCCTGGGGAAGATCGACGAGCAGAGCTTCCTCGAGGACGGGTACTCCGATCCGGATCTGGAATCGCGCCGGCTCGCATCGGCCCACTTCTGGGTAGCGCTGAAGGATCCGCAGAAGGCGCGCGA
>DASREU010000178.1:0-6048 GCA_035651935.1 Myxococcales bacterium | reverse complement strand
CGTCCCCGATGCCGGCGGGATCTCGCACCGGTACCTAGGCGATCCTTTACATGCCGGGCGCGTCTTCCGTACAAGCGCGCGCATGCCCCGACGCCTGCTTCCCGTTGCCGTTCTGCTGCTTGCCCACTCCGCATCCGCCCTCCCGGCCCAGCTCGCACCGAAGCGCGATCCGCTCACGGGAGCGCGCACGTTCCAGCTCTGGGACGGCTCGTCCGTCACGGTGGGGACGGATGGATTCGTCACCCGCGCCGAGGACGGCAAGCCGCACCGCGGCGGCCGTCGCCTGCCGGTGTACACGCCGCCAGGCGCCGACGATCTCTCGCTGCTGCGCATGCTCTCCTTGCCCTCGCGCGAGCTGTCGCCGCAGTCGATCGCCTTCGGTGCGCCGTTCAGGGCGAGCTCGATGGCGATCGAGCCGCGATCGCTCGAGGCGCACGCGCCGCTCCGGCTCGCTCCGCTTCGCGCCGCGGCCACTTCGGGCCTGCCGTCGAACTACGGCCTGCGCACTTCCTTCCAGGCGCACCTGAACGCGCAGGGCGTGAATGCGGTCGGCGCGTTCGTCGATCTCGCGCGGCGCTACGGGCAGCTTCCCGGACAAGGCGTCCGGATCACCAACGTCTCCATCGGCGACCTGACCGACCAGGCGATGGCCGATTCCGGCGACTTCTACGTGCAGAATTTCGGGCCGACGTCGCGCGTGATCAACGGCCAGCGGTATCTCGACTATCCCTCGCTGCCGCTGATCCCGACCTGGACGTCCGACGATCGCGGCCACCTCGATCCTCTCGGCACGGTGGAGTTCGTCGACCCCTACCTCGGCGAGGTGCTGCTCGACTTCTCGGTGATGGCGCCGCTCCCGTCCGACCGGCAGCGCCCCGAGGCGCGCGGCGACGGTCTCACCGACCTGCTCGGGATCGCGCCGGGCGCCGAGTACCGGCTGGTGGTCCCCAAGGATCCGACCATCCAGAACATCTACGTCGCGCTCCAGGCGGCCGCCGCGCAGCAGCCACGGCCCGACGTGATCACCGCCAGCCTGGGATTCGGGTTCGACGGCATCGGGTTCCCGGGCCGGTATCTGGAGGACGATCCGATCGGCCAGTCGGTGATCGCGGCGATCGTGCAGAAGGGGATCGTGGTCTGCGTCTCCTCGAATGACGGCACGCGCCTGTACACCCCGACGGCGATCGGCCCGGATGGCGGCAGCGCGCCGACCGAGCGGCTGCGCCGCGGCGAGACGCCGACCTCCACCGCGGACGACTTCGCCTCCACGGTCGCGACGCGCGTCGCCGACAGCGGAGCCATCGCCGTCGGCGGCACCACCCTCGACGACATCTTCAGCGCCCCGCCGCAATCGGGAGGGCCGCTCTCGCGGGTGGGCCAGTTCCCGGAGACGCGCTTCAACGGGGCCGCTTCGTTCTCCTCAGGGTTCGGATCGCGGATCGACGTCGCGGCGCCTTCCGACGGGATCGTGGCGCTGGCGCACGTCTGCACGCAGTTTCCCTGCACGCCGCAGGACGCGATCCCGGTCCTCTCCGGCGGCACTTCGGCCTCCGCTCCGATGACCGCGGCGGCCGCGGCGATCGTCATCCAGGGCGCGCGGCTGGCGAAGAAGAAGCTGACCGCCGTCCAGGTGCGGGACATCCTGGTCCGCACCGGCCGTCCCCTCGCGCAGGCCCCGCAGAGCCCCGTCGTCCTCTCGATGGGAACGCAGCTCGACGTGACCGCCGCGCTGGAGTCGGTGATCGGCACCGACGGAGCTCCGGCGATCGCCCGGCTCTCGGTCGCGCACCGGCGCGAGCTCGGCGATCTCGGCGCCGCGTTCCGCGCCGACACCGATCCGGGGGCGATCGATCTCGCCGGGCCGGTCGACTTCGACGGCAACGACAGCGGGCAGTGGCTGGCCGGCCCGATCACCATCGCCGCCGACGTGACCAACGCCACCGCCGACTCGAAGTACGCGCTGATCTTCGGCAACACGCAGATGGTGCAGGACGGGCGCGCCTTCCGCGTGCTCCCGGCGGAATTCCTCGCCGCCGCGGGACTTCCGGTGGTGTCTACGACTCCGCGCGGCGTCGACGTCCGGTACGAGGTGCGCCGGTCGGGAACCGTCGTCGCCTCGGCCACGACGCGCCTCACCTTCGGACCCAGCGACGGACTGATCAGCGAGCCGCTCGCGCCCGTCGTTCCGGCGGTCGCGACGGAGGGCGACCCGGTGGTGGTCCATTACGATCTCACCGGGTTGCGTGCGCTCGACGCGCCGGCGCTGATCGTCTCCGGCATCGCGCATTGGAGCCCGTTCGCGGCCCCGCTCTTCCATGAGGACACGTCGATTCCGCTGAAGGCCGCGGTTGGCGACGTCACGCTTCCCGCCTCGGCGTTCCGCGGAGGAGCGGGTCTCTACGGGGTCGCCATCCACCCGCAGGCGAGCTCTTCGGACATCGGGCAGGTCGCGGTGATCCGGATCGCGCCCCGGCGCCAGGGCCGGCCGGATGCGCCGGCGCTGGCCGCAGGGTCGGGAGCCTTCGGCCACTTCGCGCTCGTCAACCGCGCCGCTCCGCGATTCTCGGTGCGCTGGGATGCCTCCGCGGGAGGCGACGGCGCGCTGCTCGAGTTCTCCGCTCCGGCGCCGACGCTCCGCGCCTCGTACAACACCTACAGCAACGCGAACGGGAGCCGCCCCGACGGCGACGGCGTGAACAGCGCTTCGACGTTGACGGTGCCGTTGCCGGCCGCGGCGGGAACGAAGACCTTCGATGCGCTCGAGCTCGGTCTGCCGACCGGGATCTTCTTCAACGTCCGGGTGCTCGCGACGCGCGCCGGCGCCGTGAGCGGAGAGGCCTCGCCGAGCTCCGCGCTCGAGCTGGACGACGTGGCCATCGGGAACGCGTTGATCACCTCGTTCAACCTCTCGGGCGAGACCTCGCTCGTGGCATCGGTGACGGTGGGCGCATCGGGCTCCTTGAGCGGAACGTCGCTGACGCGCTGGTCGCCGCGCACGACGGCGCTCGGCGCCACCATCGGATCGGACCCGACCGGGAACACCGTGTACGAGGTGTTCGAGGCGGACGCCGCCGGGAACGTCTCGCTCGCGGCGCGCTGGCCGTGGTTCGACAGCGTGCAATTCATCGAGACGTGGGATGCCGCTTCCGGGCGACTGCTGGGGAGCGCGAGCGTGGACGCGTTTGCGCAGGACTACCTGCTCACGGCCCGCATCGATCCCCTGCGGCACCGCGCCGCCTTCCTCGCCTTCGACTCGAGCTTCGCGCCGGTGCTGCTGCCGTTCGATCTGGCGAGCGCGTCGTTCGGCGCGCCGGTCGTGCCTCCGCCGTCGTTCTACAACCTGCTCACGCTGGATCCGGGCACCGGGAAGGCATTCATCTCCGCCGGGTCCGTCACTGAATTCTGCCTCTTCGCCAGCGGGCCGCTCACCTCGGTCGATCTGGACACCGGCGCCATCGCGCAGGCGCCCATCGACTCCTGCACCACCACCATGGTCGCCGACGGGAAGCAGGTGCACATCGCGCACGGCCCGCTGCTCTCGAACAACGTCCTGCTCCCTCTCGCGCGCTTGCAGGACGTGAACGAGCGCAGCTTCCGCGCCACCCCCTCGACGTATTCCGGCCCGCGCTCGCCCGCCTTCATCGCCGTCGACGGGGAACACCAGGTGCTCGTCGTCGCCTACGTCGCCGACGCCGACGTGTACTTGAACAGCAACGCCACCAGCCTGATCGTCGCCTACGATCTCCCCAGCGGCCGCAAGCTGTTCTCCTCGTCCGCCTTCAACATCGCCGACATCGCCCTCAACGGCATCCTCAGCCCCATCTCCCTCCGCGGCCTCCAGCTCGACTCGAAGACCCGCACCGGCTGGGTCGTCGGCGCCGGCCTCCAGCAACTCCAGCGCTTCTCCTACTGACCCGATCCTCCGCTGCCTGGAGCGTCCGCCGGATGCACCCCGGCTCCCGCGTCCGCTCCCGGCAGCAATTTCGGGGACACGTACGAAATTCAATCTTGCGCGAGCCGTCTTCTGCGCCCGGGCCGGAGAATCGCCTGTTGAAATCTCCGGCAGGCTGAGGCGTATTCGCCGGATGAAGCCTGCCCTCCGCGTATCCCTCGTCGCCGCTCTCGCCGCCTGCGCCAGCCAGCAAGCCCCGCAAGTCCCGCCGCCGGAGCGACAGCACGGAGTCGAGCTGTCCGACATCGATCGCGGCGCGAACCCGTGCGAGGACTTCTTCGAGTTCGCCGACGGCGCCTGGCGCAAGGCGAATCCGATCCCCGCCTCGATGCAGCGGTGGAGCCGCCGCTGGCAGGCCGGGGAGACCAACAAGGAGCGTCTCCGGGACATCCTCGAAGAGCTCTCGAAGCGCTCCGACTGGCCGCAGGGGAGCGTCGAGCAGCTGGTCGCCGACGACTACGCCTCCTGCATGGACGAGGCTCGCGCCGACGCGCAAGGCCTGCAGCCCGTCGCGCCGCTTTTGGCGGAGCTCGACGCGATCGCCACACCCGCCGATCTGCAGCGCGCGATCCGCCGGCTGGACGACATCCTCGTCTCCGCGCCCTTTGCGCTCAGCTCCCAGCCCGACCAGCACCAGCCGACGCGCACCATCGCCGACCTCAGCGCCGGCGGCCTCGGCCTGCCCGACCGCGACTACTACTTGAAGGCGGAGCCAAGGTTCGTCGAGGCTCGCGAGAAGTACCTGGTGCACGTGCAGCGCACCTTCGAGCTGGCCGGGGTCCCCGACGCGAAGCAGGCCGCCGCCACCGTCTTCGCCTTCGAGAAGCGCCTCGCCGAGGCCTCGCTCGACAACGTCGCGCTGCGAGATCCGACCAACCTCGATCACCCGGCCACCTTCGCGGCCCTGCAGGCGATGACGCCGCACTTCGACTGGGCCGCGCTGTACGAGGAGGCGAAGCTACCCAAGGGCGACCTGACGGTCGACGAGCCCGCGTTCATGGCGCAGTTCGACAAGGAGCTGGCCTCCACGCCACTGCCCGCCTGGCGCACGTATCTGAAGTGGCGCCTCCTCGCATCGGCGGCACCCTGGCTCTCGAAGCCGTTCGTCGAGGAATCGTTCGCCTTCGATCAGAAGTATCTCGGCGGGGTCAAGGAGCTGAAGCCCCGCTGGAAGCGCTGCGCCGAGTCGGCGGACTTCCGCCTGGGCGAGGCGCTCGGGCGCAAGTACGTCGAGCGCTGGTTCCCGCCTCCCGCGAAGGCCCGCGTGCAGGAGCTGGTCAAGAACGAGCTCTCCGCGATGAAGGACATCATCGAGAACCTGACCTGGATGGGCCCGGAGACGAAGCAGCGCGCGCTGGAGAAGCTCGCGACCTTCAATCCGAAGGTCGGCTACCCCGACAAGTCGAAGGATTACTCCGGCGTGAAGATCCGGCGCGACGCGCCGGTCTGGGCGAACGTGGTGGAGGGCCGCAAGTTCGTGGTCGCCGATTCCCGCTCGACCATCGGCAAGCCCACCGATCGGGGCCGCTGGGGCATGACGCCGCCGACCAGCGACGCGTACTACAACCCGCTGCTGAACGAGATCGTCTTTCCCGCGGGAATCCTCCAGCCGCCGGCGTTCGACCTGCAGGCGACCGACGCGGTGAACTACGGCGCCATCGGCGTGGTGATCGGCCACGAGATCAGCCACGGCTTCGACGACCAGGGCGCGCAGTTCGCCGCCGACGGCCGGCTGCTGAACTGGTGGACGAAGAGCGATCTGCAGGCCTTCCAGCAGCGCGGCCAGTGCGTGGTCGATCAGTTCGAGAGCTACTTCATCGAGCCCGGCATCCATCACAATGGCCGGCTGGTGCTGGGCGAGGCCATCGGCGATCTGGCGGGCGCGCGCATCGCCTTCGCCGCCTTCCAGAAGGCGCTGGCGCAGCACCCGGAGCCGCTGCGCGACGGGTTCACCCCGGAGCAGCAGTTCTTCATCGCCTGGGGACAGTTCCGGGGAGACGAGATCCGCCCGGAGACCCAGCGCCTGATGGTGCAGGGCGATCCGCACCCCATCGCCAAGTACCGGGTGATCGGCCCCCTCTCGAACCTGCCTTTGT
>DASREU010000177.1:0-11014 GCA_035651935.1 Myxococcales bacterium | reverse complement strand
CCGCGTCCGGGAAGCAGGAGGTGGAGGCGGCGGTCGCGTCGGGCGACCAGGTCTGGAAGTCGCTCGCCTGGGCCGAGGAGGGGCTCGCCTACCGCAAGCACGTGGTGAAGAACGTCTCCCGCATCCTCGCGCACTTCACCGAGGAGTTCCTCCACGAGATCCGCCAGCAGATCCCCAAGACGAAGCTGGAGGCGGAGAAGGACTTCTTCGAGGCGAAGCGCGCCTGCGATCACCTGGAGGGCAGCTTCGAGGCGGCGATCCAGGGCGAGCTGGTGCCGGACATGATGGCCGGCCAGCGCTTCTGGCGCGACGCGTACATGCCGGCGGGGCTTTCGGCGATCATCACGCCGATGAACTTCATCTGGGGGATCCCCACCATCCACCTGGCCGGCGCGTACCTCGCCGGGTGCCCCTGGATCCTCAAGGGGCATCCGTTCGCCGCGGCGACGAACACGTCGATGGTGCGCTGCTTCCTCGCCGCCGGCGCGGATCCGCGCTTCATCCAGAAGGTGGAAGGATTCGGGAAGGGCATCGCGCCGCTGGCGACCGATCCTCGCGTCGCCGTCGTCGCCGTCACCGGGTCCTCGGAGACGGCGCGCAGCATCTCCGCCGGACGCGGCCTTGCCCGCACGCGGTTCGAAGGCGGCGGGTGCAACTGGTCGTGGGTCGACGACGGGTATACCGACGACGACCTGGAGAAGATCGCCGCCCGGCTCACCTACGCCAAGCTCGGGCTCTCCTCGCACAAGTGTACCGGGCTGCATGGGGTCGCAGCGTCGCGCGCGACGCTGGATCGCCTGGTCCCGATGATCGCCGCCGAGATGGACCGGTGGCAGGTGGCGGATCCGCGCAGTCCCGATGCCACCGACAAGACGCTCGGTCCGTTGATGGTGCACAAGGCGCAGACGGCGCTGGACGTGGTCGCCGAAGCGCGCAAGGCCGGGCTGAAGATCGTGCGCGAAGGCGGGCGCGCGGGCGGCGAGTACGGCGCGAACGCCGAGGCGGTGAAGCCGGCGCTGATCGACGGCGTCACGCCCCGGACCACCTTGCGGCACGACTGGGACGCGAAGGGCGTGCGCGAGTACCGCATCGCCACCACCGAGCTGTTCATGCCGATCCTCGTGGCGATGCCCCTCGCTTCCTTCGAGGACTTCATCCGCTTCTCCCTCTTCGAGAACCCGCACGACCTCGCCACCAGCATCTGGACCCGCGACGATCGCAAGCTGACGCGCGCGCGGCGGACGCTGGCGGGGATGCTGAAGGAGAACGACGGCACCGACTCGGCGCTGGAATGGGAGGAGTTCGGCGCCTCCACCATCGGCGAGAGCGGGAACATGGGAGTCGGCGAGGTGAAGGCGACGATCTCGATCTACTCCCGGCGCCAGAAGGGCCGCCACTTCGTCTTCTAGACTTCTGGATGCGCATCTCCCTCGACGGGCAGGCCATCGAAGCGCGGGAAGGGGACACCGTCGCGGCGTCGCTCCTGCGCGCCGGCGTGACCACCTTCACGCGGTCGATCAAGTACCACCGGCCGCGCGGACCCTTCTGCCTCGCGGGAACGTGCGGGCAGTGCCTGATCCGGGTGGACGGCGTTCCCAGTCTCCTCGCCTGCCGCACGCCGGCCGTGGAAGGGATGGCTTGCGAGCGGCAGAACGCGCCGCTCGGGGCGGAGAACGATCTCTTTCGCGCCGCCGATTTCCTCTTCCCCGAGGGGCTCGACCACCACCACCTCCTGACGGGATCCCGCATCCTCGGGCGGGTGGCGCTCGAGATCGCGCGCAGGTTGGCGGGCCTCGGCGAGCTTCCCGCGCAGCCGCGGCCACCGGGCGCGGGAGAGGTGCGCGAGGTGCCGCTGGCGGTGATCGGAGCGGGGCCCGCCGGACTGGCCGCGGCGCGGACGGCGGCGGAGCAGGGCGCCCGAACGCTGCTCGCGGACTTCGCCGCCGCGGCCGGCGGGTCGGCGCTGCTCGGCATCGATCCGGCCGCGCCGGATGCCGCGTGGATCGCGGAGCAGCAGCGCGCGTTCGCGTCTCGCGGCGGAGAGCTGCTCCTCTCCTCCGGGTGCGTCGGGCTGTACGCGAACGACACCGTGCGCAAGGGAAACGCGCTGCTGGTCCTCCGGCAGCGGGAAGGATTGATCGCGGTGGTCGCCGAGCGGGTGGTGGTCGCGACCGGAGGCGCTTCGCAGCCGCTGCCGTTTCCGGGCGTCGATCGGCCCGGCGTCCACGCGGCGCGCGGGCTGATCGAGCTGCACGCGCGCTGCGGCGTTCGCGTCGGCGAGAAGCTGGTGGTGGTCGGCAGCGAGCCGCAGGAGCTGGAGAACTGCGCCGCGGCGTTGCGCAGGGCCGGCTACGAGCTGGTCAAGGTGGCGGCGTCGGCGCCGCGGCGCGCGCTCGGCAATCCCGTTCGCGGCGTCGATCTGGACGGCGAGCGCATCCGCTGCGACGCCGTGGCCCTCGCGCTGCCTCCCGCGCCGCTGCACGATCTCGCCTCGTCTGCAGGGGCGACGGCGCGCTGGGACGGGAACGGGTTTCCGGTGGAGACCGACGCCGCCGGACGCACCGCCGTCCCCTGGCTGTTCGCAGCGGGCCGGGTCGCTGGAAAGCCGGCCGTCGCCTCGGGCGAGGCGGCGGGAAAGGCTGCGTGCCTCTAGCGGACAAGGCGATCGTCTGCGCCTGCGAGGACGTCACCGTCCACGACGTCGAGTCTGCGATCGCCCACGGCTTCGCGGACATCGAGAGCCTCAAGCGCTACACCGGCCTCGGCACGGGGCCGTGCCAGGGAAAGAGCTGCGAGGCGGGCGCGATGCGCATCTGCGCCGGCCGCAACGCCGTCCCGCCGGAGGCGCAGGTCCCCTTCCGCGCGCGGCCTCCGTTTTCGCCGACCGCGATCGCGGCGTACGCGGGACTGCCGGACGAGGTGATCGGCGCGCGCCACCCGACTCCCGGCCTTCGCCCGACCTGGGGCAAGGGACGTCATCCGCTGGAGCCGCACGCCGCCTTGCCCGAGCGCGCCGACGTGGTGATCGTCGGCGGCGGCATCATGGGGCTCGCCCTGGCCTGGAACCTCGCGGGGCTCGGCGCCGGGCGCATCCTGGTGCTCGAGCGCGGGTACCTCTGTGAGGGCGCCTCGGGCCGCAACGGCGGCGGCGTCCGCGCGCAGTGGACCACCCCGACCTTGATCGAGCTCGCCAAGGAGTCGATCGACTTCATGGGCCGCTTCGCCCAGGAGCTCGGGATCAACGTCTGGCTGCGGAAGGGCGGGTACCTCTTCCTGGCGCACGACGAGGCGACCGTGCGCCGCATCGAGTACGGGGCGGAGCTGCAGAAGCGCCACGGCCTGCCGACGCGAGTGATCGGTCCGGGCGAGGCGGGGGACATCGTCCCCCAGCTCGACACCGCGAAGTTCATCGCCGCTTCCTGGAATCCGGAGGACGGGGTGGTGTTCCCCTGGCCGTTCCTCTGGGGATACGCGGACGGGGCGCGCAAGCGCGGCGCGCAGGTGGAGACGTTCACGCGCGTCACCGGGATCGAGGTCGCCGGCGGCCGCGTCCGCGCGGTGCAGACGGACCGCGGGCGCGTCGCGGCCGATCGGGTGGTGATCGCGAGCGGGGCCTGGAGCCCGACGGTGGCGCGGCTCGCGGGCGTGCAGCTCCCGAACGTTCCGTATCGGCACGAGATCGCCTCCAGCGAGCCGCTCAAGCCCTTTCTCGGGCCGCTGGTCTCGATGCTCGGGACCGGCCTGTACTTCTCGCAGTCGATGCGCGGCGAGATCGTCGGCGGGATGGGGGATCCGGCGGAGGAGCCGGGGCTGAACCAGGCCTCGTCGCTGCGGTTCCTCGCGCGGTACGGCAGGGCGCTGGGCGAGCTGATGCCGCAGGTCGGCGCGGTGAAGCTCCTGCGCCAGTGGGCCGGCTGTTACGACGTCACGCCGGATCACTCGCCGGTGCTCGGGGAGACCCCGGGGGTCGCCGGCCTCTTGCAGATGAGCGGCTTCGTCGGCCACGGCTTCATGATGGCGCCGGCAGTGGCGCGGCGCATGGCAGCCTGGATGGCCGGAGCGGACGACGAGATCTTCGACCGCTACAACCTGCGCCGCTTCGCCGAGGGCCGCCTGATCCAGGAGACCTTCATCATCGGCTGACCGCCGGATCTCGAGATCTCCGCCGCGGCCAGGGTGGTGGCTGATGCGGACCGGCAATGCTCGGGCTACTGTGCCGGGCATGGTCACGGAAAAGAAGCTTGGGTTCATCGGCGCCGGCAACATGGGGGAGGCGCTGCTCAAGGGGCTCCTCAAGACCAAAGCGGCGCGCCCGGACCAGATCCTGGTCAGCGCGCGACGGCCCGAGCGCGTGCAGGAGCTGGTCAAGGCGTACGGAGTGCGCGGCGGCAGCAATGGCGACGTGGCGCGCGAGAGCGAAGTGCTCGTCCTCTGCGTGAAGCCGCAGATCCTCGACCAGGTGCTGCGCGGCATCTCGCCCGACGTCTCCGGCGACAAGCTGATCCTCAGCATCGCCGCCGGCGTGCCCATCGCCGCCATCGAGCGGCGCCTGCACTCCGCGATGCGGATCGTGCGCGCGATGCCGAACACGCCCGCCACCGTGGGCGCTGGAGCGACGGCGCTGGCGCTCGGCGCGCACGCAACCGAGGCCGACCTCGCGACGGCGACCACCATCTTCGACAGCGTCGGGCTCACCGTGGTCCTCGACGAATCGCAGCTCGATGCGGTCACGGGGCTCTCCGGAAGCGGCCCTGCGTACCTGTTCCTGATCATCGAGGCGCTCGCGGACGCAGGCGTGAAGGTCGGCCTCTCCCGGCGCGCCGCGATGCAGCTCGCGGCGCAGACGGTGCTGGGGAGCGCGAAGCTGTTGATCGAGAGCGGCCAGCATCCCGGGATGCTCAAGGACAGCGTCACCAGCCCGGGCGGGACCGCGATCGCGGGACTGCACACGCTGGAGGCGGGCGGGCTGCGCAACGTCCTGATGAATGCCGTCGAGGCGGCGACACGCAGGTCGCGTGAGCTGGGCGAGGAGTTCCTTCGCAAGCTATAGGGACTGCATGGACCTGGCCGGAATGCAGCTCGCGCTCGAGGGCGCCACCGACGAAGCGCTGGACGCGATTCCGAACCTTTCCGCCGACCTGCGCGCGTTCCTCGCGCGCCACGACGGAGGGCGCGGGACCATAGGGACGCGCAAGCGCCCCGTGGTCCTCTGGAGCGCGGAGCAGATCGCGCAGGAGGCGGAGTCGCAGGAGGTCTCGCTGGCGACGCCGGGGCTGCTGCTCTTCGGCACCGACGGCGGCGCGCTCGGGTACGGATACCTCGGGCGGCTGCGGGAGCGCAGGTACGGGCGGATCCCGCTGATCGCCGCGGGCGTGCACGAGTTCGAAGCGCTCGCCGATTCCCTGGAGGAGCTTCTCCGGCTGATCGGCGACGGACGCTGAACCCGGTCAGGCCGCTTTCTTCAGCGCGCCGAGCAGCGTGCGGGGAGAGGGGTGGTCGCCTGGTCCCATGCTCGCATAGCGGTAGGAGACCTTCCCACCCGGCAGGACGATGAGGGCGCCCCCTTGCTGCCAGGCGTCGCCCGCGGTCCTTCCCTGGCGGAAGCCCTTGAGGTTGGCGCGGATCCACCGGGCAAAGGCGAAGGGGCTGAAGGTCAGGGCGGCAGAGCGCTTCATGCCGGCGAGGTCGTACGCCTTGCCGGAGGGGTCGGTCAGGACCTTGACCGAGGGTGGAAAGCCGACGTGCGTGGCCCAGGACTTCGCCATCGCCGGCCAGCCGTTTCCGATCACCGCCAGGGTGGCCCCGGCTTTCTCGAATTCGTCTGCGTGGGGCCGCAACTCGGCCACCTGCTCGCGGCAGAGCGCTCAGCCGTAGTGGCGGAGGAAGACCAGCACCGCGGGACGGTCGCGCCAGAGATCCCCGAGGGCGACGTCGGCGCCCTCGACGTCCTTGGCGGTGAGCTTTTCCAGGTCCAGGCTGGTTTCTCCGCTGCGCCTAGTAGTCATCGGGCGAGAACGCTTCGTGCGTCGAGGTCTGATCGTACGAGAGCAACTGCTCGTTCTCGACGACCTTCGCCTTCTTCCGCAGCGAGTCTACCCAGTTCGTGTACAGCGCGTTCTGCTTCTGCTGGATCAGCTTCTCGCGCACCGATCTCAGCTCCGCCGGATCCATCTTCGACGGGTCCGCCCGCTCTCGCGACTTCAGCCTGAAGACGTACCAGGTGTCGCCATCCTCCACCGGAGCCTGCGGGATCGCGCCGGGCTGCGTCAGCGCGAAGACCGCCGCGGCGAGGGCCGGCGCCGGCCCGATCCCGGGGACATAGCCGCCGCCGGGATGGAAGGTCTCGGTCTCCGAGGTCTGCGGGGTGGTGAAGGCGCTGAAGTCGAATTGCCCGGGCTCGGTCTTCTTCTGCGGGAAGAGGTCCTTCAGCTCCTTGCCCGCGCGGAGCTGGGCCAGGGTCTCCTCCGCCTTCTGCTTCGCCAGCTGCTTCGCCTTCTCGTTCTTCAGCAGATCGGCGGCGATCAGCTTGCGCACTTCGTCGAGGCTCTGCTCGCGCGCGGGCCGCTCCTCCTCCGCCTTGAGCACGTGGAACCCGGACCGGTCCTTGAAGACGTCGCTGATCTCTCCGGGCTTCAGCTTGAGCGCCTGATCTTCCAGCGTCTTCCCGTAGGGAGACTGTCCGCGCGCGACGAAGCCGAGATCGCCGCCGCTCGCCTTGCTCGTCGGGTCCTCGCTGCGCGCCTTCGCCACCTCCGCGAAGTCGTTGCCCGCCTTCGCCTGCGCGAGCGCCTCGTCGATCTTCTGCCGCGCCGCCTTCTCCTGATCGCCGCTGGCGGTCGGGGGCACGGGGATGGTGATCGCGCGCACCCTCATCGCCGGCGGCTGCTTCCAGCGCGTCGCCTTCTCGTCCTCGTACTTCCTGGCGATCTCGTCGGCGTGGGCCTTCGCGTAGGCCTCGATCTCGGCATCGGTGACGTTGACCTTGTCGCGGAACATGAACGGGTTGAAGCGGACCCAGGTGATCGCCGCGCCCTCGTGCTCCGCCGTCCAGGCCGCCTTCACCTCGTCCTCCGAGACGTTGGCCCCCGCGATGGCGGTCTGCACCACCTTCGCGCGCAGGAGGTCGCGCCGGTACGCCTCCTCGAAGCGGTTGATGCTCATCCCGTAGTAGTTCTCGACGACGCGCTTGTAGTAGTCGAAGTCGAACTTGCCGTCCTGCTGCAGCTGCGGGTTCCGGGCGATGGCATCCGCCACCTCGGCGTCGCTGACCCGGATGCCCAGATCATCGGCCTGCTGCGCGATCAGCTCCTGATCGATCAGGTTCCGCAGCGTCTCCGCGCGCAGGTTGTCCTGCTTGGCGTTGTCGGTGGTGTACTTGCCGCCGCGCATCGCGGACATCTGCTTGAAGCGGCTGGAGTAGGCCTGCATGAAGTCGCTGGCGGTGACCAGATCGCCGTTCACCTTTGCCGCCCAGGTCTCCGGCGTGCGGGTGCGGAAGCCGGAAGAACCGCGCCCGAAGGAGAAGATGAAGGTGAGGATGATCGCGCCGAAGATCAGCGCGATCAGCGAGGACTTCGCATTCGACCGCATCACGTCGAGCATCGGACGACCACTCCATCGCTGTAGGTGTCGCGGCGGGTCAAAACCGCCGTGCGCACGGCCGCTTGGAAAGCTTGACACCCTAAAGAAGCCGGGCGACAGATGCAAGGAGAAAAACCCGGGAAGAGAGGGCCCTGCGGCCCGGGTTGTGAGCCTGCGTGCACTCGATTTTCAAGCGCTTTCGCGAGCCGATCTTCGTGATCGCCCTGCTGGCGGTGCCTTTTTCCATTTTCTTCGTCAAGGCGAAGAAGGGTCGCGAGCTGAGCGGGCTCGATCGCGCCGTCATCTTCGTCATCGCGCCGGTGGAAAAGACCATCACCCTCGCGGCTTTCGGCGTGATCGACGCCTGGAACGGGTACATCGGGCTGCGCAACGTGCGGGAGGAGAACGTCCTGCTCCGGCGCGAGGCGTTGAAGGCCCGGCAGCTCGAGCAGCAGTCGGCCGAGCTGCGCCTCGAGAACGAGCGGCTGCGGCACCTGCTCGACTTCGTCGACAAGCAGGGCGAGGGCCGGGTGATGATCGCGCGCGTGGTGGCAGTGGGCGCCTCGCCGCACTCGCACACGCTGCGCATCGCCCGGGGGGCCGACGACGGAGTGGTGAAAGGTGCGCCGGTGATCGCGCCGGACGGCGTGGTGGGCATCGTCTCGCAGCTCACGGGCAGCTACGCCGACGTGCAGCTCATCGTCAGTCCGCTCAGCGCGCTTCCCGCGATCTCGCAGCGGACGCGCAGCCGCAGCACCGTGAAGGGCACCGGCGACATCTCGCGTTGCAAGCTGACGTACGCGCTGCGCACCGACGATCTGCAGGAAGGCGATCTGCTGATCACCGCCGGCGGACCGGGGTTCTTCCCGCAAGGCCTGCCCGTCGGGCGGGTGGTGAAGGTGGAGAAGAAGCCGCACGGGCTCTTTCTCGATGCCGACGTGATTCCGGCCGTCGACTTCTCGCGCCTCGACGAGGTCGGGGTGGTGGTCGGTTTCCCCTCGACCCTGATGCCTCCCGCCGCCGGGGCGTCGCAGGCCAACGCCCGTCCGGGTGGCGAGCCGTGAAGCTGCGCATCGTGCTGGTGCTGCTCGTCGCCGCCGGCCTGGCGATCCTCGAGTCGGTGATCCCGCACCTCCTGCACCTGAAGGCGGCGCGGCCGGATCTGCTCCTGATCGTGGTCCTCTACCTCGCGCTGCGCGACGACGTGGTGCAGGGCGCTGCGCTCTCGGCCGCCGCCGGTTATCTCTCGGACCTGACCTCCGCGACGCCGGCCTTCCTCTACACCTTCCTCGCCGTGCTCACCTTCGTGGTGGTGCGGACCGCGGGCTCCGCGCTGCGCACCGAAGGCGGGGTCCAGTCCGCGGCAGTGGCGTTCGGCGCCAGCCTCGGGCACTCGCTCGTCGCGGCGCTGGTGTTCGGCTCCTTCACCGGCGCCGGGTTCCACCTCGAGCTCTCGCCCTTGCTCTGGTCTGCGTTCGGCACCGCAGCCGCGGCGCCGGCGGTCTTCGCCATCCTTCGCCGCCTGGATGCGGGCTTCCTCCACGGGGAAGAGGCGCCCGGAGGGATGCGCTGATGCTGGTCCGGCGCGACGCCGACGACATCCGAGAGATCAGGCCGCGGGCGGCGATGGGCGCCTTGATCGTGGTCTGCTCGATGCTCGTGCTGGTGGTGCGGCTCTACCAGCTGCAGATCCTCCGCGGCGAAGTCTACGTGGTGCAGTCGATCGCGAACTTCCGCAAGTCGCTGTTCGTGCCCGCCGACCGCGGGGTGATCAAGGACGGGAAGGGCCGCACCCTGGTGGACAACCGGCCCTCGTTCGACGTCTTCCTCACCCCCGCGTTCTGCAAGGGCAAGGAGCGCGACGAGGTGCTGGAAAAGCTCTCCGCGTACCTGCACCTCGGGCAGGAGGACGTGGACCGCATCAAGGCCGACTACCAGAAGAGCTGGTTGAGCAAGGACCGCCTGGAGCGCTTCCAGCCGTATCTGGTGATGCTGGACATCCCGCGCGATCAGGTGGACGTGCTCGAGGCGCACAAGAGCGAGATGAGCTGCGTCAACCTGATCCCGACGCCGCACCGCTCGTACCACGCGCCCACCAGCCTCGGGCACGTGCTCGGGTACATGAGCGAAGTCACGCCGGACGAGATGGACGACCATCCCGAGTACCGGCGCGGCCAGACCATCGGCCGGCGCGGGCTGGAGCGGCGGTGGGAGCGCGAGCTGCGCGGCGCCGACGGCAAGCAGAACATCGCGGTGGACGCGAAGGGCCGCGAGCTCGACAAGGACACGCAGGAGGCGCTGATCCCGGAGAACGAGCGCCTTCAGCCGGCGACGCCGGGCAACAACCTGGTGCTCTCGATCGACGAGCAGCTGCAGCGGGCGGCGGACATGGCGTTCCCCGGCCGCGCCGGCGCGGTGGTGGTGATGGAGGCGAAGACCGGGTTCATCCTGGCGATGGTCTCGCGGCCGTCGTTCGACTCGAACAAGATGTCGGGGCGGATCAGCCGGGCGGAGCTGAAGACCATCTTCGAGGACCCGCTCAAGCCGATGCTCAACCGGGCGATGAACGAGAACTACCACCCGGGATCGACGTTCAAGGCGATCACCTCGTTCGTCGGGCTGGAGAACGGCGTGATCACCCCGAACAGCAGCATCTTCTGCGGCGGCGGGTACACGATGGGCAACCACCGCTGGCGCTGCGACAAGCCCGCGGGCCACGGCGCCCTCGACCTCCGGCACGCGCTCTCGCAGTCCTGCGACGTCTTCTACTACACGGTCGGCGACCGCGCCGGCCTCGACGCCATGTCGGAGATGGCGCGGCGGTTCGGGTACGGGCAGCCCACCGGGCTGGACCTCGGGCGCGAGATCACCGGGATCATCCCGGACTCGAAGACCATCACTCCGGAGAGCGGCAGCGCGCGCGCGCACGCGATCAACGCCAGCATCGGCCAGGGCGAGATCAACGTCACGCCGCTGCAGCAGGCGGTGGCGTACGCGGCGATCGCGAACGGCGGCGACATCGTGGTCCCGCAGATCGTCCGCAGGATCGAGGCGCCGGACGGGAAGGTGCTCCGCGAGTTCCAGCCGCAAGTGGCGCGGAAGCTGGGCCTCAAGGAGTCGTCGCTGCAGGCGGTGCGCGCAGGGCTCGTGGCGGTGGTGAACGAGCCCGGCGGCACGGCGTACCGCTCGCGGCTGCCGGACATCGAGTTCGCCGGGAAGACCGGCACCGCGCAGGTGATGAAGCTCGGGCAGAAGCAGAAGCTGGATCCCACCTCGCAGGCGTACTTCTCGCGCGACCACGCCTGGTTCGCGGCCTTCGCGCCGGCGGCGGCTCCGGAGATCGTGGTGGTGGTGCTGAACGAGCACGGCGGCTGGGGGGCGGAAGCGGCGGCGCCCGCGGCGGCGAAGGTGATCTCGGCGTACTTCCGGATGA
>DASREU010000176.1:0-4406 GCA_035651935.1 Myxococcales bacterium | reverse complement strand
AAGAACGGCGGATCCAGGGCGCTCTTGTTCGGCGATGCGGTCGCCGCGCGGAGCCGGCCAGACGACAGCTGCGTCGGCGACGGCCCGCAGATCCTGCTGCAGCCCGGCGAGACGCTGGTGGATACGCGGCCGGGGCTGCTCTCGAAGTCGATGCAGGTCTGGGCAGCAGCGTTCACCGGCCCGAAGCAGTGCCACTGGGTCGAGGTTCAGCGGCGCTGATCGAATCGACCGGGACGGCCCGGTCACATCAGGCACTCGCCGCGCGAGCGCCGAGGCGAGCAGACAGGCGAGCGCGACCCGACGGAACCCGGGCAAAAGCGACCCCGGCCGCCAGCTTGACAACGCACTGCGGCGCTGTTAGACACCGCGCTCCCTCCGGTCCGGGTGGGCCCCGGCGGCGTAAGCCGCAGTCAGGGGTGCGGGACGGAAGGAAAGCGATTTTCGGATGGTTTTTCGTCGGCGGAGGAAGCCGTGAAGGTCCGTGCTTCGGTGAAGAAGATCTGCGTGAAGTGCAAGGTGATCCGCCGCAAGGGAGTGGTGCGCGTGATCTGCACCGCGAACCCCCGCCACAAGCAGCGGCAAGGTTGAGGAGCAACGAATGGCGCGTATTGCAGGCGTGGACCTTCCCCGCGAGAAGCAGATCCAGATCTCGCTCCAGTACCTGTACGGGATCGGCAACACCACCGCGCAGAAGATCTGCGCCGCGGCGCAGCTCGACCCGACCAAGCGCACCAAGGATCTCACCGAAGACGAGATCCACCGCATCCGCGAGACGCTGGAGCAGGGCTACAAGGTCGAGGGCGATCTCCGCCGCGAGACCAGCCTGAACATCAAGCGCCTGATGGACCTCGGCTGCTACCGGGGCCTGCGCCACCGCAAGGGCCTGCCGGTCCGCGGGCAGCGCACCCATACCAACGCGCGCACGCGCAAGGGCCCGAAGCGCGGCATCGTCCGGCGCGCCGTCGCCGCTCCGCCTCCTCCTTCCCGGTAAGGACACACCGACATGGCCGAAGAGCAGAAAGAGAAAGAGCAGAAGCCCTCCGCAGCCCCGGCGGCGCCCGCGGCAGGCGCAGCCGCCGCCCCGGCAGCCGCGGAGCGCAAGGGCAAGAAGAAGGCGCGCAAGAACGTGCAGACCGGGATCGTCTTCATCCAGAGCACGTTCAACAACACCATCATCACCATCACCGACGTCTCCGGGAACGTGCTCTCCTGGTCGTCGGCCGGCGCGCGCGGGTTCAAGGGATCGCGCAAGTCGACGCCGTTCGCCGCCCAGGTGGCCGCGGGCGACGCCGCCGCCAAGGCGATGGAGCATGGCCTGAAGAACGTCTCGGTGCTGGTGAAGGGCCCCGGGGCCGGCCGCGAGTCCGCCCTGCGCGCGCTCGCCGCCGCGGGACTCAAGGTCACGCTGATCCGCGACATCACCCCCATCCCGCACAACGGCTGCCGGCCGCCGAAGCGCCGCCGCGTTTAAGGAGCTCTCGCAAATGGCTCGCTACACGGAATCGTCGTGCCGCATCTGCCGGCGAGAAAATCTCAAGATGTACCTGAAGGGCGACCGCTGCTACACGGACAAGTGCGCCATCGAGCGCCGTCCGTATCCGCCGGGCCAGCACGGCCAGGGACGCGCCAAGTTCTCCGAGTACGGCGTGCAGCTCCGCGAGAAGCAGAAGGTGAAGCGCCTCTACGGGCTGCTGGAGACGCAGTTCCGCGGCTACTACCTGCGCGGCAGCGCCGCCAAGGGCAAGACGGGCGAGAACCTGCTCCAGTTCCTCGAGCAGCGCCTCGACAACGTGGTCTTCCGCCTCGGCTTCGCCGACACCCGCGCCGAGGCGCGCCAGCTGGTCCGGCACGGCCACTTCCGCGTCAACGACCGCAAGGTCAACATCCCCAGCTTCCAGGTGAAGGTGGGGGACGTGGTCGCGGTGAAGGAGAAGTCGCGCAAGATCGTCCGGATCAACGAGGCGCTCGAGGCCGTCGATCGCCGCGGCATCCCCGCCTGGCTCGACCTGGACAAGGGCGGCTTCAAGGGGACGGTGAAGAGCACGCCCAGCCGCGACGACATCACCATGCCCATCCAGGAGCAGCTGATCGTCGAGCTCTACTCGAAGTAGTCGTCGAAGTCGCAGCACCCGCAACGGACGACCCGATGGCGCCCCGCAATTCCGCGGGGAGATGGGCGGCGTTGCAAGGAGAAGAACCGTGGCAGAAGCATTGATTGCGAAGAACTGGCGCGACCTGATCAAGCCGCGCGGGTTGCACGTCGAGCAGGACACCCTCACCGACACCTACGGCAAGTTCGTCGCCGAGCCGCTGGAGCGGGGCTTCGGCATCACGCTCGGCAACGGGCTCCGCCGCGTGCTCCTCAGCTCGCTGCAGGGCGCGGCGATGACCAGCGTGCGCATCGAAGGCGTGGAGCACGAGTTCACCACCATCTCCAACGTCGCCGAGGACGTCACCGACATCATCCTCAACCTCAAGGAAGTCCTCCTCCGCATGCACACCCAGGAGGAGAAGACCATCCGCATCGAGGTGGAGGGGCCCAAGGAAGTGAAGGCGGGCGACATCATCGTCGACCAGGACGTGGAGGTGCTGAACCCTGGGCACCACCTCTTCACCGTCGGCGAAGGCGGGCGCGTGCGGATGGAGATGACCTGCCGCCGCGGCCGCGGATACGTGCCGGCCGAGCGGAACAAGGTCGTCGGCGCGCCCATCGGCGTGATGCCGATCGACTCGCTGTTCAGCCCGGTGAAGAAGGTCAACTACCAGGTGACCAACGCCCGCGTCGGGCAGGCCACCGACTACGACCGGCTCTCGCTCGAAGTGTGGACCAACGGGTCGGTCACTCCGGCCGACGCCGTCGCCTTCGCGGCCAAGATCGTCAAGGAGCAGCTCTCCATCTTCATCAACTTCGACGAGACGGAAGAGCCCGCCCCGATCGAGCTGCCGAAGAGCGAGGAGAAGCTGAACGAGAACCTCTTCCGCTCGGTCGACGAGCTGGAGCTCTCGGTCCGCTCCGCCAACTGCCTGCAGAACGCGAACATCAAGACCATCGGCGATCTGGTGCAGAAGACCGAGGCGGAGATGCTGAAGACCAAGAACTTCGGCCGGAAGTCCTTGAAGGAGATCAAGGAAATCCTCGCCGAGATGGGCCTCTCGCTCGGGATGAAGCTGGAGAACTGGCCGCCCAAGCCGCCGACGGCGCAGGCCCCCGCGCTGAAGCAGTAAAGGAGCTTCGACCATGTCCCGCCACGCCAACGCCGGCCGCAAGCTGAGCCGGAACACCAGCCACCGCAAGGCCCTGCTCGACAACCTGGTCCGGGCGGTGATCCTCAACGAGAGCATCCGCACTACCACGCCGAAGGCGAAGGAGACGCGCAAGCTGGTGGAGCGGGTGATCACCAAGGCGCGCCAGAACACGGTCGCGTCGCGGCGGATCGTGCACAAGACGGTGCGCGATCAGGCGGCGCTCGCGAAGCTGTTCGAGAGCATCGGGCCTCGCTTCGCCCAGCGCCCCGGCGGGTACACGCGCATCGTGCACGTGGCGAATCGGGCCGGCGACAACGCCCCCATGGCCATCCTCGAGCTGGTGGAGAAGTCCGAGAAGACCGCGCCCGAGAAGAAGCCCGAGCCGGAGAAGAAGGCCAAGTCGAAGGAGACCGGCGACCAGGGCAGCGCCGAGAAGAAGCCCGCCAAGCAGAAGAAGGAAGCCTGATCGAGATCCGGGGACACCATACGGAGAGTTTCGTATGGTGTCCCCGGATCTCCGGGATCTTTAGAAGGTCAGGCGGCCGCGGATGCGGGCGATCAGTTCCTGGTTCTCGAAGGGCTTGCGGATGAATTCTTCCGCGCCGGCCGCGAGAGCGCGCTCGACCACGTCCTTGCCGGGGCGCGCCGAGACGACGAAGACGGGCACGTCGCGGGTGCGGGGATCCTTCTTCAGCTCGCGGCAGAGATCGAGGCCGTCGCGGTCGGGCATCGCGATGTCGAGGAGGACCAGGTTCGGAACGGTGTGCTCGAGCTTCTCGAGCGCGGCCGCTGCGCTGGTCGCCACGGTGGAGTCGATCCCCTCCAGCTCGAGCAGCGTGGCGAGGAAGGTGACGATCTCCGGATCGTCGTCCACCACCAGGACCCGGCGCCGGAGCATGGGCTCTTCCGCGGCGCTCACTGCCGGAACTCCGTCTCGTAACGGCCGCTGGCAGTCTCGATGAGCAGCGTCTTCGGCTCCAGGTTCCGCGGCGCCCAGGTGGCTTTTCCCTGCGGGTCGCGGATGGCGAACTTGTTCACGGTGAGCATCACGTGCCCGCCTGAAACAACGACGTCGGCGTTGTATTCGTAGATGCCGTTGAGGGTCAGCCGCACGTCGCGCCAGGCGTTTCCGGAATCGTTGCGGAGGAAGATCTGGGTCA
>DASREU010000175.1:0-9168 GCA_035651935.1 Myxococcales bacterium | reverse complement strand
GCACGCGCACGTGCGCGATCCCGCGGCGGATCAGCGACGCCGCGACCGTGACCACGTCGGAGCAGACGCCGCCGCCGAACGCCACCAGGACCCCGCGGCGATCGAGGCCTTGCGCCAGCGCCTGGGCGCACACCTGCTCGACGAACTGCACCGACTTCGTCTCCTCCCGGATGTCGAGGACGAGCGTCGCCGCGACCGATGCACTCTCCAGCGCCGCCCGCAACCGGGCCCCGTAGAGCTGGTCCACGGTCCGCGTGGTGACGACGATCGCCCTCCGGCCCTTGAGCGCGTCCAGAAGCGCGGGCGCCTTGGCATCGAGGAGCGACTCGCAGAGCGTCACACGGTAGCTGCGCTGCGCTTCGCACTGGAGCGACCACGAATCGCGCTGCTCCGGCGGCTCCTCGACGAGCTTGAGCGATCGAGGCTCCGGCAGGTGTGCTTCAGCTGTACTCGATTGCATCGACGTTTCCCCCGGCAGCCCGACCCGCCCCGTTGATCACCTGCCGCCCGCCTTCGGCGAGCGCAGCGGCGATCGTGTCGACCACGCGCTGTGTCCTGGTCGCTTCCGGCAAGTCGCAGCGGATCGCGCTCGCGTCCCCGGACCTCACCGCCTCGAGAAACGCGGTCGCTTCGGAAACGAAGGGATCGCCGGCGCCGGGATCGGCTCCGTCGCCGAAGGCACCCGACGGCGACCATTTGAAATCCCATCCCTCGAGCGCGATCTGCCCTCGCGCGGTAAACACGCGGCAGCCGATCTGCTTTTCCGAGGCGAGGCAGCCACAGGTGATCGTCCCCAGCGCGCCGCTTTCGAAGCGGAGCGCGATCGCGACGGAGGCGGCGCCACGTCCAGCTTGCGGGGAGGCCTGCGCCAGCGCGCTCACCTCGGCCACCTCGCCCATCAGGTGCCGCGCGAGGTCGACGAGATGCGTGCACTGCTCGTTGAGCTGTCCGCCGGACAGCGCCGGGTCGCCCCACCATGGCACGCGATACGCCGCGCCGAACCAGTGACCCGCGAAGCCGAGCGGAGCGTCGCGCGCCACCAGCTCCCGTGCGCGTCGCACCGACGGGCGGTACCGGTTCATGTAGCCGACGGAGGTGATGAGGCGCGCCCTGCGTACGGCGGCGAGGACCGGAGCGCACTGTGTCGCCGAGAGGCCGACAGGCTTTTCCAGGAACAGGGGAACGCCGGCCTGCGCCGCGAACAGCTCGACGGGACCTCGCGCGAAGGGCGGGGTGCAGACGAAGGCGGCATCCACATCGGCCCAGGGAATGGACGCCGGATCGGCGAACGGGACGCAGCCCGGATGAGCGGCGGCGAGCGCGGCCGCGCGGGCGGGATCGACATCGCAGGCGACGGTCACCGGGTGCCCGAGCTGCGCCGAGCTCTTCGCATGCTGCAAGCCCATCCGGCCGCAGCCCACGATCGCAACCCGCAAGGCCTGCCTCGTCTCAGTGTTCATGGTTGGTCCAGATGTCGCGCGCGATCTGCGCCGCGCGGTCGAAGGGGACTACGGGATCGAGCTCCAGCGCGCGCTGGATGCTGGCGGGAGACGGAGCGGCGACCGCATCGAGAACGGCGCGCTCGTGGTCCTCCCAGCGGCGAAGCCACCGGCGCAGGTGGACGGGCGCGGGTGTGGGGAGCGGCTGCACGCCCGCGCCGGAGACGCTCGCGGCGATCTCCCGCACGATGCCGTCGGGGTGAAGCAGGTTGACGATCATCCGCCTCGGCGCCGGCGAGAAGATGGCGGAGAGCGCCGGGACGACGGCGCCGGCATACCAGTCGAAGCTGCGCTTGACGAGGCTGGGCGGAGGCGCCGCTCCCGCATCGATCTCGCGGGCGAGGTCCTCCTTCAGGGCGATGAGGAGCTCGGCGCGCCGCGGCGGCGTCGCGAACGGCCGCGTGAGCTTGAAGTACTTGAGGGGCAGGGCGCCGATCCGGCGGATCTCGTCCGCGGTGATGCCGAACAGGGTCTGGTTGCCGAGCAGGTCCGGCAGGCGCGGCAGGAGCTCCTCGCCGCGGTGGCGGAAGCTGAAGATGAGCCCTCGATGGTTCAGGCCGGCGTACTCCCACTCGACGTCGTCGAGCGAGCAGCGCAGCACGCGGCAGACCTCCGCAGCCGTCGAGAGCGGCAACTCGCAGAGGCCGATGGACTTCCCGGGCGCTGCGCCGCGCGCAATCAGCGCCGTCGTGACGCTGAGGGGATTCATCAGATTCAGCACCCAGGCCGAAGGGCAGCGGCGGCGCAGCTCGGCGGCCAGCGCGCGGATCGGGCTTGCAAGGCGGAGCGCCGCGGCGAGGCCACAGGGGCCGAGCGTCTCGTCCGCCGGAAGCTGCCAGCCGGCGGCGGTCGATTCGTCGCGCGCGCGCACCGCCAGCCCGCCGAAGCGGATCTGGTTCACGACGGCTGCGGCGCCGTCGAGCGCTTCGTCGAGCCGCGCACACGACGAGACGCTCCACCCGAAGCCACCGAGGCGAAGCGCCGCATAGCGCCGCATCCGATCCAGCGCGAGCGCATCGGTTCCGAAGAGCCGCAGCTCGCAAGCGGGCACCGTCGCGGCCGAATCGCGCAACGCCTCGACCAGCGCCGCGGTGAACGGCGTGCTTCCGCCGAGGATGGCGACAGCGGGTATCACGTCCTTGCCGGGTCCTCGAAGAAGCAGCGGACGCAGCCGGCGACATACTCGATCTCCGCCTCGCTGATGTCGGGCCGGATCGGCAGGCAGCACAGCTCTTTTGCGAGCGCCTCGGCGATTGGGTACTGCCCCTCGCGCCAACCGTACTTCGCGAAGGCGGGCTGCAGATGGATCGGCGTCGGGTACCGGACGACGACGTCGATCTCGCGTTCGCGCAGGTACGCGACCAGCGCGTCGCGCTGGTCCGTGCGGATCTGGAACAGGTGATAGACGTGCGTCTCGTCGTCCGTCGCCGCCTGGAAGGTCAGCGGCAGGCCGGCGAGCTTCTCGCGATAGCGGGCGGCCGCCTTGCGGCGACGCTCGTTCCAGCCGGCGACGTGCGGGAGCTTCGACGAGAGGATGCGCGCCTGGATGGCGTCGAGCTTCGTGTTCAGGCCGACGACCACGTGGTTGTTCTGCCCGCACTGCCCCAGCTCGCGCTGGCGCCGCAAGGCTTCATCGAGATCCGCGTTGCGCGCCACCACCGCGCCTCCGTCGCCGCAGGCAGCGAGGTTCTTGCTCGGATGGAAGCTGAAGCAGCCGAAATGGCCGAAGGTCGAGACGCACTGCCCTTCGATGCGCGCGCCGATCGCCTGCGCCGCGTCCTCGACCACGAACAGCCCTCTCTCCTCCGCCAGGGCGACGATCTCCGCCATCGGCGTCGGTTTGCCGTAGAGATGGACCGGCATCAGGACCCGCGTGCGCGGCCCGATCGCGTCCCGGAGCTGGGCGCGGTCGATCAGGAAGGTCTGCGGGTCGACGTCGACCAGCACCGGCGTCGCGCCCACCAGGTCGATGGCGCCGACCGTCGCATGGAAGGTGTTGGCCTGTGTGATCACCTCGTCGCCCGGGCCGATGCCGAGCGCGCGCAGCGCGATCACCAGCGCGTCCGTCCCGGTGTTCACGCCGCGCACGAAGCGTGCCCCGAGGAACTGGGCGAGCTGCTGCTCGAACTGCTTGACCTCGGCGGTCAGCTCGTAGCGCCCGCCCACCAGCATCGCGCGCAGGTCCGCCATCAGCGGATCGATGTCGTCGCCGAGCTGGTGCGCGTAGTTGTACCTTCCCACCTTCATGCCGATGCCTCCTCGATGGCGCCCGCGATCCCGGCGCCGATGAGGCCCGAGTGGTCGTCGTCGACTCCGAGCTCGATGCGCGTAAGCCAGTCGCCGTCGCCCTTCCAGCAGCGGGCGGATGCCGCCGCGGCGACGGAGCGGCGGTACCCTTCGCCGAGCGCCAGCGCGAACCCGCCGACCAGCACGAACCGCTCGATGCCGACGCCGAGGTGCAGCGCCGCCAGCGCCGCGCCGAGCGGCGCCGAGCTGCGCGCGACGACTTCCGCCGCCCAGCCCTCGCCTCGCCGGAATGCGGCGACGAGGTCGCTGCTGCTCAGCGCCTCGTTTCCCTCGCGGCACCGGGCATGCAACAGGACTCCACGCCCGGACGCGATGGCGCCCAGGTGTCCCCGTCCGCCGCACTCGCAGATCGGCGCGTCGGGGGATTCGTCTACGCGGAGGTGCCCGATCTCGCCGCCCGCCCCTCCGGGCCCCACCGCAGGGCGGCCGCCGATGAACACCTTGTGCCCGATGCCCGAGCTGACCGTCACGATGCAGAAGTCTTCGTCGGGGCGGCAATACCTGTATCCGGCGGCGGTCACGTCGTTGAGGACGCCGATGCGCGCAGCCGGCCAGAGCGACGCGAGATCGTCCTGGAGCCGGTATCGTCCCCGCAGCCGCGTGCCCCACAGCGTGGGCGCCGCGACGATGCGGCCGTCCGGATCGAGAGGACCCGCAAAGGCGACATCGACGCGCTCCACCGTCGCGGAGCCCGCCACCTCGCGGCCGAGGCGCTGCATCGCGGAGATCAGGCGCGAGCGCAGATCGTCGAATGACGCGTCGGGAAGATCGAGATGGTTCGGAGTGGGCGTCACCGCGGGAGCGAGGAGCGCGCGAGTGCCCCCCTCGAAGAGCGCCGCACGCGTCTTCGAACCGCCGATATCGAATACGAGACGCACCACCCCCGCCTCCCGCGATCCGGCCAAAGGTGGGGGTTGCGCTCATGACCAGCAACTACGACCTCCATCTGAAAAACTGATGTCCGCATGCGAACGGTCGTCACACTGGCGCTCGGGAAACCACGGCACCAAGTTGCCGCGACGAATGAAGGACATGGCCGATATCGGAATCGCCGCAATGATCATGGCGGGCGGCCGCTCCGAGCGGATGCGCGCGGGAGGCTCGCAGGAGCACAAGGGCCTGCGCACGGTGCGCGGCGCGCCGCTGATCGAATGGAACCTGCGGGGATTACTTGGTTTTGATTTTCGCAGGGTCTTCGTCGCGATCAACGAGCGGGAGCGGGCGCTCGCGGACTGGCTCGGGACCCGAGGCTTGGCGCTCTGCCGCGAACGTTCGTCCGATCTGGAACTTCTCGTCGAGCGCGAGCCGCTCGGCACCATCGGCGCGGTGTCGCTCCTGCCGGCCGACGTGGAGAACGTCCTGGTCGTGAACGTCGACAACCTGACGAGTCTCGACCTTCGCGCGCTGCTCCGGACCCATCTGGAGAAGAAGGCCGCCGCCACCATCGCGACGCACTCGCACCCGTTTCGCATGCCCTTCGGGATGCTCGAGGTGCAAGGAGAGCGGGTGACCGCCTACCGCGAGAAGCCGGAGCTGCCGGTGGTCATTTCCAGCGGCACGTACGTGCTCCACCGGAGCGCGATCGCGTGCGTGCCGCCGGGGCGACGCACCGACGTGCCGGGGCTCATCGGTGCGCTCCTGGAACGCGGCGCCCTGGTCGCCGCGCACCCCCATTGCGACCGGTGGATCGACATCAACGACGAGGACGCGCTCGCGCGGGCGGGCGATCTCTTCGCGCCGCGCTCTCCGGAGCGCGCCGCATCATGATCAGCGTGGTCTCCGTCATCTCCGAGCTGAAGCTCGGCGGCGGCGAAAACCGCCTCCTCAACTTCGCGCGCGCGATCGACCGCAGCCGGTTCCAGCACACCGTGGCCACCGTCTTCTCGCCGAACCCGCGCGAGAGCCTCCACTGCGGCTCGCTCCGGCGCTCGTTCGAGGAGGCGGACATCGACTTCGTCGACCTCGCCGTCCCGCATCCGGGCGCCGCGCAGCTGGGAGGAATCGCAAAGGTGGCGGCGACCGCGAAGGCGCTGGCGACCGCGGTCGCCCGGCTGCGGCGTCTGTTCATCGCGCGCCGCGCGGACGTCGTCGATGCGCACCTCGAGACCGCGCTGTACACGGCGGTTCCTGCGGCGGCCAGCGCAGGCGTCCCGGCGGCGATCACCTTGTACAGCGAGCTCGACCTCTGGAAACTGAGCGACGGCGGATCCTGGCGGGGGATCGTCTTCCCGCCGTTTCGGCGCTTCAACCTCCGCCTCTGCAGCGCCCTGATCAGCGACTCCGGAGCCCGCGCGGCGGACTTCCAGCGCTATCTCGGTGGAGTGACGCCGCAGTTGCACGTCATTCCCAACGGAGTGCAACTCCAGCCGCCCGCGCGGTCGCGGGAGGAGATCCTCGCCTGGTTCGGCATCCCGCACCGCGGCGGCGCGACGATCATCGGCCAGGTGGCGGGCCTCGTGCCGTACAAGGGGCAGCACCTGCTCGTCGAAGCCGCGCAGCGCCTCGTCGCTTTCGGCCACGACGTGCGCGTGCTGCTGGTGGGCGACGAGCGGTTGGGTCCCGCCTATCCGCAGGAACTGCGGGTCCTGGCGGAGCGGCTCGGCATCGCGGATCGCCTCCACATCCGTTCCTGGCCCGGCAACATCGCCGATGCCTGGAGCATCATCGACATCCACGTGCATGCGTCGTCGGTGGACTCCCTGCCGAACGCCGTGCTCGAAGGGATGTCGCTCGGGAAGCCGGCCGTGGTCTCGGCGATCGGCGCCGTGCCGGAGCACGTCGATCACGAGCGCACCGGGCTGGTCGTGCCGCCCGAAGACGTCCCCGCGCTCGCTGCGGCCCTGCGGCGTCTCCTCGACGATCCGGCATTCGCGGCGCGCCTCGGCGCAGGGGCGCGGGCGCGATACCTCGAGCGATTCACCCCGGCGCGCACCGCGCGGCAGATGGAACGCTGTCTGGCAGGGATCGCGCGCCGCCGCACCGAGCCCGCGCTCGCCGGAGTCGCGCCGTGACCGCTTCCCTGCAGGGCCGCCGGATCGCCGTCACCGGCGCCGGCGGCTTTCTCGGCGGCGCGACCGTCGCCGCCCTCTCGGATGCAGGCGCGTCCGTGGCCGCGCTGGCGGGCCCTCCGGGCCAGGCGCCCGCATCTGCGCTGAGCGCCGCCACCATCTCCTTCGCGGAGATCTGCGATCTCGATGCGGTGCTGCGATCGCTCGACGGCGCGGACACGGTGGTCCATCTGGCGGGGCCGCCTTCCGTGGCGGAATCGTTCCGCGATCCGATCGGGTACGTTCGCATCCATGCGGAAGGGACCGCGACGGTGCTGGAGGCATGCCGCAGCCGCGGCATCCGCCAGCTCGTCCATGTTTCCTCCGCGGAAGTGTATGGGCAGCCGCTCCGATCTCCCGTGCCCGAGGATCATCCCCTCAGCGCCCGGTCGCCGTACGCGGCGGGGAAGATCTGCGCGGAGAAGCTCGTCGAGGCTTACGCGCATGCGTACGGACTGCGCTGCGTCATCTTGCGGCCGTTCTCGATCTACGGGCCGGGCGCGTCTCCGCACTCGCTGATCTCGCGGGTGCTGTCGCTCGCCCGCGCCGGCGAACGGATCGTGCTTCGCGATCTCCGGCCGGTCCGCGACTACTGCTTCGTCACCGATGCAGCGGATGCCATCGCCCGGGCCTGCGCGTTCGAGGCGCGCTCGCTGGAGATCTTCAATCTGGGAACGATGCGCGGCGCGAGCGCCGGCGAGGTGGCGAGGATCCTTGCCCGGGCGCTGGGGGTGGACGCTCCCGTCGGCGAAGCCGGCGAGCGCGACCGGCCGGCAGCCAGCGAAATCTACCAGCTCGTCGCGGACAACCGGCGCGCCTGCAGCGTGCTCCAGTGGAAACCCGAGGTGACCCTCGAGGAAGGGCTGCGGATCGTGGCGGGCGCGCGATGAACCGGCGCCATCTCATCACCGGCGCCCAGGGCCTCGTCGGGCGCCACCTCGCCGCGCACATCCTGGGCGCCGATCCGGCGGCGACGGTTCTCGGCATCGGCCGTTCGCCGAGAGCGGATGGCTTCTTCACGCACGCGGTCACCGCCTGCGGACGGCCGCGTCGCGCCCCGGTGCCGCACGCCATCCGGCGTTGGCTCGCGACGGGACGCTACCGCTACGAACCGATCTCCTTGTCCGACGCGGATTCGCTGCGCGGTGCAGTGGCGAAGTTTCGGCCCGACTGCGTCTACCACCTCGCGTCCGCATTGCACGCCGCGCCCGGTCCCGAGCTGGCGTCGACGAACATCGAGGGCACTGTCTCTCTCGTCCGTGCGCTCGACGGCGCCGGCGCCCGCCTCGTCCTCGGGTCGAGCGCCAGCGTCTACGGTACTCCACGGCGTCTGCCGCTCGACGAAGCGCATCCATGCGCCCCGGTGAACGCGTACGGCGCGACGAAGCTCGCCGCCGAGCGGGTTGCCCTCGATCGGGCAGGGGACGTCGTGATCGCTCGCATCTTCAACGTGGTCGGTCCCGGTCAATCCGAGGAGCACGTGTGTGGGCGGTTTGCGGCGCAGCTCGCGGGAGCCCGTCGTGGAGCGCCCATGACCCTCGCCACCGGGCCCCTCGGGCCGACCCGCGATTTCATCGACGTGCGCGACGTGGCGGCCGCGTTGCTCCTGGCGGCGGAGCGGGCGGAGCCCGGATCGGCCTTCAACGTTGCGAGCGGCGTCGAGATCAGCGTGCGCGACGTCCTCTCGGCGATGGTGCGCGCCGCGAATGTCGAGGTCAGGATCCTGGAACAGGGGGAGGTCGCGGCCGGTGTGTCGCGGAGCGTCGCCGACGTCACCCGGCTTCAGCGGCTCGGCTTCGTGCGCGCGTACGGCATCGAGCAGAGCCTCCGCGACCTGCTCGAGTGGTACCGGCAGCTCGATGCGCCGCCGAGCGCCGATCAGCGCGGGGTATAGCGATACACGTTCGTTTCGCGCGGCTCGAATCCCAGCTTGCGGTAGAGAGCGTTTGCAGCGACGCGGTGGGGCCGCGAGGTCAGCTCCACCGTCCGGGCGCCGCGCGAGACCGCAAGCTCGAGCGCACGCTTCGTCAATGCGGCCCCCACGCCCTGGCCGCGGGCCCGTCCGTCCACGACCACGTCCTCGATGAAGGCGCGCACTCCGGTGGGAATGCGAAACACCGCCAACGCAAGCATGCCGACGATGGCCCCGTCTCCGGCGCGTGCCAGGAGCAGCGTCGTCGAAGGCGATTCGACGATCGCGCGCAGCTCGTCTGCATCCGGCGTCCGGGGCGACGCAGAGGAGGAGAGCTGGCGGACGAGCCGGTCCACGGAGTCCACCAGCGCGGCGTCGGCGCGCTCCGCGATCTCGATCTGAA
>DASREU010000174.1:0-4990 GCA_035651935.1 Myxococcales bacterium | reverse complement strand
GCACGGCCGAGCACGGAGGACGAATACGTCTACCTCTTCCAGGCGAAGACGCTGGCCGCGGGAAGGCTCACGTACCCCTCGCCGCCCTTGCCCGAGTTCTTCGAGGCCGCGCATATCCTCGTCGTTCCGAAGTTCACCGCGAAGTACCTCCCCGGGCATGCGGCGGTGCTCGCGCTGTTCGCGAAAGCGGGCGCTCCCTGGCTCGCTCCTTGCCTGCTCCTCGGCGTGACGGCGGCCCTGCTGTTCTGGGCCGCGCGGCTGGCCGGGCTGTCGCGCGCCGCGGCCCTGCTCGCGCCGGCGCTGCTGCTCTGCGCCACCGACGTCTTTCCGTTCTTCGCCAGCTACCTGTCCCAGAGCAGCTCCCTGGCGGCCGTGGCCGCCGTATTCGTCGCCGCGATCGCGGTCGAGCGCCGCCCGTCCGGCGCGCGCGTCGCGGCCCTCTGCTGCTGCATCGCCTTCGCCGGCCTGGTCCGGCCATTCACCGGCGTCGCCGCCGCGGCCACCGGCGGCGCCGTGCTGCTCCGGCTGCGCCTGCGCGGGCGCCTTCCCTTGCGCGCGCTGGCCTGGGCGCTTCCGCCGCTGCTCGCCGGAGCGCTCGCGGTGGGGATCGCCTGCAAGGCCGCCACCGGATCGTGGACCACCCCGCCCTGGTCGCTCTACGCCCGCCAGTACATGCCTTTCGACGGGCCGGGGATCGGGCGGGTGCGCGACGTGCGGCCCGAACGCGGGTTCCCGCCGCACCTCGCCGGGCTGCACGACGGCTTCCTCGAGACGCGGCAGAAGCACACCTGGTCGCATCTCCCGGCCGAGACGCTCCGGCGGCTGCGGATCGTGGCCGATCTCCCGCCGTCGTGGGCGATCCTCCCGTTCGCCGTCGCGGGGCTGTTCTGGACGCCGCTCTGGGCGACCTCGGTGTTCGCGGCAGTCTTCTTCGCCGCGTCGCTGACCTTCCACGTCGGCGGAGCCATCTACCACCTCGAGCTCTATCCCTGGCTGGTGCTGGCCGCCGCGGCGGGTGCGCAGCTTGCGGTGGCCGCTGCCCTGCGGCTCCGCCGGCCGCTGGCCCTCGCGGCTTGCATCCTCCTCGCGATCCCGGCGCTGTGGACGACCGTGCGCGCGGCCACCGAGCTCCGGCTGGTCCTGATGCGCGCGCCCGAGCGCGGCTGGACGTATGCGCGCTGGGAACCGGCGTTCGAGTGGCTGCGCGCCCGGCGCGCCCTGGTGTTCATCCGCTACCCGCCGGGCTGGGATTACAACATCGACCTCACGTACAACGAGCCTGACCTGGAAAGCGCCGAGCTGGTGCGCGCGATCGACAAAGGATCCCGCGACGCCGAGCTGCTGCCGTATTTTCCCGGCCGCCCTGCGTTCGTGCTCGATCCGATCACGCTGCGGGTCGAGCGGATTCGCTGAGGAAGCGCAGCTCGAAGATCGCGCCCCGGCCCTCCGGGCGGTTCCGGGCGCTGATGCCGCCGCCGAAGCGCTCCATGGTGGCGTGGCAAAGCGCGAGGCCCAGCCCGCTACCCGCGCCGGGCGCGGAGGTGGTGAAGAAAGGCTCGAAGAGGCGCGAGAGCACCGCCTCGGGAATGCCGGTGCCGTCGTCCTCGATCGAGACCACCACCGCTCCGTCCGCCTCCTGCGCGGTGACCTCGACGCGCGAAGCCCCGGCGCGCGCCGCGTTGGAGAAGAGGTTGACGAACACCTGCGCGAGGTAGTGCTCCTCGCCGCGCACCGGAGGCAGATCGCCAGGGAGCGCCGGCTCGAACGTCACGCGCGGGTGCTGCGGCGCCACCGAGGCGCGGGCCGCATCCAGCGCGCGCCGCAGGTCCACGGGCTGCAGGGCCGCGGGAGGCCGCGCAAGATCGAGGAGATCGCGGACGATGCGGTCGATCCGCGAGGCCTCGCGCTCGATGCGCTCGGTGTATCCGGCGACGTCCTTCCCCTGCGCGAGCCGCTCCCGCATCAGGCCCGCATAGCCGATCAGCGCCGAGACGGGATTGCCCACCTCGTGAGCGACGCCTGCGGCGAGCCGGCCGACGCTGGCCAGCCGCTCGCTGCGGGCCAGGTCCTCGCGCGCCTCGCGCAACCTCTGGTTGGCGGTCTCCAGCGCCGCGATCTGCGCCCGGGTGCGTCCGCGCTCGTCGCGCAGCCTCTGGGCGAGCCGGTTCACCGCCGCTCCCACCCGTCCGACCGCGTCGCCGCCTTCCGGCAGCAGGCCCGGCCCCTGCTGCTCGCGCCCGACGGACTCCAGGGCGGCATCGATCCGCTCCAGCCTGCGCCCGAGGCCGCGCTCGAGCAGCAGCACCGCCAGCGTGACCAGCACGGCGAGGAAGAGCGCGAGCGTGGCGAGGATGCGCCGGACCAGCGCCGCGATCTGGATGCGGACGGGGCGGACGTCCTGGCGCAGCTCGATCGCGCCGCCCCCGGCGACCGGCTCGCAGAGCACCAGGTGTTCCCCGTCGCGAACCGTGGGGGCCGGGCAGTCGCCGGCGAGCCGGCGCACGCCGGAGGGTTCGGGGCAAACGCCCGCGGCGCAGCGATCGCGAACTTCCACCAGCCGCGCGCGGGCATCGGCGATCGCGCGCCCGTAGATGCCGTCGCGGACCTGGAGGAGGAGCACGATGGAGAGCGGCGCGATCGGCAGCAGCGTCGCCGCGAGGACGATGGCAAGCAGCCGCAGGCGCAGGCTGGCGCGTTCGCCCGTCACGAGAGCAGCCGGAACATCAGCCCGTTCCAGCCGGACACCAGGCGCTCTCCGAAGAACAGGTATTCGAGCGCGCCCAGGGCGAGGAACGGGCCGTACGGCACCGCATGTTTCGGCGGCACCCAGTCGTCGTCGGGTGAGACCGGCGCCGGCTCCGCCGGGGGCGCGGCGCCCCGATCGCGCCGCACCGCGAGCAAGAGGCTCCCGACCACCGCGCCCTGGACCGCCGAGAGGAGCACCACCGGAAGCAGGGCGGGCCAGCCGAGCCAGGCGCCGATCCCGGCGAGGAGCCAGACGTCGCCCCAGCCCATGGTCTCGCGCTTGAGCACCTTCTCCCCGAACAGGGCGACGGCGGCGAACGCGGCGAAACCGGCGACCGCGCCGATGCCGGCCTCGAGGAAGGAGAGGACCGGGTTCCAGATCGGCGAGAGCGCGCCGGCGACGAGGAGCGGCCAGGTGATCTGGTGGGGCAAGAGCCAGGTATCCAGATCGATGTACGAGAGCGCCACCAGCGTGGCGGCGAATGCGAAGTAGCCGAGTGCGGCCCAGGTGGCTCCTTGTTGCCGGAAGATCGCGACCGCCAGCACGCCGGTGAGCAACTCCACCATCGGGTACCGCGGGCTGATGGACAGGCCGCACCTGCGGCAGCGGGCGCGCAGCAGCAGCCAGGAGAAGATCGGGACGTTGTCGAACCAGGCGATGGGGTTGCCGCAGCGCGGACAGCGGCTCCCGGGCGAGACGATGCTCTCGCCCTTCGGGACCCGGGCGATCACCACGTTCAGGAAGCTGCCCACCACCGCGCCGGCCGCGAAGGTCCAGAGCGCGAACGCGACCGGCAGCCCGCGGGCGATCTCCTGCACTAGGAAGTGGCCGCCTTGCCGCGGGCGCGCGACACGAACAGCTCCTCCAGCGATCTGCGGTGCGGCGTGAGCGAGACGACCGTCGCGCCGGACGAAACCGCGGCCGTGAGCGCCGCCCGGGCCTGGCCTTCATCGCTGAAGGTGAGGACGGTCGCGCGGTCGCGCTGCAACAGAGCGGTGCCGTCGCGCTGCAGGCGCGCCAGCAGATCGGGCGCGGCGTTCTCCACCACCAGCTCCACCGCGCGCGCCCCGGGCGCGACCAGGTCGGCGAGGGCGCCGCAATCGGTCAGCCGGCCTTCCACCAGGATGCCGACGCGATCGCAGATCGCCTCCACGTCCGAGAGGATGTGGGTGGAGAAGAGGACGGTCCGGCCCTCCGCCCGCAACTCGAGGATCAGGTCGCGCACGTCCTTGCGGCCGATCGGATCGAGCCCGCTCATCGGCTCGTCGAGGATGACGATCGGCGGATCGCCCACCAGCGCCTGGGCCAGCGCCAGCCGCTGCACCATCCCTTTGGAGAACTTCCGGATCGGGCGATCGGCGCGCCCCGCCAGGCCGACGCGCTCGAGGAGGCGGGCCGCGCGCTGGCTCGCGTCGGTTCGCGACAACCCGGACAGGCGCCCGGCGAAGACCAGGTACTCGTCGCCGTGGAGGAACTCGTAGAGAGCGGGGTTCTCGGGAAGGTACCCGAGGCTCCGGCGCGATTGGACGGTGCCGGCGCGCTCGCCTCCGACGAAGGCCCGGCCCGAGCTGGGCTTCACGAAGCCGAGCAGCATCTTCAGCGTGGTGGTCTTTCCCGCGCCGTTCGGTCCGAGCAGGCCGAAGATCTCCCCGGCGCGCACCTCGAGGGAGAGGTCCGTGACCGCGGAAACGCGGCGCGCCCAGAATCCCACCCGGAAGACCTTGGCCAGAGCTTCGGTACGGACCGGCGCCTGCATCCCGCTCCTGTAGCGTGCCGCGGACCCGCCGGGCAACTTCTCGCGTGCGCCCCGGAGTGCGGCTAACGTGGACGCGGACCGTGATTGCGCGCGACCGACTGCTTCGTGCTGCGCCCGCCCTGGTCGGGTTCGCGCTGCTGGCGCTCTTCTTCGCGCCGACGCTCGACCCTTCCGTGCAGCTCTACTATCGGGACACGGGCCGGCTCTATTACCCGGTGAAGCTGTTCATCGCCCAGCAGCTCCGCGCCGGCCACCTGGCGTTCTGGGATCCGCTGACGGAGTGCGGGGTCTCGCTGCTCGGCCAGGTGACGCCGGGACTCCTCCACCCGGCGACCCTCCTCTATCTGGTCTTCCCCTTCGACCTCGCCTTCAAGCTCAACCACCTGATCGGCCCGCTGCTCGCCGGGATCGGCGCATTTCGCCTGGCCCGGAGGCTGGGGGCGAGCCCCTGGGCGTCGCTCGGCGGAGCGATCGCTTACGCGGGGTGC
>DASREU010000173.1:0-6930 GCA_035651935.1 Myxococcales bacterium | reverse complement strand
TCGCCGCCCTGGTCGTGCTGCTCCGGTTCTGGCAACCGAAGAAGATCTGGCGCTTCGAAGATGAGCGCGAGGCCGACGCCGCAGCCGGCATCGGTCTGCCGGTGCCGGCGGGGTCGATCGGCGCGATGAAAGCCCGGACCGGCACGAACCGCCCGACCTCCAAAGAAGCGTGGATCGCCTGGATGCCCTGGATCATCCTCTCGGTGTTCGTCTTCACCTGGGGCCTTCCGCAAGTGAAGACCTGGCTCAACGGCATCCACAACCCGACCTGGCAGGTGCCGTATCTGCACAACCTCGTGCTCCGCGCGCCGCCGGTCGTCAGCAAGCCCACGCCCGAAGCCGCCGTCTACAGCCTCAACTGGCTGTCCGCGACGGGGACGGGACTCCTGCTCGCCGGCATCGTCTCGGGCCTGCTGCTCGGTCTCAAGCCGAAGAGGCTGCTCGGCATCTACCTGGGGACGCTGCGCCGCGTGCGGTATTCGCTGCTCACCATCGCCGCGATGCTGGCGCTCGGGTTCACCACCCGCTACGCGGGCTCGGACGCGACCATGGGGCTTGCGTTCGCCTCGACGGGCAAGATCTTCCCCTTCTTCTCGGCGATGCTCGGGTGGCTCGGAGTGGCGCTGACGGGAAGCGACACGTCGTCGAACGTCCTCTTCGGCAACCTGCAGCAGGTGACGGCGCAACAGGTGGGCATCTCGCCCGTCCTCGCCGCGGCCACCAACAGCTCCGGCGGCGTGATGGGCAAGATGATCGACGCGCAGAGCATCGTGGTGGCGGGCGTCGCGACGGGACAGGTCGGCGCGGAAGGCCCCATCCTCCGCTACGTCTTCTTCCACAGCCTCGCGCTGGCGGCGCTCGTCGGGCTCCTCGTCTGCATCCAGGCGTACGTCCTGCCGGGAATGATCCCGCATTAACCGAAGCCCGGAGGCGGCCGTGCTCGAAGTCGCGCTGTTCGTGCCGTGCTACGTAGACCAGCTCTACCCCGCGATTGCGGTCGCGACGGTAGAGCTGCTCGAACGGTTCGGGGTCAAGGTGCACTACCCCGAGCGGCAGACTTGCTGTGGCCAGCCGATGGCGAACAGCGGCTTCTTCGACGATGCCGTACCGCTGGTGCGGAGGATGGCCGACGTGTTCGCGCCCTACGAACACGTCGTCTGTCCCTCCGGGAGCTGCACCTCGATGGTCCGCAACCACACCGAGGCGCTGGTGCCGGGAGACGATGGCGTCCTCGCGCTGCGGAAGAAGACGTTCGAGCTGTGCGAGTTCCTCCACGACGTCGTCAAGGTGCGGCCGGAGGGACGCTTTCCCCACCGGGTCGGCCTCCACCAGAGCTGCCACGGCCTCCGCGGGTTGCGGCTGGGAAGCGGATCGGAGCGGCTGGTCTCGCCTTCCAACAAGGTGCGCGCGCTGATCGAGGGGCTCGACGGGTTGCAGCTGCTCGAGCTGGCGCGTCCCGACGACTGCTGCGGATTCGGAGGGACGTTCGCCGTCGCCGAGGAGGCGCTCTCCTGCGCGATGGGCCGCGATCGCATCGCCGATCACGAGCGGGCGGGCGCGGAGGTCATCACCGGCACCGACATCTCCTGCCTGATGCACATGGACGGACTCTTGCGGCGCGAGCGGAAGCCGCAGCGCGTGCTGCACGTAGCCGAGCTGCTGGCGGAGGCGACCGCATGAGCGCGTTCTCGGAGAATGCCCAGGCCTTCATCGCCGACGGCCCGCGCCTCGCCTGGCATGACAAGGCGATCTGGTTCGTCCGCCAGAAGCGCGACACGGCGCGCGCCGCGGTCCCGGAATGGGAGGAGCTGCGCGCCACCGCCTCGCAGATCAAGGCGCACACGCTCTCGCGCCTCGCCGGGTATCTGGAGCAGTTCGAGGCGAACGCCATCGAGCTCGGCGCGGTCGTACACTGGGCGCGCGACGCGGACGAGCACAACCGGATCGTGCACGAGATCCTCCGCGAACGCGGCGTGAAGCGGCTGGTGAAGAGCAAGTCGATGCTCACCGAGGAGTGCCACCTCAATCCGTACCTGGAAGAGCGCGGCATCGAGGTGGTGGACACCGATCTGGGCGAGCGGATCGTCCAGTTCCGGCACGAGCCGCCCTCGCACATCGTGATGCCCGCCATCCACCTGAAGAAGGAGGAGATCGGCGACCTGTTCCACGAGAAGCTGGGCACACCGCAGGGGCTCGCCGATCCCAAGGCGCTCACCGAAGCGGCGCGGCAACACCTGCGCGAGAAGTTCCTCGCCGCGGACGCCGGCCTGACCGGAGTGAACTTCGCAATCGCGGAGACCGGCGGAATCGTCGTCTGCACGAACGAAGGCAATGCCGATCTCGGCACCTCGCTGCCGCCGTTGCACATCGCCTGCATGGGGATCGAGAAGATCGTGCCGGGCACGCGCGAGCTGGCGGTCTTCCTCCGGCTCCTCGCGCGCTCCGCGACGGGGCAGCCGATCACCACGTACACCTCGCACTTCCACGGCCCCCGGCCCGCGGGCGAGCTGCACGTCGTCATCGTCGATCGCGGGCGCAGCAAGATCCTCGGCCGCAGCGAATTCCGCGCCTCCCTCAAGTGCATCCGCTGCGGCGCGTGCCTGAATACCTGCCCGGTGTACCGGCGCAGCGGCGGGCACAGCTACGGGGTGACGGTGCCGGGGCCCATCGGATCCACGCTGGCGCCGCATGCGGATGCGGCGAAGTACGCCGGCCTGCCGTTCGCGTCCACCCTCTGCGGCTCGTGCAGCGACGTCTGCCCGGTGCACGTCGATCTGCACCACCAGCTTCTCGCCTGGCGGGGCGAGCTGGCCAGGCAGGGCCTCGTCCCGCTGGGAAAGCGCATCGTCTCTCGCGTCGGCGCCTTCGTGCTCGCGCGGAGCTGGCTCTACCAAATCGCCGGCAAGCTGGTGCGCTGGGTGGTGCCCCTGCTGCCGGCGCGCCTGCTCCGCGCAAACGCCTGGGGCCGCCAGCGCGATCTTCCGCCGATGCCCAGGGAGAGCTTCAGCGAGATCTGGAGGAAACGTGGGCGCTCGTGACGAGATCCTGAATGCGGTCCGCGCCGGCTCGCCGCCTCCGGTGGCGTTGCCCGAAGAAGCGCGGTTCCGGGGGCTGCGGTATCCCGACCTGCGCGACCAGTTCGCACGGAGCGTCGCCGCAGTCGGAGGGACCTGCGTGTTCGTTCGCGGTTCGCTCGAGGAGGCTCTGCTCGCCTTGCCGCAGTATCGGTCGGCCGCCAAGGTGGCGTCGCTCGTGCCCGGCGTCGAGCGCGCGAACGTCGATCCCGCCGCGGTCGCCGATCCGCACCTGCTGCGGGACGTGGACTTCTGCGTGCTGGCCGCGGAGCTCGGGGTGGCGGAGAACGGCGCGGTCTGGATCACGAACCACGGAGGCCTCGGGCGCGCGGTCGCCTTCCTCACCCAGCAGCTCGCGATCGTGCTGCGCGCCGAGACGCTGGTCCACAACATGCACGAGGCGTATCAGCACATCTCCATCCCGCGGCCCGGATTCGGCGTCTTCCTCTCCGGCCCTTCGAAGACCGCAGACATCGAGCAGGCGCTGGTGATCGGCGCGCATGGCGCCCGCTCGTGTACTGTGCTCGTCCTGGAGTGATCCCGGCATGCTGGATGGAACGGTACGCGCCCTGCGCGCTCAACAGATCGGCCCGGCGCTGCTTCGCAAAAGGCTGGAGGCGATCGCTGGCAGCGACCGCGTCCTCGACACGCCCGCGGAACGCATCGCGCACGCCCACGACGCCGGTTTCTACCGGCTGATCCCGCGCGCGGTGGTGCTCGCCGCCTCGGAGGCGGAGGTCGAGGCGCTCTTCGCCCTCAGTCACGAGCTGCAGGTCCCGCTCGTCTTTCGCGCTGCGGGGACCAGCCTCTCCGGGCAGGCGATCACCGACGGAATCCTCGTCGACATCTCCCGCGCGTTCGGCGGCATCTCGGTGGAGGAGGGCGGGCGCAGCGTCCGCGTGCAGCCCGGCGCCATCGGCGGGCGCGTCAATGCGGCCTTGCAACCCCGCGGGCGCAAGATGGGTCCGGATCCGGCATCCATCCAGACGGCGCGGATGGGCGGGATCCTCTCCAACAACTCGAGCGGCATGTGCTGCGGCGTCGAACAGAACGCGTACCACACGCTCCGCTCGCTCACCTTCATCCTCCCTTCCGGCACGCGCATCGACACCGCGGCCCCCGATGCGGACGGCGTGCTGCGCGCGCGAGAGCCCGCGCTGCATGCGGGGTTGCTCGAGCTGAAGCGGCGGCTGGAAGGCGACCCGGACCTCTCGGCGCGCATCCGATCGCGCTACCGGATGAAGAACACCACCGGCTATTCGCTGAACGCGTTCCTCGACTTCGCGCGTCCGGTCGACATCTTCGCGCACGTCCTCATCGGCGCCGAGGGGACGCTCGCCTTCATCTCCGAGGCCGTGCTGGAGACCGTGCCCGACCTGCCGGTGAAGGTGACCGGCCTGCTCCTCTTCCACGACATGCACGCGGCCTGCGCCCCGATCGCTCCGCTCAGGGACGCCGGGGCGAAGGCGCTGGAGTTGATGGACCGCGCTTCCTTGCGATCGGTCCAGGACAAGCCCGGGATGCCGGCCTCGTTCAAGGGTCTGGGGCCGCGCGCCGCTGCCCTGCTGGCCGAGTTCCAGGGCGACAGCGGCGCGGATCCGGTGCGACTCGAAGCCGCGGCTCTCGGCGCCTGTGCGCCGCTTTCGCTGCTCGAGCCGGCCCGGTTCACGCGGGATCCGGCGGAGCAGGCGAAGCTCTGGCTCGTCCGGCAGGGCCTCTTTCCCTCGGTGGGAGCGGTGCGCAAGAGCGGCACCAGCGTGATCATCGAGGACGTCGGCTTTCCCCTCGACGAGCTCGCCGATGCCGCGGACGATCTGACGGCGCTGTTCGCGAAGCACGGCTACGGCGAGGCGATCGTCTTCGGCCACGCCAAGGACGGCAACCTCCACTTCGTCATCACGCAATCGTTCAACGACGTGGCGGCAGTCCGCCGCTACGAGCGGTTCATCGACGACCTGGTCGCCCTGGTGCTCCGCGAGCACGGCGGCGCGCTGAAGGCGGAGCACGGCACCGGCCGCAACATGGCGCCGTTCGTGGAGGCGGAATGGGGCGGCGAGGCGCTGGCGGTGATGCGGCGGCTGAAGCAGCTGGCCGATCCGAACGGGCTCCTCAACCCGGGCGTCATCCTGCCGGCGCATGCGCGGGCGCACCTCGACGATCTCAAGCCGATGCCGACGGTCGAATCCGAGATCGACGCGTGCATCGAGTGCGGCTTCTGCGAGCCTCGCTGCCCCAGCCGCGAGCTCACGCTCACCCCGCGCCAGCGCATCGTCCTGCGCCGGGAGATGGCCCGGCTGAGCTCCGGCGGAAAGCACGCGGGGGCGTCGTTCCACGATCTGCAGCATGAATGGGAATACCTCGCCCTGGACACCTGCGCCGTCGACGGCCTCTGCGCCACCGCCTGTCCCGTCGGCATCGATACCGGCATGTTCACCAAGCGCCTGCGCCGCGAGGGGCACTCCGGCGCCGCACATGCGCTCGCCTGCACCGCGGTTGCGGGTTTCTCCGGGATCGAGACGCTCGTGCGCGGAGCGCTGACCATCGGGCGCCTCGCCGGTCCAGCCTGGCCGGTGGAGATGCCCAGCGCCGCGCGCAGCCGGCCGGTGACGGCGGCGGCCGGGGCGAGCGCGATCTACTTTCCCTCGTGCATCTCGCGCACCATGGGCAGCCCGGAAGGGACGTCGCTGCAAGAGGGCGTCGTGGCGGTGTGCGAGCGCGCCGGGATTCCGGTCCACATTCCCTCCGATGCATCCGGCGCCTGCTGCGGCGTCCCTTTCTCCTCGAAGGGATACGCGGATGCGCATGCGGTCGCCGTCAACGAGACCATCGGGCGGATGTGGGCGTGGTCCGACGGCGGCCGGCTGCCAGTGGTGGTGGACACGAGCCCGTGCACGTACGGGCTGCTGCATTCGCGCGAGGCGCTGACGGTGGAGAACCGCGGCCGGTTCGACCAGCTTCGCATCGTCGACTCGGTCGCCTTCGCGCACGACACGATCCTGCCCAGGCTCCGGATCGCGCGGAAGGCGGCGTCGGTCGCGCTGCATCCGGTCTGCTCCCTGGTGAAGATGGGTCTCGCCGGCAAGCTGCAAGGGATCGCGCGGGCGTGCAGCGACAGCGTCTGCGTTCCTGCCGAAGCGGGCTGCTGCGGGTTTGCCGGCGATCGCGGGTTCCTGGTGCCGGAATTGACGGCCTCCGCAACCGCGCGGGAAGCGATCGAGCTGAGCGCCGGTGTCCACGACGGGTTCTACTCGAGCAGCCGCACCTGCGAGATCGGGATGACTCGCGCGACCGGCAAGCCGTACCGGTCGATCTGGTTCCTGCTGGACGATGCGACGCGGGCAGAGCCGCGAGGCGGCGCCCCTCGTTTACCTCTCCTCCGGGGCAATGGCGATCGTTGAACCGGGCCGCAGCTGCGCGTACCGGAAGCAGGTGACGAGATGGTCGTTGACCATCCCCACCGCCTGCATGAACGCGTAGCAGATGGTGGGTCCCACGAAGCGGAACCCACGCTCGATCAGCGCTTCGCTCATGCGATCCGACTCCTTCGTGCGAGCCGGCAGCTGGCGCAACGAGCGACGCGCGTTCTGCTTCGGGGCGCCTCCGACGAAGCTCCAGAGGTAGGCGTCGAACGACCCTTCGCGGTCCCGGAGCTCGAGGAAGGCGCGGGCGTTGCTCACGGCGGCTTCCACCTTCTGCCGGTTGCGGACGATGCCGGGGTCCTTCAGCACCTTCGCGATCCTGCGCCGGTCGAAGCGGGCCATCCGCTCGGGATCGAAGCCCTCGAACACCTCGAGAAAGCGCGCCCTCTTGTTGAGGATCACCGACCAGGAGAGCCCCGCCTGGAACCCGTCGAGGA
>DASREU010000172.1:0-4788 GCA_035651935.1 Myxococcales bacterium | reverse complement strand
TGACCGGCGCCTGGGTGGTGTGGGAGATGACGATGGAGATCCGCCAGGGCACGCTTGCCCTGCGCCTGCTCCGGCCCATCCACCCCCTGTTGCAGTGGTCCGCCGACAACCTCGCCGCCATCCCCATGCGCGGCGTCGTCGCCTTCCCCGTGGTGGGGATCCTCCTCTACGTGGCGCGCGCGGAGCTCTCGCACGACTGGTTCTCCTGGCTGCTGCTCTGCCCGGCGCTGGTCGGAGCGTGGCTGATCTACTTCCTGGTGCAGGCGATCATCGGCACCTTCGCGCTCCGGTTCGAAAGCGCCGCATCGCTCTTCGATGCCTGGCTCGGGTTCTCGAACATCCTCTCCGGCTACCTGGTGCCGCTGGATCTGTTTCCCCGTGCGGTGCGCAGCCTGGCCCTGGTGTTGCCCTTCCGCTTCCAGCTCTCGTTCCCGGTGGAGCTGATGATCGGGCGCTGCTCGCGGGCGGACGCGCTCGAGCTTCTCGCGGCGCAGTGGGCGTACGTGGCGGTGTTCTTCGTCGCGACGAGGGTCGCGTGGCGGTCGGGTCTGCGCCACTACGCGGCATACGGCGGATGATGCGGGCCCTTCGCGTGGTGCGCGCCCAGCTTCGCGCGTCCGTCGCCATCGCGCTCACCTACCGCCTGGAGTTCGCGGTGGAGGGAGCGCTGGCGCTGCTCTGGATCGGCGTCACCCTCGTCCCGCTGCTGGTCGTCTTCGGGACTCGCGAGTCCGTGGCCGGGTGGACCTTTCCGGAGATGCTGGTCGTGCTCGGATGGTTCGTCGCGCTCAAGGGAGTCCTCGAAGGCACCCTGAGCCCGTCGCTGTTGCAGGTCATCGAACACGTGCGCAAGGGCACGCTCGACTTCGTCCTGCTCAAACCCGCCGACGCCCAGCTCCTCGTCTCGCTCTCGAAGATCGAGCCCTGGCGGGTGACCGATCTCGCCGGCGCGGCGGTGATCTTCAGCATCGCCTTCCACCGGATCGGCCATGCGCCCGACGTTCGCCACCTGCTGCTCGCGGCCGTCCTTCTCTGCGCCGCGGTGCTCGTCCTCTACTCGATCGCCATCGTGGTGGTGTCGATCGCCTTTGTGGCGGTGCGCGTCGACAATCTCCTCTATCTCTTCCAATCGGTGTTCGACGTCGCGCGCTGGCCGAACAGCGTCTTCCGCGGCGTCCTCGGAATCCTCTTCACCTTCGTGCTGCCGCTTGCGCTCATGACCACGTACCCGGCGCTCGCGCTGCTCGGGAAGCTGACCCCGCAGACGGCGGCAGGCGCGCTCGCCGGAACCCTGCTCTTCGCCGCGGTGGCGCGAGGCATCTGGAAGGCGAGCATCCGCCGGTACACCTCCGCCAGCTCGTAGCGGTTACGCGGGGGTGATCGTTCCGCTCGAAACGGTGTAGGCGGTGGTCGTGAACTTTCCGGCCAGATCGGCGGGAGTCGCCGAATAGTCGTGCGTGACTTCGCCGTTGGGGATCTGATGCAGCGTCGCCTTCACGGCCTGCGCCGTGACCTCGACCACCGTGAACCCGTGCTTGTCGGTCGAGTTGAAGAGGATCTGCGGATTCGAAGCCTGCAGCAGCGGCTCGAGATTGTTCACCAGCGCCGCGGCGGCCGGGCCGAGCCCGAGCTCCTCCACCTGCCCGAGCAGCTCTTCCTTCAGCGTCTGCGAGCTGATCGCCGGCGAGGTGATCACCGGCACGTCGTTGCCGGCGCCCGCGCTCACCTTGCTGACGAATCCGGCATGGATGTCGCCGCAGACGATCACCGCGTTTTTCACGTTTGCCTGGGCGAGAAAGGCGGTGAGCTCGGCGCGCTTGCTGGGAAACCCGTCCCACTGATCGCAGTCGAGATAGAACTGCTGCTGGAGCGTGGCCGGCAGCGCCGTCTGCGAGCGCAGGTCCAGGATCATGCTGGTGAAGGAGGTCGAGCTCACCAGGACCTTGAACGTCCGGTCGGAGCTCTGCAGGCGGTCGCGAACGAAGGCCTCCTGGTCGTTCCCGAACGCGTTCTCGCTCTGCTTTGCGGTCGCCTGGTACCGGTACCCGGCGTAGAGGTCGAAGAGCGGCTTGACCAGGAGGTAGCGCGACCCGAGCCGGGTGAAGAGATCCTGCTTCCCCATCTGCGCGAAGGCGAGGCCCTTGTCCTTGCCCGCCGTCGGGATCGGCGCCACGCCCGCCTGGGCCAGCACCGCATTGACCACCACCAGCGCCAGATTGCCGGTCGCGACCGACGACGCCTTCGCCGACGCCTCGGCGGATGAGCCGAGTCCCCCCAGGGCATACGCCTGCGACAGCGCAGCGACGAGGAACGACTTCTGCGTCGCGTACTGGGCGTCGTCGATGTTCACGTACGCAAACAGATCCTCCGAAAGAGCGTCATAGAGCGGCGACTGCCCGGCTGCCGCGAGCACCGCCTGCAGCGTTGCCTTGTCGAGAACCACCGTCCCCGGAAAGCCGTCCTCGGGGATCAGGTGGTCGGGCCGGAAGCTCCGGTAGTCGGTCATGATCAGCTCGAGGTTCTTTCCGAACGTCAGGCTTCGCCACAGCTTCACGTTCGGATAGAGCGCCGAGCGCTGCGTGTCGATGACGCCGGCGGCGGCGCCGTCGTCGACCGGCATGAACTCGAAGAAGGCCTGCTCGGCGTTGCGCCGCCTTTCCGTGTCCTTCTCGTTCTTCACGCCCGAGGTGTAGGTGGCGACGTCTCCCCAGCAGTCGTCGGAATACTCGTGGTCGTCCCAGGTCGCGATCACGGGATACATCTCGTGGAGCGTCTGCAGATTCGGGTCGCTCTTGTACGTCCGGTAGAGCTGCCGGTAGTTGTCGACCGAGCGCGCAGCCTGGAAGCGGCTGGCTCCCGTCCCGACGGTCTCCACGCCGGCCTGGTCCTCGAAGGTGATGGAGCGCCCCGCGGTGGGCGTCTGGAACGACTGGTCGCCCGTGGTCTCGTAAATGTAGTCGCCGACGGCCAGGAGGAAGTCGAGATCCAGATCGAGCTGGGCGAGGCGCTGCATCGTGTTCCAGTAGCGCCCGATGTAGTCCTGGCAGTTGAGGACCGCGAAGCGCACCGCCACGTCGTCGGCCGCCGCATGCGCGGTGCGGGTCCGCCCGGTCCGGCTGGTCCACTTCCGGCCCCGCGCGTCCTGGTAGATGAACCGATAGTAGTAGGTGGTTCCGGCGGCCAGGGCCGTCACCTTCACCTTGATGCTGCCGTCATGCGCGGCCGTCGCCGGCAGGCCGGACTGGCCGGAGACGACGTCGTCGAAGCCCCGATCCCTCGCCACTTCGAGCCGCAGCGCGAGGTCGCCGCTCGCCGCGGCATCGTGGACGCGCGTCCAGAACACGACGCTGTCGGTCTTCGGATCGCCCGAAGCGACCGACTGCGGGAAGTAGGTGGCGCCGTCGCCCAGGTTCTGGCTCCCGCAGGCCTCGAGCACGCTTCCGGCGACGCCCGCGCCCGCGACCACGACGATGCTCTTGAGGATTTTCCGGCGGCTGATCTCGTGCTTCATCGTCCCCTCTCGGCGCAAACGGCGCTGCGTACATATCCCGCGAGCGGAAGAGGGACGCAAACGCCGGGAGCGAGCGGCGTGAGCAGGCGTCCGGGGTTCACTTCAGAAGAGAGGCGACGAGCGACTTTCCTTCCTTCTCGGCGCGCTCTCGCAGCCGCGTTCCCAGCTGGCCCAGAGGTGGCGCTCCGGCGCGAACGGCGTCCGAGATCTCGCGGACGTCCCGATCCTGCCGCGCCTTCTCCTCGTCACCGAGCGCCTTCTGCGCCGCGGCATCGAAGCTCTTCTGCGCGGCAAGGACCGCCTGCTGCGCGTTCCCGGAGAGATACGCCTCGAGCGCATGGTGCGTGGCGCCGACGAGCCCCTCGAGATACGCCGTCGCCACCTTCGGCGTCGGCTCGATGTCGACCAGCGCCCAGCACTTTTGCGACAACTCCGAGAGCCGCCGCGGGTCGGGCCGCTGGGCTCCTTCGAGAACGCGCCAGAGCTCCGTCAACGCCACGCCGGCGATCAGCGGGGTCGCACCGGAGGGCACGTGCGAGAGCAGAGGACGGAGGCGCTCCGCGCAGGAGATGGCGAACAGGGTCGCCCCGCTTCTTCCCAGCGACGCCAGGATGTTCTTCCGGGCGTCTTCAGGCTCCATCGCTCGATGGTAGCAGACCTGCCGCTCGATTCCCGCGTTCGACGCCATCCCCGGGCGCCCGCAGCGGCTCCGACGAGAGGTCGATCCGGGTGATGTCCGGCCGGAAGAAGAGCGCGACGGGCGCCGCGCATGTGACAGCGCGCAGGTGAGCGGACGGCCGCGGCTTTGCCGGGCGCGAGTCCCACCGGGCGTTGACGCCGCTGCCGCGCCCGGCTAGATTCCGCCCGCTCTCCGGAGCCGCGCCGAAACTTTCCCCCACCGAGTTGGCTGGAGGGCGCGTAACAAATACTCGAGCCTTAGCTCGGTGCGGTGGGGCTTCCCGGCTTCGGCAGGGAGGCCCCTCGTGCTTCGGGCCCAGAACCCTGGTGGGTCTGGAGCGCGTCATGATCGGCGACGACGACCTGGACCTGACCCCGAACGAGGCCGGCCTCCTCGATCGGGACCACATCTTCCACCTCCACGTCGCGGACCGCCGCGCCGGTGCCGCGCGCGCCTGGGTGGAACGGGTCCGCTACCGCCCCGACGGAGTCGAGGTCCTGCCCGGAACCGGAGGAGCCGCCGAGGTCCGGGCCACCTACCGCGCCGGAACGCCACGCTCGATCGTCAAGGCCGTGGCCCCGGCTCTCGCAGAGATCGA
>DASREU010000171.1:0-14967 GCA_035651935.1 Myxococcales bacterium | reverse complement strand
GGCGACCCGGGGCAGTTCCCGTTCACGCGCGGCGTGTACGAGACGATGTACCGCGGCCGCGCGTGGACGATGCGCCAGTTCGCCGGCTTCGGCACGCCCGAGGAGACGAACGAACGGTTCCACTACCTGCTCGAGCACGGGCAGACAGGCCTCTCGACCGCCTTCGACATGCCCACGCTGATGGGCTACGACTCGGACGATCCGCGCTCGCTCGGCGAGGTGGGCCGCGAAGGCGTGGCCGTGGACACCATCGACGACGTAGCGGCGCTCTTCGACGGGATCGATCTCACCCGGATCTCCGTCTCGATGACGATCAATCCCACCGCCTGGATCCTGCTCGCGATGTACGTGGCGCATGCGCAGCAGCGGGGCTTCGACCTGAACAAGCTCTCCGGCACCGTGCAGTGCGACATCCTCAAGGAGTACATGGCGCAGAAGGAGTGGATCTACCCGATCCGCCCCTCGCTGCGGATCGTGCGCGACATCATCGTCTACTCGGCGCGCAATCTCGCCCGCTACAATCCGATCAACATCAGCGGCTACCACATCAGCGAAGCGGGGGCGAACGCGGTGCAGGAGCTCGCCTTCACCATGTGCAACGCGGTCACGTACATGGAGGAGGTCACCAAGGCCGGCGTGAAGGTCGACGAGTTCGCCCCGCGCCTCGCCTTCTACTTCGTCGCCCAGCAGGACTTCTTCGAGGAGATCGCGAAGTTCCGCGCAGCGCGCAGGGTGTGGGCGAAGATCGTCAAGGAGCGCTTCGGTGGGGAGAAGGCCGAGTCGATGCGGCTGCGCTTCCACTGCCAGACCGCCGCCGCCACCCTGAGCAAGCCGCAGCCGATGAACAACATCGTGCGCACCGCGCTCCAGGCGCTCTCCGCCGTGCTGGGCGGAGCGCAGTCGCTGCACACCAACGGTCTCGACGAGGCCTACGCCATCCCCTCTGAGGAAGCGATGAAGATCGCGCTGCGGACGCAGCAGATCCTGGCCGAGGAGACGCGCGTCCCGAACGTCATCGATCCGCTGGGCGGGTCCTGGTACCTCGAGTCGCTCACCAACGAGCTGGAGAGGCGCTGCTTCGCCATCCTCGACAAGGTGGCGACCATGGGAGGGACGGTGAAGGCGATCGAGGAGGGCTGGTTCCAGCGCGAGATCTCCGAGACTGCCTACCAGACGGTGCGCAAGCGCGCCTCCGGCGAGTACCCGTTCATCGGCGTCAACAAGTACGCGGAGCCCGGGCGCAAGGAGAACATCGAGATCCACAAGGTCGACCCCGCGGTGGAGAAGCGGCAGATCGAGCGGACCCGCCGGGTGCGCAAGGACCGCGACAACGCGAAGGTCAAGGCGCTCCTCGACGACCTGGCGAAGCAGGCGCGCAGCCCGGAGGTGAATCTGATGCCGGTGACGATCGAGCTGGCAAAAGCGCACGCGACGATGGGCGAGATCGTCGCGCGGCTCAAGGACGTCTTCGGGACGTACACGGAGACGCCGGTCTTCTAGCTCCGCTCAGGCCGCCGGTTTCGAAGAGCCTGCGCGCCGGTTCTGCAGGATCTTGAGGAACGAGCGGCCGCGGAACTCGTCGATCGTCAAGCCCGTCGACAGCGCCTCCTGTTCCGTCAGGGCGCCGCAGTTCACGCCGCGGAGGAAGAAGTTGAGCAGCCCCTGCCCGGTGGCGGCGTCGTCGAAGATGTCCCCGTGCAGCGTCGCCTGCGCCGCCTTGTTGATGAAGTTCTTCAGGCGGTCGACGGTGGCGGGCAAGGTGCGGAGGAAGAAGGCGTACACGGTGCCGTAGCGGCTGGGGAGCTGCGCTGGGTGCAGGTCCCAGCCCTGGTAGAAGCCGTTCACGAGCGAATGGCGCAGATCGTCGGCATGGAGCCGCCAGGCTGCGTGCACCGCGCGCTGGTTCTCGCGCTTCTGCTCTTCGGTCAGCGCGTCGCCCTTGTGCGGCGCGACCGGCATGGTGGTGGTCGCGCCGTCGGAGAGGAAGACGCCGGTCCCCGCGTACGCCACCTTCATCATGTGCTTCGCGAAGTCACAGGCGGGATGCCGCATCGCCTGGTGCGTCGCGGTGATGTCGCACGACGCCGTGTAGTCGTACGTCCCGAAGTGCGCCCCCGTCATCCGCCCTTCCGCCGCTTCGATGAACTTCGGCAGCATCGAGCTCCCGTCGGGGCCGAGGATCGATTGCGTGGTCTCGACCATGCACTCGACCTTGAGCGCTCCCCGCGCCAGCCCGAGCTTCGGCTCCAGCGCCTCGAACGCAGCGACCAGCGCCGCGACTTCGCCGGGCGACATGATCTTCGGCAAGGTGACGACGAAGTTCGGCGGCAGCTTTCCGCCGAGGCTGGTGAGGAAGATGTCGAGCGTCCGGAACGCGCGCGGCGCGAGCTCGCCGGAGAGCGACTTGATGCGGATGCCGATGAACGGGCTCAGCGTTCCGTTCTGCAGGCCCTTGGCGCACTCCTTTGCGGCCTGCGCCGCGTGCCCGTCCTCCTCGGCGTCGCCGCGGATCCCGTAGCCGTCCTCGAAGTCGATGCGGAAGTCCTCCACCGCCTCGCGCTTCAGCTTTTCCTGCACGCGCGCGTAGACCGTCGCGGCGATCCCGGGATCGATCCCGATCGCCTCCGCGAACGTCTCCGGCTTCGGCGCGTACTGCGCCAGCGCCTTGAGCGCGAGATCGCCGAGCTTGCGGGTGGTGTCGCTCTTGAAGAGATGCGATCCGCCATAGACGGTGTGCACCGGTTGCCGCGTCCCGGACTCGCCGGGATAGTGACGGGCGACGGTCTCGTGGTCGGCCTTGAGCCGCGCGCCGAGGTCACGCAGGGCCTGATCGGGAAGTGTGGTCTGTGCCATGGCGCTTCTGTATCAATTTTGCCGCGCTGCGGCATCTGAGATCGTGGACCAGTGTCGAGCGACGGACGCGATCGGCGACGGTCAGGCGTGCAGCAGCCGTGGATACGAGCTCGCACAGGACGAGCAATGGCAAGCCGTGCCCGGATGCTGCGGCCAGCGCAGGCCGCACGAAGCGCACCGCTCCCGCGGCACGGGATGCGCGCACGCCGCTTCCTGCAACACCACCGACGCACGGGGGGATCTCTCCGTCTCGCGCCAGCCGGGATCGGTCCAGCGCCTGTACTCGAGCACCGGCTCCTGCGGGAGCGCCAGCCGGACCAGCAGCGACATCCGCTCCACGCGCCAGGCCGGCCGGCTGCCGGAACCGTCGCGCGAGAGAACGATCGGCGCTCTCCGGAGCGCGTCGAGATCCAGGCGCGGACCCGGCGGCGTGCCGAGCCGGCCGACGGGGAACCCGATCACGTCGACGCCTCCGGGCTCGAAGAGATCGTGGCCGCCGCGCCGTCCAGGAATCTGGAAGAGCCGCTCGCCGATGTGGACGGCGACCCGCGCGTCCGTGCCGGCGTTCGCGCCGCCGCCGGTCTTGAAATCGAAGAACACCGCGGTGACCTCGGTCGTGCCGGAGATTGCCTTCGTACCGGTCTCTCCGATCGCGTTCGCTTCTCGCATGATGCGCCTCCGCGGAGACGAGCAGCATGCGGTGTGCCAGCGGCAGAACCGCAGGGAAACCGCGCTTTCGTCGGTTCCGGCCGAACGGTGCCGCAACGGTTGCCATCTGCCCGCGGCGCCCTGAAATCAAGGGATGAGCGCGGCCGCGCCGGTGATCCCGCCCGCCTTCAAGGACGAGAGCGCCTGGTTGGCCTCGGCGAGCGGTCGTGGATGGACGCGCACATCGAGCGGCACGCGCGCCGCCAGCGAGAGGAACTCCTCTGCGTCGCGCCGGGTGAGGTTCGCCACGCTGCGCACCACCCGCTCCTCCCAGAGGATGCTGTAGGGGAATGAAGGAATGTCGCTCATGTGGATGCCCGCGCAGACGACGACCCCCGCCTTGCGCACCGCGCGCAGCGCTTGCGGCACCAGCGCGCCGACGGGCGCGAAGAGGATCGCCGCATCGAGCGGAACCGGAGGGAGCTCGAGCGAGGAGCCCGCCCAGGCCGCGCCGAGATCGAGCGCCAGCCGCTGCGCCGCGGCGTCGCCGGGCGAGGTGAAAGCGTACACCGCGCGCCCTTCCGCGCGCGCCACTTGCGCGATCAGGTGGGCGGCGGCCCCGAATCCGTAGAGGCCGAGGTTGCGCGGGTCTCCGGCCATGCGCAGCGATCGGTATCCGATCAACCCGGCGCAGAGCAGCGGCGCGGCTTGCGCGTCCGGATACCGGTCGGGCAGCGGAAAGCAGTAGCGCTCGTCGGCGACCGCGCGCTCCGCGTACCCGCCGTCGATCTGGTAGCCCGTGAAGCGCGCCCGCTCGCACAGGTTCTCCCGGCCGGCGCGGCACTCGCGGCATTCGCCGCAGGTCCACCCGAGCCAGGGCACGCCGACCCGTGTCCCGCGCGAAAAGCGGCCGCCGTCCTGTTCCACGATCCCCACGATCTCGTGTCCCAGGATCAGCGGCAGCTTCGGGTCCGGCAGCTCGCCGTCGCGGACGTGCAGGTCCGTGCGGCACACGCCGCAGGCGCGGACGCGGAGGAGGATCTGGCCCGGCGCCGGCCGTGGATCCGCCAGCTCCCGCGGTTCCAGCGGCTGTCCCGGCTGGACCAACACCATCGCCCGCATTTGCGAATGATGGCGCGCTCGGGGCCCGCCGTCTACGGCGATCGCCGGGCTGGCGGAACCGCTTTCACTCCAGCGTCTGGGTCCGCCAGATCACCTTCCAGCCTCCGGGGCCACGGCGCAGCACCAGCATCTCCTGCCCGGTCTCCTCGCGCTCCGCGTCCTCGCCGTTCAGCGTGTACCGCACGGTGAACCGGTACGCCGCGACGGCGATGTCGCCGAAGACGTCGATCTGGTGCTCCAGCTCCTCGAACGCATGCGTGCGCGCATGGTGCACGTAGTCCTCGTAGCTGCGCACGATCGCCTCGCGGCCCTGGACCTTGGCCTCCAGCCCTGGCGCGACCACGACCGCGTCGTCGTCGAACAGGCCCGACACCTCGTGCGCGGCGCCCGCGATCCACGCCCGGTTGCTGCGGCGGATCAGCTCCCAGATCTCTCGCTCTTCTTCGGTCATCCGGCGGGTCCTCCAGCGGCGACGCACCTGAGCGCGGCGCGATGGAACCGTCAAGGCTCGAAGGAGGCGCGCCGCCGCTTCCCAAACGCCTTTTCCGGGTGTACGGCAGCGCCATGCGCGAGATCCTCCCCGGTATCCTCACCTGGCCGTGGTTCTCCGCCCGCCACGGGTACGACTTCAACGGATGGCTCGTCCGCGATCCGGGCGGGAACGTCTGTATCGATCCGGTGGAGATGCCCGACGACGTGCTCGACGAGATCGCCCGCGAAGGCGTGGCGCGCGTGCTCCTGACGAACCGCAATCACTTCCGCGCCAGCATGCGGGTGCGCGAGCGGACCCAGGCGCGGATCGCGATCCATCCGGCGGATGCGGCGTTCGCGCGCGAGAAGGGCACCACCATCGACGACGATGTCCGGCCCGGGCAGCGGGTCGGGCCGTTCACCGTGATCGACGCGCACGGCAAGTCGCCGGGAGAGGTCGCGCTGCATTGGCCCGAACGCCGCATCCTGGTGGTGGGCGATGCCTGCGTGGGGAAGCCGCCCGGCGAATGCGCGCTGTTGCCCGACGCGGTGATCGACGACAAGCCCGCGCTGATCGATTCCTTGCGCCGGCTCGCCGGGCTGGAGTTCGACGCGCTCCTCCTCGGCGACGGCGCGCCCATCCTGGAAGGCGGCCGCGCCGCGCTCGAGCGCCTGGCGGCCAGGCTTCGCTGACTACCTCGAGCTCTCGAACAGGCGGCCTTCCGCGGCGGCCAGCTCGGCCTTGCGGATCTCCAGCTCCGCCCGCGACTGTGCCACCGCGCTCTGGGCGGCGAACTTCCGTTGGTCCGCGTCGGAGACGTCCAGCGAGGTGGCCACTCCGGCCCGGTACGACGCGTCGACCTGCACCTGCGTGCGGGTGGCGAGCTGGACCTGCGCTTCGTTCTGCTGGAGCACCGCCTGCGCCGATTCGACGTTCGAGCGCGCGCCGATCCAGTCCGACCTGGCCCGCGACCGCGCCGAGGCGAGCTGCGCCTGGGCCTGCGAAAGGCGCGCCTGATCCTCGTGCAACTGCGCGTACCGCAGTCCGCGATCGTAGATGGGAATGGAGAGGTTGACGATCAGGTCGTACGTCCAGTCCTTGCCCGTGAACCCGGCATTCGAGCTGTAGTTGGTCCTTGCCACGCCGGCGACGGTCGGCATCCAGAGGAACTGGTCCAGGCGCACGGACCTCTGCGCCGCGGTCGCCGCCGCGATGGCGCTCTTCACCGAAAACGCGTTCTCCCAAGGCTGCGCGCTCTCCTCGCCCGGGGAGCCGAAGTTCTCGACCTGGGCGGGTTGCGGCGCGACGGGCTCGCCGACGAGCGCCTCCAGCACCGGGAGCGTCGCCTCCTTCTGGCCCGACAGGCTGGCGATCTGCGCGCGCGCCTGCGCCGTCTCGGTCTGCGCGCGCAGCAGCGCGACCTCGACGTCGGTGCCGGCCGAGATCCGGGCGCGCGCATCCTGCTCGCGGCGCAGGGCCACTTTCTCCGCCTCCCGGGCTGCCTCGAGCAGTCCATCCAGTCCCGTCAGGGTGAGGTAGGCGCGGGCGACGCTGAGCAGGATCTGCTCGCGCGCCTGATCCGAGCCGCGCAGCGCCGCCTCCGCCGCCGCGTTGGCGACCCCCGGCAGGAACAATCCCTGCGGGCTGAGGAAAGGTTGCGTGAGCTGGATGGTCGCGTAGCGGCTGTTCGGCGCGACCAGCGTGATCTGCGGCGAGCCCGGCCCGAACGCTCCCGCGGGAATGAACGAGGGCGCGTTGGTGTGATCGTACGTTCCGGTGGCGACCACGTCCGGTTGCCAGGAGGTCCACGCCCTGCGCACTCCGGCTTCGGTGATCGCCGCCTGAGCCCGCGCGGCCGCCACGTCCGGTCCCTGTTTCGCCGCCAGCTGCAGCGCCTCGCGGAGCGAGACCTGCCGCCGCTGCGTGCCGACCTGCATCCGCGCGGGCGGCGCCATGGTTCCCGGCTCTGGCTGCGGTGGCGCGGGTTGCTGCTGCGCCGCCGCCGCGAAGGAGACACCTGCCAACAGCAGCCCCAGCTTTCTCGGCATGTTCATGTCTTACCCGTTCACCGCTCGCGGCGCGCCCGATTCCTCAACGAGCCCGGCGGAAACCAGCACGGGCTCCTCCTGCTGCGATCGCGTCTTTCGTGTCAATGGGTGCTCCGGGGAAGGCGGCAGTTCTGGTCCATGGGAGCGCTGCCCTCGCGGATCAGCGTGTGGAGGCTGCGGGCCCACTCCGCCAGGTCGGGCTTCTCGGCCATCCGGCTCATGCGCATGCCGAGCAGCACGTAGGCGCCGACGATCAGCGAGCCGAAGATCTCCGGCGGGATGTCGGTGCGGCAGGCGAGCTCGCCCTGGGAGCGGCAGAAGCTCGCTTTGATCCGATCGATCTCGCGATCGGTGATCTCCCAGATCGCGCCTTCGAACTTCGTCCCCTGGGCGCCGCGGAGGAGAACGCCCACGACGTCGCGGTAGGCCCACATGTCCTCGAGCACGCGCAGGTCCTCCGCGGTCTCCATCTCCAGGAAGGTGTGGTACCGCGGGGTGCGCTCCTCGATGTCGCGGCGGGTGACGGGGCCGTATTCGGCGAAGAACTCCGCCATGTCGCGCTCGCGGAGCTCCGCGCGTTCGGCCAGCTTGCCGAGGAACGCATCCACGAGCTCGCCGAAGAGGGCTTCCTTGGAGTGGAAGTGCAGGTAGAACGCGCCTTTCGACAGGCTGCAGGCGCCGGTGATGTCCTCGATCCGTGCGCCGACGAGGCCGCGCCGGGCAAACTCCGCCCGGGCGCAGGCGACGAGGGCTTCCTTGGCGGTGGGATCGGCGGGCCGGGCCATTGGTCGGTCGTTTGATGACTCGGGGGTCAGAAACGGTGCGCGAACGCCGATCAGGAATCCTCGAGTTCACTTCTCACCAGGGACAGTGATTCCACGCGTGTGTTCGCTGCCGGATACCCGGCGGCTTGCCGCGCGGCAGCTTGCTCCCCACCTTGCCGCCAGGACGGGGGAGGTACGGGATGGGGCGGGGGAAGGTCGCGGTGCTGGCGGCGTGTCTGCTGACCGCTTGCGTGGACAAGGCGCTGAAGCCCGGCTGCGATCCGCAAGTGGAGGACTGCAGCGTCGGCCCGGGCGGTCCCGGGCGCTGTTCCAGCGATGCCGATTGCGGCGACGGCGTCTGCCAGGCGGACGGCACCTGCAAGGCGACCCCGCCCGTCACCCAGCCGACGGCCTGCGCAAACGTGAGCTGCCCGGCCGGCTCGTTCTGCAGCAACGGGCAGTGCCTGCCGGCGAACGCGCAGTGCAAGCAGGCGGACCCGGCGTGCATCTTCATCCCGCACGGCGCCTTCGAGCCGCCCGAGCACGCCTGGTGGTGGCCGTGGCGGACGCCGCAGGGGCCCGATGCGGTCTCGCCGGCGGATTCCTTCCGCGATGACATCGAATACCCGGACTACGTCCAGGTGATGAGCACGCCGGTGGTGATGCGGCTGCACCCGAAGGACGTGGAGCCGGCCGTGGTCTTCAATACGTTCCCGGAGATGCCGACGGGCGAGCAGGGCGCGGAGATGCTCGAAGTGCAGGGCGTCCTGCGCGCAGTGCGCGGCTCCGACGGCTCTCCGCTGTGGACCGCTCCGAAGGACATGTGGAACCACATGGAGTGGAGCGTCGACGGCAACTCCGGGATCGCGGCCGGCGATTGCGCCGGCAACGGCGAGACCTGCTTCATCACCGGCGGCTGGGATCCCGACGATCAGCCGCCGCGCATCCCCGATCCGGCGAAGGCGCACCAGCACGGCGGCCTGGTCGCGTTCGGGAGCGACGGAAGGTTCCTCTGGGTGACGCGCGAGGCGCAGCTCTGGTGGGGCGCGCCCGTGATCGCGCGGCTCCTCGGGCCGACCGGGCCCGCCCAGGTGGTGGTGGGCAACGGGGTGTTCGACGCGGCGACGGGCAAGACGCTCTGTCCGCAGACGAACGAGTTCGGCGCGGTCGGCGGAAACGGCGACGGCACGCTCAGCGCGGTCGCGGACATCGATCTCGACGGCGTGCCCGAGGTGGTGACCGGGAACCAGGCGTACAAGCTGCTCAAGGACGCTGCTTCTCCGACCGGGTACAGCTGCAAGGCCCTGTTCGGGGACGGCGTGAAGATGCCGCGCAACCTGCCCTGCGCCGGCGGATCCGGGTCGCTCTGTCCCGAGGGGTTCCCCGCGGTGGCGAACTTTGCCGCGTACGGGTCGGCGATGGGCTTGAAGACGGACGATCCGCACCCGCAGGTGGTGGTGGTGAGCCGCGGATATCTGCGCATCCACGACTGGACCGGCGGGTTGCTGCTCAATCCGATCCCCCTGCCGACCAACGGTTCCGCCTGTGGCACCGACTACAACCCCGGCGGCGCGCCGACCATCGCGGACTTCGACGGCGACGGCATGCCCGAGATCGGCGTCGCCTCCCAGAGCGCGTATTCGGTGTGGAAGCCCGGCCGCGGATGGATCTGGAGCTCGCAGACGTTCGATTGCTCCGCGAACACCGGGAGCTCGGTCTTCGACTTCGAGGGCAAGGGGCAGGCGACGGTCGTCTACTCGGACCAGTGCTTCTTCCACGTCTTCGACGGCAAGTCGGGGCAGTCGCTGATCAGCGAGCCGAACTTCTCCTGCACCGCGTACGAGATGCCGATCGTGGCGGACATCGACGGCACGGGCCGCGCGAAGATCCTCGTGCCGAACAATAACATCTGCCACTTCGACCAGTGCGACAAGGCGTGGCCGAGCCTGGCGGTGAACCGGTACGTGGGGCTGAAGGCGCTCAAGTCGCCGAGCGACAAGTGGGTCAACACCCGCAGCGTCTGGAACCAGCACACGTACCACGTGACGAACGTGAACCTGGACGGCACGCTGCCGTTCCCGGAGACGAGCTCCTGGTCCGCGGGCCAGTCGAACAGCTACCGGCAGAACGTGCAGGGGCAGGGGCAGTTCAGCTCGCCGGACCTCTCGGTCTGCGCGGTCGACGCGGACATGACGACCTGCCAGAACGGCGCGGCAAAGGTGAGCGCGGTCGTCTACAACGGCGGCGCCCTGGTCTCCTCGGCGGGAGTGACGGTGGACTTCTACGCCGTCCTGGACGACGGCTCCACGGCGCACATCGGCCAGGGCCTCACCACCCGCAGCCTCCACCCCGGCGACTCGGAGACCGTCAGCGTCCCCTGGACGGCGCCGCCACAAACCCAGTCCGTGAAGATCAAGGCCGTCGTCGACGAGAAATCCGTCATCGGCGACTGCCACCCCGAGAACAACACCGTCACCAGCACGAACGCCGTGAAGTGCTCCCCACTCGGGTAGCACCGGAAACCTGGGGACACGATACACGTTCTTTTTTTTGCGCCCGAGTGGCGCAAGAAAAGAAACGTGTATCGTGTCCCCGGTTTTGGCCGGTATCCTGAGCGGCGTGAGTGAAGTTGTCGCGACGCCTGCAGCGCCTGCGCCAGAGAAGCGCGCGGCAGGGGCGGCGCTGCTGGTCGGGGCGGGGATCCTGCTCAGCCGGCTCGCCGGGCTGGTCCGGCAGCGCGTGCTCGGGTACTACCTCGCGACTTCGCCTGCCGCGGATGCGTACACGGCGGCGCTGCGGATCCCGAACTTCCTCCAGAACCTGCTCGGCGAAGGGGTGCTCTCGGCGAGCTTCATCCCGGTGTACGCGGCGCTGCGCGCCCGCGGCCAGGACGCCGACGCCCGCCGGGTGGCCGGAGCGGTCGCCGGGCTGCTGACCATCGTCACCGGTGCGCTCGCCCTCGTCGGCGTCGCCGCCACGCCCTGGCTGCTCGACCTGATCGCTCCGGGATTCAGCGGCGACACGCGCGCTCTCGCCATCGTGCTCGTGCGGATCTTCTTCCCCGGGATCTCGCTCCTGGTGCTGTCCGCCTTCTGCCTCGGCGTCTTGAACAGCCATCACCGGTTCTTCCTCAGCTACGCCGCGCCGGTCGTCTGGAGCGCGGCGATCATCGCCGCGTTGATCCTCGGCGCCCATGCGGGGCCGCCGGGCGACCAGGCGCGCATCGCGGTCTGGGCCGCCTGGGGCGCGGTCGCGGGTGGCGCGCTGCAGCTTCTCGTCCAGCTCCCTCTCGTGCTCCGGCTGCTCGGCGAGGGTGCGCGCCTCTCTCTCGGCAGGGGCGACGCCCACGTCAAAGAGGTGGTGCGGAACTTCTTTCCCGTGGTCGCGGGCCGCGGGGTCGTCCAGCTTTCCGCGTACGTCGACATGCTGATCGCCAGCTGGATGCCGAGCGGCACCGTCGCCGCATTCGGGTACGCGCAGACCATCTACCTCCTGCCCGTCTCGCTCTTCGGAATGGCGGTCAGCGCCGCCGCGCTTCCTTCGATGTCCGCCGAGGCAGACGTGCGCGGGAAGCTGCATGCGCAGACCGAGGCGGGGTTGCGCACCATCGCCTTTCCCGTGGTCCCGACGGTGGCGGCATTTCTCGCTCTCGGAGACGTGATCTGCGCCGCGCTCTTCCAGACCGGCAAGTTCCGCGCCAGCGATACGCGCTACGTCTGGCTCTTCCTCATCGGCAGCACGGTGGGGCTGCTCGCGGCGACGCTGGGCCGCCTGTACTCCAGCGCCTTCTACGCGCTCCGCGATACGCGCACGCCTTTGCGCTATGCGACCATCCGCGTCGTGCTCACCGCGGTCCTCGGCGTCCTCTTCGCGCTCTACCTTCCCGGTCTGTTGCACGTCGACCCCCGGTACGGCGCGCTGGGCCTGACTGGCAGCGCCGGCATCGCCGGGTGGATCGAGTTTGCGCTGTTGCGCCGCGGGATCGGCGCTCGCATCGGGCTCTGCCACCTCCCGAAAGGCCTCTTGCCCCGCCTGTGGGGCTCGGCCGCGCTGGCGACCGCCCTCGCGCTCGCGGCGAAGCTTGCCTTGCCCCCTCTGCACCCGATCGTGCGCGCCGCCATCGTCCTCGGTCTGTTCGGCACGACGTACCTCGGCGCGACCCTCGCTCTGGGAGTCTCCGAAGCGCACCTCGCCGCCGGCCGCCTGCAACGCCTGTTTCGACGCTGAATTTCACCCCCGTGCCGCTCGTCGTGTCTTCCAGCATGATCCCGCGAGCCGCATCGCTCTGTGCCCTCGTGCTCGCCTGCTCGCATGGAGCGCGCAGGGACGTCACTCCGCAGATCGCCGGCGACGCTCCGCAGGCGGCGGCGCAGCAGGCCGCGACCGCCGACGCGCCGGCCCTCAGCCCGCCGGAGATGATCGAGCACGTGCTGTCGCGGACCACGTTCGGGTCCCGCGCCGTCGACCGCGAGAGGGTCGCAGCCATCGGCATCGCGGCGTTCCTGGAGGAGCAACTCCATCCCGAGGGGATCGACGACGGCGCCCTCGAGCAGCGACTCGCCGGCTTCGAGGCGCTGCGACAGGCGCCCGGGGCCCTGGTGCAGGAGCTGAACGCGCAACAGCAGGCGCGGAAGCGGAATGCCCTGCTGGAGGACGCGCCGCCTCCTCCGGACGGGATGGATGCCGCGCCCGCGGTCCGCATGACTTCGACCAAGCGGGAAGCCATCGCGCAACTGGCGCAGGCCAAGCTGCTCCGCGCCGTCTCCTCGCGCCGCCAGCTGCAGGAAGTGATGGCGGACTTCTGGTTCAACCATTTCAACGTCTTCGCAGGGAAGGCGTTCGAAGCGGCGCTCGTTCCGGATTACGAGAACCGCGTGATCCGCGCGAACGCGCTCGGCACCTTCCCGGAGCTGCTCCGGGCCACCGCCCGAAGCCCAGCGATGCTCGTCTATCTCGACAACTGGCGGTCCGCCGCGCCACGTCCCCGCGCCCTGCGGCAGCGCGGGCTGAACGAGAACTACGCCCGGGAGCTGCTCGAGCTGCACACCCTCGGCGTGGACGGCGGGTACACGCAGCACGACATCGTGGAGGTCGCCCGCTGCTTCACCGGCTGGACGCTGGCGGATGCGCGGTCGGACCCGCACTTCGTCTTCCGCCCCGGGATGCACGACTTCGGCGCAAAGACGGTGCTCGGCCACGTCATTCCGGCGGGCGGCGGCGAGCGCGACGGCGAAGAGGTCCTTCGCATCCTCGCCGCGCATCCGTCGACGGCCCGGTTCATCGCCACCAAGCTGGCGCGCAGATTCGTCAGCGACGATCCGCCGGAGGAGCTGGTGGAGAAGGTGGCCGGGACGTACCTGCGCACGCACGGCGACATCCGCTCGATGCTGCGGACCCTCTTCGATTCGCCGGAGTTCTGGAGCCGCCGCGCGCTGCGCGCGAAGGTGCGCTCGCCGCTCGAGCTGGTCGCCGCGGCTCTCCGCAGCCTGGATGCGACGATCGACGATGCGCTGCCGCTCGTTAGAGCGGTCGCGCGGATCGGCGAGCCGCTCTACCTCGCGCAGCCGCCCACCGGGTACCCGGATCGGGCGGAGACCTGGCTCTCCTCCGGCGCCCTGCTCGCGCGCATCGACTTCGGGCTGCAGCTGGCGAGCGGCAAGCTTCCCGGAACGCAGCTCGACCTCGGGCCGCTGGCGGCAGCGTCGCCGCAGGACGCGCTGGAGAAGGCGACGGTGAGACTCGGAGCGGCGGACCTGTCCGAAAGGACGCGCGCGTACGTCCTGGACGAGCTCCGGAAGTCGCCTCGGCAGCCGGAGCTGATGGCCGCGCGCGCCGTCGGGCTGCTCCTCGGCGCGCCCGAGCTGCAGAGGAGATGAGATGAGGCGACGGCTGTTCCTCCAGGGCGGCGCGCTGGTTGCGGTAGGCTCGTTCCTGCCATTCTGGGCGCGGCGCGCCGCGGCGGAGCAGGGGCCGCGCGGCAAGGTGCTGGTCTTCCTCTTCCTGCGTGGCGCGCTGGACGGCCTGCACGCCGTTCCACCCATCGGCGAGCGGCGCTTCTTCGAGCTGCGCCCGCAGCTCGCTCCGCGGCGGGAGGAGTGGCTGGATCTCGGGCATCCGGGGTTCGCGCTCCATGCCTCGCTCGAGCCGCTGCTCCCGTTCTGGCGCGAGGGATCTCTCGCCATCGTTCACGCCACGGGCTCGCCCGACGGCAGCCGCTCGCATTTCGACGCGCAGGATGCGCTCGAGCTGGGGACGCCGGGGCTGAAGAACACGCCCGACGGATGGCTCGCGCGCTCGCTCCGGGAGACATTGCCGGCGGATCGCTCTCCTTTGGATGCCGTCGCCGTCGCCGCGCGCTTGCCCCGGTCGCTCCAGGGCGCGCCTGCGGCGATCGCGTTTTCGTCCCTGAACCAGCTTCGCCTTCACGCGCTCGCGGGTGGGCCGGCGGGAGGGAAAGGGAGCGCCGAATCGCGCGCCGCCTTCGCGGGCCTCTATGGCGCGCAGGCGGACGACCTCGTGGCGAGCTCCGGGAAGGAAGCGTTCTCCGCGCTGCAGTTGCTCGAGCGAAAGCTCGGCAAAGGAGCGGCGCCGGCGGACGCCGACTACCCGAAGACGCCGCTCGCACCGTCGCTGCGCCAGCTTGCGCAGTTGATCAAGGCCGACGTCGGCCTGCGCGTCGGATGCGTCGATGCCACCGGCTGGGACACGCATGCCGCACAACCCGCGCGGCTGACGAACAACCTCCGCCAGCTCGCCGAATCGCTGGCAGCTTTCCAGCGCGATCTCGGTCCCCGCGCGCGCGACGTGGTGCTCGTCGCCGCGACGGAGTTCGGCCGCACGGTCCGGCAGAATGGCGCCAACGGCACCGATCATGGACACGGCAGCGTCGCCTTCGTGCTCGGGCCCGCGGTGCGCGGCGGCGCGATCTACGGCCGCTGGCCCGGACTGGCGGAGGACCAGCTTTACGAGGGGCGGGATCTCGCGGTGACGACCGACCTCCGCAGCGTTCTCGCCGCGGTCGCCAAGGCCCAGCTCGGAGTCAACGAAGCCGGCCGCATCT
>DASREU010000170.1:0-5112 GCA_035651935.1 Myxococcales bacterium | reverse complement strand
GCGAGGTTGCCGCGGAGGATGACCAGCCCTCCGGTCGAGCGGATGGGGTGCGCGATGCTGCGCACCACCTTCTGTCCCGGCGCCTCGGAGGCTCGCGGCGCGACCTCGCTCCAGACGCTTCCGTCGCCGGTTCGCGCGTTGCCGTCGAAGCGCTTGGCCTCGAGGAGCCTCTGCACCAGCAGCAGCACGCCGCCGGCGCGGTGGAGATCGACCGCCGTGTACTGGCCGCCCGGCTTGAGGTCCGCGATCAGGGGCGTCCGGCGGCTGATGGAATCGAACTCGTCGAGCTCGAGCGGAATGCCGGCCTCGCGCGCCAGCGCCAGGAGGTGCAGCACGGCATTCGTCGACCCGCCCGTGGCCGCGACCGCGGCGACCGCGTTCTCGAACGACGCCCGGGAGATGATCTCGCTCGGACGCTGGTTCTCCTTGAGCAGGCGGACCAGCGTGGCGCCGGCGTCGCGCGTCGCCTCGTCCTTGCGCGGGTCCTCGGCGGGAATGGTCGCGTACCCCGGCGGAGAAAATCCCAGGACCTCGGTGGCCAGCGCCATGGTGTTCGCGGTGTACTGCCCGCCGCAGGCGCCGCTGCCGGGGCAGGCCACGTCCTCCAGCTCCTTCAGCCGGGCGAGCGGAAGCCGTCCGGCAGCGTGCGCTCCCACCGCCTCGAACACGTCCTGGATGGTGACGTCCTTGCCGTCGAAACGGCCGGGAGCGATCGAGCCGCCGTAGAGCAGGAGGGAGGGAAGGTTCAGGCGCAACAGCGCCATCGCCGCGCCGGGGATCGTCTTGTCGCAGGCGACCAGGGCGATCATCGCGTCGAACAGGTGCCCGCGTCCGACCAGCTCGATGGAGTCGGCGATCACCTCGCGGCTCACCAGCGAGGCCTTCATCCCCTCGGTGCCCATGGTGACGCCGTCGCTGATGGCGACGGTGTTGAACTCCATCGGCGTCGCGCCTGCCGCGCGGATGCCCTCCTTCACCCGCTCCGCCAGGCGGCGGAGGTGGAAATTGCAGGGCATGGTCTCGGTCCAGGTGTTCGCCACGCCGACGATCGGGCGCGAGAGATCGGCGTCCGTGAAGCCGATCGCCTTGAGCATGGCGCGCGCCGGCGCGCGGTCGGGTCCTTCGGTGATGGCGCGGCTGTGCGAGCGCGGATCTTCCGGCATCAGCGAGTCTCCTTGTGCAGCGAAAGGGCGCGGAGCACGGCCTCGCCCGCCTCGGCGGTGCTGCAGGCGCGGTCGCCGGAGGCGACGTCCGCCGTGAGCGCGCCGGACTCCAGGGCGGCGGAGACCGCGGCCTCGAGGGCGCGGGCCTCGCTGTCCAGGCGGAGCGAGTGCCGCAGCAGCAACGCGGCGCTGCGGATCGCCCCGTACGGGTTCGCGAGGCCCTTCCCGGCGATGTCGGGAGCGGAGCCGTGCACCGGCTCGTAGATGCCCGGGCCGCTCTCGCCGAGCGAGGCGGAGGGGAGCATGCCGATCGAACCGCCGAGCACCGCGGTGAGGTCGGTGAGGATGTCGCCGAAGAGGTTCTCGGTGACCACGACGTCGAACTCCGACGGCTTCTGGATCAGACGGAGCGCGCAGGAGTCGACGTACTGGTGATCGAGCTGCACTCCGGGGAACTCGTCGCGCACCACCCGGGTGGCGACCTCGCGCCAGAGACGCGAGGTCTCCAGCACGTTCGCCTTGTCCACCGAGGTGAGCCGGCCGGAGCGCGCCTTCGCCAGCCTGGCCGCGACCCGGACGACGCGCGCGATCTCCTCCGCCCCGTACGTGCAGAGATCCTCCGCCCAGTCCGGCTCCCGCCGCTTCTCGCCGAAGTAGATGCCGCCGGTCAGCTCGCGGACGATCATCACGTCCACCCCGCGGAGAACCGCGGGCTTGAGCGGCGAGGCGTCCACGATCCGCGGATGGATGGAGGCGGGCCGCAGGTTGGCGAAGACGCCGAGGGCGTGGCGGAGCGCGAGGAGGCCCTGCTCCGGCCGCACCGGCGACGAGGGTCCCCAGCGCGGCCCTCCGACGGCGCCGAGCAGCACGGCATCGGAGGCGCGGCAGATACGGACCGTCTCCGGCGGCAGCGGCAGGCCGGTGCGATCGATGGCGATGCCGCCCAGCGCCGCCTCCCGCACCTCGAAGGAGTGCCCGTATTGCGCGCCCACCGCGAGGAGCGCGCGCACCGCTTCCGCGGTCACCTCCGGTCCGATGCCGTCGCCGGCAAGGACCGCGATCACCGCGCGCATCCAGCCTCCTTCTCGTAAGCGGCGATCGCCTCTTCCTGCGCTTTCAGATACCCGAGCTCGTCGACGCCTTCGAGCAGGCACTTGCGCGAGAACGGATCGATGGCGAACCCCACCCGCGCTTCGTCGAACTCCAGCGTGCATGACTCCAGATCGATGGCCACCCGCATCCCCGGGTTGGCGAGGAGGATCTCGTGGGTGGCCGGATCGACGATCACCGGCAACAGTCCGTTCTTCAGCGAGTTGGCCCGGAAGATGTCCGCGATCGACGAGCTGACCACCGCGCGGAACCCGTGGTCGAGCAGCGCCCAGGGCGCGTGCTCGCGGGAAGAGCCGCACCCGAAGTTCGCGCCGGCGACGAGCACGTCGGCGCCGCGCGCTTCCGGACGCGAGAGCGGGAAGTCAGGACGCTCCTGCCCGCTCTCGTCGTAGCGCCAGCCGGCGAACAGCGAGCGGCCGAGGCCCGCGCGCGTGGTCCCTTTCAGGTACCGGGCGGGGATGATCTGATCGGTGTCGATGTCCGCCTGGGGCAGCACCACCGTGCGCGACTCGAGGCGGCGGAAGGGTCGCAGGGTCATCGCAACAGCTCCCGCGGATCGGCGATGGCGCCCGCCACCGCCGCCGCCGCGGCGGTCAGGGGGCTGGCGAGGAACGTGCGGCCACCCGCTCCCTGGCGGCCTTCGAAGTTGCGGTTGCTCGTGCTCACCGCCGACTGGCCGGGCCGCAGCTGGTCGCCGTTCATCGCGATGCACATCGAGCACCCCGGCTCGCGCCACTCGGCGCCGGCGTCGCGGAACACGCGATCCAGGCCCTCCGCCTCCGCGGCGCGCTTCACCTGCCGCGACCCCGGAACGATCAGCGCGCGCACGCCTCCTTTGACCTTGCGCCCGCGCAGCACGGTGGCCGCCGCGCGCAGGTCCTCGAGGCGCCCGTTGGTGCAGCTGCCGATGAAGACCACCTCGATGGGATGCCCGAGCAACGCCTGCCCCGGACGCAGGCCCATGTACCGCACCGCCCGATCGAATGCCGCCCGATCCGCGGCGTCGGTGGCGGACCCCGGATCCGGCACCGCGCCGCGAATCGGAACGGACATCGAAGGATTGGTTCCGAAGGTGATGCGCGGCTCGAGAGCGTCCGCGTCGAGGGTGACGGTGCGGTCGAACGCCGCCCCGGGATCTCCGGGCAGCGTGCGCCAGCCGGCCACGGCAGCGTCCCACGCCGCTCCCTTCGGCGAGCGCGGCCGCCCGGCGAGGAACTGGAAGGTGACGTCGTCGGGCGCGATCAGGCCGGCGCGCGCGCCTGCCTCGATCGACATGTTGCAGACGGTCATCCGCTCTTCCATGGAGAGGGCGCGAATGGCGCTGCCGGTGTACTCGATCACGTGCCCGGCGCCTCCGGCGACCCCGATGCGCGCGATCACCGCGAGGATCAGGTCCTTGGCGGAGACGCCCGGACGCAGGCGCCCGTCGACGCGCACTTGCAGGGTGCGCGGGCGCCTCTGCAACAGGCACTGGGTGGCGAGGACGTGTCCCACCTCGGTGGTGCCGATGCCGAAAGCGAGCGCACCGAAAGCGCCGTGCGTGCTGGTGTGGCTGTCCCCGCAGACGATGGTCATCCCGGGCCGGGTGAGGCCCATCTCGGCGCCGATCACGTGCACGATCCCCTGGTGCTCGCTCTCCAGGGAGTGCAGCTCGACGCCGAACTCGGCGCAGTTCGCCTCCAGCGCCGAGAGCTGGGCAGCGCACTCCTGGTCCTGCACCACCAGCCGCGTCCCCTGCGGCCGCGGGGTGGTGGGGATGGAGTGGTCCATCGTCGCCACCGTCTTGTCCGGCCGCCGGACGCGGAGGCCGCGTTCGCGCAGGACCGAGAACGCCTGTGGCGAGGTCACTTCGTGGATCAGGTGCAGGTCGACGTAGAGCACGGCCGGCGCCTCGTCCGTCTCCGGACGGACGAGGTGCGCGTCCCAGATCTTCGCGAACAGCGTGCGAGGATCAGACTGCGCCACAGACGACCTCCGGCTCGGGGAGGGTCTTGTGCTGCAGGCGGCCGGCGGCGATGCGGTTCACCACCTCCAGGTACGCTTCCGCGCTGGCGAGCACGATGTCGGTGTTCAACCCGCGCCCGCGGTACGTGCGCCCTTCGTGCTCCACCACCACCACCACTTCGCCCTGCGCATCCTCGCCGGCGCTGACGCTCGCGATGTTGAAGTCGCGCAGCCGGGCCTTGATGCCGGTGATCCGCTCGATGCACTTGAACACCGCGTCCACCGGACCGTCGCCGGTGGCGGCCTCGTCGAGCTTGCGCCCGTCGCGGGAGAGCAGCGAGACCGCCGCCGTGGGAGGGGTCCCGGTTCCGCTCACCGCGTTCAGGCTGGCCAGCTCCCAGCGCCGCGAGGTCCCGTTGTGGAAGAGGCCGACCAGGAGCGCGTCGAGGTCGCCGTCGTAGATCTCCTTCTTCTTGTCCGCCAGGCGCTTCAGCTCCTCGAACACCTGGTCGATCTGCGCCTGCTCCAGCTGATATCCGAGCGCCTTCAGGCGCACGGTGAGCGCGTGGCGTCCGCTGTGCTTGCCGAGGACCAGGTTGGTGCTCTTGAAGCCCACGTCCTCCGGCCGCATCACCTCGTAGGTGAGCGCGTGCGAGATCATCCCGTGCTGGTGGATCCCCGATTCGTGCGCGAAGGCGTTCTGTCCGACGACCGCCTTGTTCCGCGCCACGTGGAAGCCCGTCGCTCCGGCCACCACCCGCGAGGCCGAGCAGAGCTGCTGGGTGCGGATCCCGGTCTGCAGGCCGAAGAAGTCATGGCGGGTGCGCAGCGCCATCACCACTTCTTCCAGCGAGCAGTTGCCGGCGCGCTCGCCGACCCCGTTGATCGTGCACTC
>DASREU010000169.1:0-9211 GCA_035651935.1 Myxococcales bacterium | reverse complement strand
TGGCCGACGGTGCGATGCCGATGGTGCCGGTGCAGGCGGGCCCGAGGTCGGACAGGATGTCGCCGAACAGATTGGAGCCGACCACCACGTCGAACCAGTCCGGATGCAGGACGAAATGCGCCGCCAGGATGTCGATGTGGTACTGATCCACGCGCACGTCCGGAAACTGCGCCGCCATCGCCCGCACCCGCTCATCCCAGTAGGGCATCGTGATCGCAATGCCGTTCGACTTCGTCGCCGAGGTCAGGTGCTTCTTCGGGCGGCGCTTCGCCAGCTCGAAGGCGTACTTGAGAATGCGGTCCACGCCCTTGCGGGTGAACACCGTCTCCTGGATCACCATCTCGCTGTCGGTCCCCTCGAACATCCGGCCGCCGATCGACGAGTACTCGCCCTCGTTGTTCTCGCGCACCACCCAGAAGTCGATGTCGCCGGGCTTGCGGTCGCGCAAGGGCGATGGAACGCCTTCCATCAGGCGGACCGGCCGGACGTTCGCGTACTGCCGGAATTCCCTGCGGATGGGGATGAGCAGGCCCCAGAGCGACACGTGATCCGGGACTCCGGGGAACCCGACCGCGCCCAGGTAGATGGCGTCGTCGCCGCGGATCTGCGCGATGCCGTCCTCGGGCATCATCCGCCCGTGCTTCTGGTACCACGCGCAGCTCCAGGGGAACTGGCGCCACTCGAACTCGACCCCGTACTTGCGTCCCGCGGCTTCCAGCACGCGGATGCCCTCGGGAACGACCTCGTTGCCGATCCCGTCGCCCGGGATGACTGCGATGCGGTGCTTCGCCATGTGCACGCTCCGTTCCGCGGCGGACACTAGGGACTTTCGCGCGCGATTCGCAACCGCACCCGCGGGAAGACGTCAGCCCTCGAAGAAGCGGAGCAAAGGGCGCAGCGAGCGCTCTTCAGCCAGCGGGCGCGGCGCACCGGCCGGCAGCGGCAGTCCACGGCGGTTGTGCCAATACACGTCGAGACCCGCGGCGCTCGCGCCGGGCACGTCTCCGGCGGAGCCCGCGACGAACAGCGTGCGCTCCGGAGCGACGCCGATGCCCGCCAGCGCGAGCTGGTACGTGCGGGGGTCGGGCTTGTAGAAGCCGGCGCGTTCCGCCGTGGCGACGGTCGCAAAGGGAACGCCGATCAGCGCCGCGGCGCGGGCGCCCAGCTCTTCCGAGCAGTTCGTGACCACTCCCAGCGGCACCCGCAGGGAGGAGAGCACCTCGCGCGCCTCCGGCCACGGCTGCAGCTCGCCCCAGCGGGAGATCAGGTCGCGGGCGGTTGCCGGGGGCAGGCCGACGTCGCGCGCCGACTGCTCGACGACCCCGGTGAACGGGACATAGGCTCCGGTCGCATACATGCGCTTCAGGTACGCCTTGCGCCACTCGAGGCCGCGCTCCTCGCCGCCCGCGATCGCATTGAACAGCGACCACGAGTCGATCAGCGCGGTGAGCAGATCGAAGATCGCTGCATCGTAGCGCCGCATGTTCAGGCGTGCGGCTGGGTGACGACGGCCAGCGTGCCGGCGGAGACGCCGTATTTCTCGAGCGCGCCCACGTCCGCGATCACCTGGCGGCCGCTCCGCGTCCCGGCCAGGAGATCCGCGTACGCGCGCAGCACCCGGCGGGTCTCGGCGGCGTTCTCGCGCACCAGCTCGACGCGGAAGCGGCGGACGCCCTTGGCGAGGAGCTGCGGCAGGCAGGCCGCGGCGCTCTGCGCCCGCGCGTTGAACACCGTGTTCCGGCAGCCGACGTCGACGATGATCGGATGCTCCATCCCCAGGCCATCGCGGAGCTGCAAGAGGTGCTGCTCGCAGGGCCGCCCGCAGTCGCGGAAGTCGCGGCCATTCGACAGCACGTGTGAGTACACGCAATGCTCGTTGTGGAAGAGCGGCAAGTGCTGGTGGACGGTGACCTCCAGAAGGCCCGCGGGAACGCCAGCCGCCAGATCGAGGAGCTGCGCGAGATCCAGATCGTACGCGGGCGTGAGCGTCGCGAGCCCGAGCGACAAGAGCGTGCGCGCGGTGAGCGCGTTGGTGGCGTTCAGAGAGAAGTCGCCGTGCACCGTCTCCGCGTGCGGATTGCGGCGGAAGTGTTCCACCGCCCCGAGATGGCGGGCGAGGATGCCGTCCGGCCGCAACCGCTCGAAGCGCCGGTCATAGCCCTCCTCGCCGGGCTTCTGCACCCGCGGCGTCGCCACGATCACCCTCGCTCCCGCCGCCCGGGCCTTTTCGACCGCGACGCCGAGGCCGACGAGCTCCATGAAGTCGAGCTGCAGCTCGTCGAAGCCGAGGGCGAGAGCGGCCTCCACCTGCTCGAGCGTGCGCAGCAGCGGGACGAGCTTCGGAGCTCCCGCAACCGGCGGCCCGGCGAGCCCGGGCACGACGCTCTCGAGCGCGTGGCCGGTGCGCACCTGCCGCGGCTCGCGCTCCGGGGCGCTTGCCGCCAGCGCGCCGGTGAGCGCGCGGCGCATCCGCTTCAGCTCGGACGGCGGCAAGGCCAGCGCGCCCTCGAGGTCGAGCTGCAGGCGGCGCAGCTCGAACCCGGTCTCTCCGAACGCGCACAGCTTTTCGCGGACGAGCCCCTCGTGCAGCGGATTGCCGCGCGCCGTCTCCAGCGGCATCGCGCTCCGCACGTGTGCGGTGCGGCCGAGGTCGTCGGTCGCGTCTGCCGTGAGCGGCACGCCGGCGGCGCCCCGGACGACGAGCGTGACGCCGAGCTTGCGCTCCTGCGCGGCGATCCGCTTCATCTTGCGCGTCACCTCCGCGTCCTTCGCCTTCCACACCACGTCGCCGGCCTTGACGAGGCGCAGGTCGAGAGTGGTCTGTTCCGGGCCGCCGAAGACGAGCTTCAGCACACCCGGCGCAACCGTGTCGCAGGCGTGAAGGCCGCCGCGAGGTTCGTCGTCCTCGGGCTTGCCCTGGTCGAAGAGGATCCGATCGCCGGGCTTGAGCGCAGGCGCGTCGGCCTCGGCCCGGACCACGACGTGCCGCGCGCGCGCATGGACCTCCTCGACGCGGCCCACCAGCACGCCGCGATGTCCCGGGTAGAGCCCGTGCACCAGCTTCTGGTGGTCGGAGCCTTCGAAGAACCCGTGCGAGAAGCCCCGCGAGAAGCTGTAGCGGAGCTCCTCCTCGTCCTGGCGCGAGAGCGGCTGCGGCCGCCGCTCGATCGCGGCGTCCAGCGCCCGGCGGTACTTGTCCACCGCGTTGGCCACGTACTCGGGCCCCTTCATCCGGCCTTCGATCTTGAAGCAGGAGACGCCGGCATCGAGCAGCTCGGGGAGGAGGTCCCACGCCGCCAGATCGGTGGGGGAGAGCAGGTATTTCAGGTGCTCGTCGGCGCGCGCCGCCTGCACCCGCCCGTCGACGATCAGGTCGTACGGCATCCGGCAGCTCTGCGCGCACTGGCCGCGGTTCGCGCTCCGATGCTGCAGCGCCTCGCTGGTCAGGCACTGGCCGCTCCAGCTCACGCACAGCGCGCCGTGGACGAAGCACTCCAGCTCCAGATCGGTCGCCGCGGCGAAGGCGCGGATCTCCGCGAGGGAGAGCTCGCGCGGGAGGACCACGCGGCGGATCCCGAGCGACTGCGCGATCCGCGCCGCTTCGGGCGAAGAGATGGTCATCTGCGTCGAAGCATGCAGCGGAAGCGCCGGGCAGACCTCGTGCGCGAGGCGGGCGATCCCGAGATCCTGGACGAGGATCGCGTCGGCGCCGGCCCGGGCGATGTCCGCCAGCGCCTGTTCGGCCACGCCCAGCTCGCGGTCGAAGACGAGGGTGTTGAAGGTGACGAAGCCCTGCACGCCCTTGCTGTGGAGGAAGTCGAGGATCCGCGGGAGATCGGCCGCTGCGAAGTTGTCCGCCCGGGCCCGGGCATTGAAGCCGCCGCGCAGGCCGAAATACACGGCGTCGGCGCCCGCCGCGACGGCGGCGTTCAGGCTCTCCTCGTCGCCGGCGGGTGCGAGGAGCTCCGGCTTTGGCAGCAGCATGGCCATGCGGTGGACGGCTTTGTAACCGGCGGGGTGTCATGGATCCGGCGGAACTTCAAGCCGGCATCCGGCCTTGCGCACTGCGCCTTGCCGGTGAGGCACACATCTTGCGACACACCAGAGGGAGAAAACCGGCACTCTCAGCAGGGAATGGTTATGGTCTTCAGAGGGCGCCGCCGGGCGCAGGGATGGGTGGACAATGTCGGAAGTCGACGACGACGAGAGCACGGAGCCACTCACTTGCGGCGTCTGCCGCAAGGTCGGCGAATTCACCGCCCCCGTGTCGGTGATCCTGGTGTTCGCGCCCGGGATGGCCAAGCCATATCCGCTCATCCCCGCCGAGGACTACCGCGTCTGCGGAGCCTGCGACGCGATCTTCACGCTGGTCAATCGCGCCGTGGAGGCGCACCCCACCACCCGCGCCGCCGGACCCTGGACCCGCGCCATCGTGGTGTTCAGCGACGGACACGGCGTCGACGTGAAGGCAAAGCGGCAGGGCCAGCAAGTGGCGATGGCCTAAGCCCCGCAGCAGCCGCTTTCGTTACACCCGCGGCAAGTCCGCGTGCCCGAGCAGATACTCCAGCCACAGCGCCGAGAGCTTCTCCTGCAGCGAGTTCCCGCGCAGCCGGGTGCGCAGGTGGTCCCAGTCCATCACGTCCATCGGCTGGTCCTGATCGAAGCAGGAGAAGACGAAGGTCTCCTTGCCGGTCTGCGGGTCGCGGTGCTTGCAGAGGCACTGCGCGCAGATCTCCTTCATCATGCATTGCATCGGGGAGTTGATCGACGCGATGCCCACGTGGTCCGCGGGAAGCAGCGCGCGCAGCTCGTTGTGGCGCGCCTTCCCGACCGCCGCCATCATCCGATCGGAGCCGATGGCGATCAGACGGCGCACGTTGCTGAACGGGATCGGCGGCGGTCCCAGGGCGCCGGTCGCGTAGGCGATCATCGCCTCCACCATGTTCCCGGAAAACGCGCGGTCCTGGGGCCTTCGGGGTTGCGGAGGCTTGCTCCCCTTGTCCACGGACCAGACCACCAGGTCCGTGGCTTCCTCGATCTCGTCGCGCTTGAAGAGGTCCTGCGCGTGCTTGTAGCCGGCGAAGTAGACCACCCGGCAGCCGTTCGCCCGCAGCGCCCTGGAGATGCTGAAGAGCACCGCGTTCCCCAGCCCTCCGCCGCAGAGGACCACGTCTTCGCCCTTGGGAATGGTGGAAGGCGCGCCGGTCGGACCCATCACCACCACCGGCTCGCCGGGCCGCAGCGCCGCCACCAGGCGTGAGGAAGATCCCATCTCCAGGACGATCAGCGAGAGCAGGCCTTGCGCGGGATCCACCCAGGCGCCGGTCAGCGCGAGCCCCTCCATCTGCAGGCGGGTGCCGAGCACCTCGGGCGCGAGCGTCTCGTAGTCCTGCAGCCGATAGAACTGGCCGGGACGAAACCCGCGCGCGGCCGCCGGCGCCCGGACCACCACCTCCACGATGGTGGGCGTGAGCCGCTTCACTTCGTGGACGCGCGGCTGCAGCTCCTCGTCGAGGCGCGCCGCGAGCGCTTCCCACCGCGGCGCGGCGCTGCCGTCGGCCTCCGCCAGCTCGCGCTGGAAGAGCCGGGCGATGTGCGGGTAGCCGTCCTTCGCCGAGGCCATCGCCTTCACCACGCTCCCGGCGTACACGGGATGGTTGTCGCCGAAGAAGCTGACCAGCCGCCCGTCCTTCGAGTAGCTGGTGAAGAAGCCGATCTCGCCCGTGAGATCGTCGCTCACCTCGGCCGGCACCAGCTTCCCGTTCTCCAGGCGGAAGCAGCGGAACGAGGCGTGCTCCGGATCCACCTCGAAGTGTCCGGGCGCCTCCTTCTCCGCCGTGGTGTTCGGGCTCGTGCCCGCGGCGACGCAGACGGTCCGCGCGGGCAGGGTGAGCTCGCCGCCGCCGCGCAGCGAGAACTTCACCGCCTGGACTGCGCCGTAGCTGTCGGGAACCGCTTCCACCGGCGAGAGCCCTTCGGCGAAGGAGATCCCTTCCTCGAGCGCCTTGATCACCTCTTCGTGGTTCAGCCGGTAGGCGGGCGAATCGTTCAGGGTCTTGCGGTAGGCGATGGTGACGCCACCCCACTCCTGCACCAGCCTGGCGAACCTCGGCGCCTCGCCGGCTGCCCTCGCCCGCTCGCGCTCGCCGCGGATCGCCCGGCCGTGCTCCAGGGCTTCGACGTAGACCTTGCGCTCCTCGGGATCGAGCACCGAGAACACCATCTCCTCGCCGCCGGATTCGCAGAGCGTCTCATGCCGCTCGAGCAGCTTCTCCACCTGGATCGGGTAGTACGCGGCGAGCTCGGTGGCCGCGTCGATGGCCGTCAGCCCGCCGCCGATCACCACCGCGGGCAGGCGCACTTGAAGATTCGCCAGGGAGCCCTTCTTGAAGGCGCCGGTCAGCTGCAGGGCCATGAGGAAATCGCTCGCCTTGCGCACGCCGCGGATCAGGTTGTTCTTCAGCCCGATGATGGTCGGCTTGCCCGCGCCGGCCGCGAGCGCCACGTGGTGGAACCCGTAGCGCTCGAATGCGTCCTCGAGCGTGATGGTGCCGCCGAACCGCGTGCCCCCGTAGAGGCGGAAGTGCGGCCGCCGGGCGAGGTTCAGGTGCAGCACGTCGAGGAACGACTTGTCCCAGCGCACGGTGATCCCGTACTCGGAGACGCCGCCGAAGCCGGAGGTGATCCGCTCGTCGAGCGGCTTTCCGAAGACGTCGTCGAACCGCTCGATCGGCGCCGCCAGGGTCTGCGCGGCGATGGGCTCGATCTTCAGGCCGTCGATCCCGACCACGCCGAAGCCTTCGTTGAGCAGATGATGCGCCAGCGTGTATCCGGCCGGGCCCATCCCCACGACCAGCACGTCGACGCCCGCGTAGGGGCGCGGATGCTGCCGTTCGAACCGCAGCGGGTTCCAGCGGGTGAGCAGGCTCCAGATCTCGAATCCCCAGCGCACGCGGAGCACGTCGCTGAGAACGCGCGTCTCGATCTGCGGGATGTTGACCGGATCCTGCTTCTGGTAGATGCACGCCTTCATGCAGTCGTTGCAGATCCGGTGGCCGGTGCCCGGGGCCATCGGGTTGTCGATGCAGACCAGGGCGAGCGCGGAGAGCGCATCGCCCTCGCGCGCCGCGGTGTGCATCTCCGAGATACGCTCCTCGAGGGGGCAGCCGGTGAGCGGCGTGCCCAAGGGATTCTTCCTGAAGCGTGCGGAGTCCTTTTCCGGGATCCCGCTGGCGCAGGAGTCCTTCTCGCGCTCGTGGCAGTAGATGCAGTAGTCGATCTCGCTGCGCACCTCGCGCGCGGACATCCGCGGATCGGTGAGGCGGAAGCCATCGCGCCGTCGCTGGTGCTCCTCGTGCCCGGCGAGAAGCTCCGGGCGGTCGGAGCGCGGGCGTTTGAGCGGGACCAGCTGCTGGAAGTCGAGCGCGTGCGGCAGGCGCAGGAGCACCCAGTCGGGGCGGTGCGGCTGGAGGGAGAGCGCGTAGAGCCAGCGGTCGAAGAGGTCGAGCAGGGCGGTCGCCACGGCTGCGTCCGCGCTGGCGTATTCCGTGCCGGGGCGGCCCGCGTCCGCGAGCCCGCGCTCGAAGGCGCCGCAGAGATCGCGCCAGGCGAAGAACTCCTGCGAGGCGGGAACCGCGCGCTCCGCCGAGAGCAGGGTGTCGATCACCACGGCGACCAGCAGCTCCGCGTCGTCCTTCGCCAGCGAGGCGCGCGGGTCGCGCCGGGCGGCGGCGCCGAGCAGGGGCGCGACCCGCGCGTCGAGCGCGGCGAAGTCGCCCGCGTGCGGGCGGTCCTTCGCGCCCTTCTTGAACACCCGGCGCTGGATGAAGTCGCGCTTCACCCGGAAGAGCGGGCCGTCGCGCCCCGCGGCCTCGCGAAGCCGCGCCATCTCCTTCTCCACCCCGAACAGCCGGGCGACGAACCGGGAGACGTGCGCGCCGACCTCCAGCAAGAGCTCGCTCTCGTCGGGACCTCGCAAGGCCGCGCTGCCGTCGCGGTGCGCGGCGTAGCGCGAGAAGAGCGCGGCATCGGCCGCGCGAAGGAACCCGTCGAACGCGAAGGTCAGGTCGGCGAGGCGCCGCGCATCGTGGAGATCGGCGTATCGAAACCCCTCTATCCCGAGCGGCAGTTCCGGGGCGGGAGGTTTTGCGAGCACGGCTGGTTCCATCCGGAGGGGCCGATCCTGCCAGCAACCGGCCCCCGGTGCACAGGAAATTATCGTCGGCTACCGATGGTGCGGGTCGCAGCGGGTGGCTGCGGCGATGTCCGTCACCGCGACGCGGTCGTGGGTGCGGAAGACGGCGTAGTCTTCGTGGTTCTCGGTGACCACGTCGGTGACGACGTCGATGAAGCGCTCGCCGCCGCGCAGGGCCACCGCCACGGGACGGTGGACGAGCACCGCTTCCTCCAGCACGTCGATGAAGCTGCAGCGCCCGACGGAGTCCTGGCAGATCACGCTCACAGCGGGAGGATAACGCACCGGCCGGGTTGGGATCACCTGGACCCGCTACGCCCGCGGCCGGGTCTTCGCCTGGCATTCGGGGCAAAGCCCTTCGGCCTGCACCCGGACGGCGCGGACGTCGAAGCCCTGCGCATCGCGCACCCGGAGCCGATCGAGCTCGCTGTCGTGCAGGTCGCGCACCTTCTTGCAGGAGACGCACACCAGGTGGTGGTGGGGATGCCCCGCGCCGGTCCCCGGCAGCGCCGCCTCGTACCGGCCCTGCTCGTGGAGCGGGTTCACGTCGGCCACCGCGCCGATGGCCTTGAGCGCTTCCAGGTTCTTGTAGACCGTCGCCAGCGAGAGCGTGGGGATGCGGCGCTGCACGGCGCGGTGGAGCTGCTCGGCGCTCGGGTGCTCGCGCGAGGTGGCGAGCGCTTCGAAGATCGCCAAGCGCTGGTGCGTCACGGAGAGCCCGTGCGACCGGCAGTACTGCGCGAAACTCTCCACTTCGTCTTTCTGCTTCTTCAAGACAGGTCCCGGGCGAGCGAGCGCCGCGCCGCTTCCGGCACCTCGGCGCGATGTGGATAGGCCGGATGATCGATCACCAGGAAAGCGGGTCCGCGCAAGAGAGCCTGCGCATCGGGCACCTTGAATCGCACGTACTGCACGGCGGAGACGCGTCCCGGCTCCTCCCGATCGGGCTCCAGCTCTCCCTGGATGCGCGGCCCGGGCAGCTCGAGCCAGACGTGGTTGCGCAGGCCGAAGAGGCGC
>DASREU010000168.1:0-22149 GCA_035651935.1 Myxococcales bacterium | reverse complement strand
CTGGGCAGTCCTCGGTCGGGCGTGCATTAAGCATACCGGACCGGAATTTTCCAGCGCCCCCTGCTTGACCGGCCCTTCCCGGGAAGGATACGAAACGCCCACCGCACCGGAGGCCCGCGTGCCCGCGTCGATCGAGATCCTCTACCTGCGCTACCCGGTCCATCCGAACATCTCGGTGATCCAGGTGGGGCCCGGCATCCAGCGCATCGACAGGGAAGGCGACAGCTACATGGTGGTGGGGACCGAGGATGGGCCGCTCTCCGGAAAGAAGGTGGAGATCCCGGCCGGCAACGTGGCAGCCATCCAGTGGGCGCTGGACGCCGCGTCGAGCTGATGGAAAAGACGGAGCGCCTGCTCGACCTGGTCGCGCTCCTGCTCGATGCGCGTGAGCCGGTCTCGTTTGCCGACCTGCGCGAGCTGTTCCCGGAGGACTATGGCGGCTCGCGGGACGCGGCGGAGCGCAAGCTCGAGCGCGACAAGGCCGACCTCCTGGAGCTCGGAGTCCCCATCGAGTACGTCGATCCCGACCGCGTCGACGAGCGGGACCTCGGCGGCTACCGCATCGATCGCAAGTCGTATTTCCTCCCCGACCCGAAGCTGATGCCCGAGGAAGCTGCCGCGCTGTATGCGGCCGGAGCAGCGGCGCTGGCGACGCGCGACTTCCCCTTCGCGCAGGATCTCCGGCACGCGCTGCGCAAGATCTCCCTCGCCGGCGATACGCAGGCCGTGGGCAGCGCCGCGGCGCGGCGGCTGCTGGTGGTGCGCCCGGGAGATCCGCAGCGCGCCGGCAAGCTGCGGGCTCTCGGCGAAGCCGTCGCCCGCCGCAAGCGCGTCCACATCGTGTACCAGGCTCCTCCGGCCTTCGACGGCAAGCCCGGGGCGCGCACCGAGCGCGACGTCGATCCCTGGGGCCTGGGCTTCCGGGGCGGCGCCTGGCGGCTGGTCGGGTTCTGCCACCTGCGCACCGATCAGCGCGTCTTCCTCGTAGACCGGATCGAGTCCGTCACCCTGAACCCGGCGAAGCCCAACACGCCGGACTTCGACCCGCCCGCCGACTTCGACGCGGGAACGGCCGCGGGCCGCTCGAGCAAGCCCTGGCAATGGGCGCATCATCCGCCGGAGGAAGTTCGCCTGCGCTTCGCCCCCGGCAGCGAGGCGATCGCCGAGCGCCTCTTCGACGCCCCGGCGGGAAACCTCACCGTCACCAATCTCGACGGGCTCGTCCCGCAGATCCTCTCCCTGGGCGACCGCGTCTGGATCGAGTCGCCCGCCGCCGCCCGGGAGAAGGTGCGCGGCGCGCTGCTGCGAATCCGCGAGCGGGTGGACCAGCCGGTTCATCCTCCTGCGGAGCCGATCGCGGCGCCCGCGGCCAGCGCGCACGCGCGGCCGCAGCCCGATGCGGCAGAAGAAGGAAAGCGCGAACGCCTGAGGCGCCTGCTCCTGATCGTGCCTGCCGCGCGCCGCCGCCCCGGGATCCGGCTCGCCGATCTCGCCGGAGAGCTGGGCCTGTCCCCGGAAGAGCTGCGCGAGGACATCGACCTGCTCGCGCTGGTGGGCCGCCCTCCCTTCTCGCCCGACGATCTGATCGACATCTGCGTCGACGAGCGCGAGCGCGTCTCCGTCAGCCTGGACCAGAGCTTTTCGCGTCCACCCCAGCTCACGCCGCTCGAGGCGCTCGCCCTCGCCTCCGCCGCGCAGGAGGTCGCTCCGGCGGACCCGGCGGTCACGTCGGGGCTGGCGAAACTGACGGAAACGCTGCCGGCCCAGGCGCGCCGCCTCTACGCGCAGCTCGCAGGACGGGTGGCGATGGCGACGCCGACGCCGAGCGGCGCCGGACTCACGCTCGCCCGGTTGCGCGCGGCTGCCGAACGGCACCGCGAAGTGGCGCTGGACTACGACAAGGAAGGCCGGGGCGCGGTCGGCGAGCGCATCTTCCAGCCGCACGGCGTGATCGATCACGGCGGGGTCTGGTACGCCATCGGCCACGACCTGGGCCGGGGCGCCGAGCGCACCTTCCGCCTCGATCGGATCCTCTCGGTCCGCGAGACGGGACGCAGCTTCCCCGATCCCGGTCCGCTGGACCCGGCGCGCTTCGAGCGCGAGCAGCTCTTCTTTCCCAGCGGGCGCGAGGAGGCGGTCACGCTGCGCTTCTCGCAAGCCGCAGGCGCCTGGGCCCTGCAGCGGTACGGTTCGCGGGCGCGGCAGCTGGAAGACGGGCGCGTCGACGTCTCCATCGAGAGCGCCGGAACCGGCTACGCCGTCCAGCTCGCCTTGTCCCTGGCCGGCGAGGCGGAGATCGCGGCGCCCGCACACGCCCGGGAAGCCTTGCGCGACGAGGTCGCGCGGGCGCTCCGCCGCGGAGAGGAGGCCCGATGATCGCAATCGTCCTCGCATTGGTCGCGCAGGTGCCCACTCCATCGCCCGCTCCCGTCGCCGGCGTTCGCACGCCCCAGCAGATCTGGGAAGAGCGCTGCATCGCCTGCCATGGCGAGGACGGCAAGGCGCAGACGAAGAAAGGCCGTGAGCTGAAGGCGAAGGATTTCACCCGCCCGCGCTGGCAGAAGCACACCACCGACGAGGAGATCGTCTCCGCCATCACGAACGGCATCCCGAAGAAGAAGATGCCGGCGTTCAAGGACAAGCTCTCGGCGGAGGAGATCCAGGCGCTGGTGCCGTATCTGCGCGCCTTCGGGAGCAAGTGAAGCGGTACATTGACAATGGGTGGAAACGCCCCTAGAAACGCGCGCCCCTCGGCGTCTGCGCGGAAGCGAGCGCACGCCGCCGGATCGGAGGAAGATTTGGCTGCCAGAGTGGTCCCCAGCGAGCCGCGCTCCACCATCTATACGGAGGCGATGGAGGTGTTCCATCGGGCGGCAGACCTGATCGGTCTCGACCGCCGCGTCCGGATGGAGCTGGAGGAGCCGGATTACGAGCACATCTTCTACGTCACCGTGAAGCTGCACACCCGGCTCTCGCCCCTCACCCAGGACGGCGACCGGTTCAAGGACCTGCCCGACAGCGAGCTGTTGCCGGACGGGCTCGAGCCGCTGCTCGACGGCAGCTTCGTCTTCAAGCGGCGCGCGCTGATCGGCGCGAACGTCGCCATGCGCGACGGGGTGCTCCGGCTGAAGGGCAAGGGTCTGTACAAGGTGGTGCCGGGCCGGCCGGAGCGGTTCAAGGCGTACCGCGTGCAGCACAACCAGGCGCGGGGCCCGTACAAGGGCGGCATCCGCTTCCACCAGGACGTCTCCCTCGACCTCTTCAAGGTGCTGGCGGCGGAGATGACCTGGAAGACGGCCATCTCCGACGTCCCCTTCGGCGGGGGAAAGGGCGGCATCAAGGTCGATCCGAAGAGCCTCAGCTCGGAGGAGCTGGAAGCGCTGACGCTCCGCTACATGTACAAGCTGAAGCCGCTGATCGGGCCGGATCTCGACATCCCCGCGCCCGACGTCGGCACGGACGGCACCATCATGGGGCTCTTGCTCCGCCAATACACGGACGGCGAGCGCGAGCGGCACAAGCTGCGCGGAGTGGTCACCGGGAAGGACACCCGGATCGGCGGCTCCGAGGGCCGGGTGAAGGCGACGGGCCAGGGACTCGCGTACTGCATCCAGGAGTGGTTCGCGGATCGCGGCGCCACGCCGGCGGGGAGCCGGATCGCGCTGCAGGGATTCGGGAACGTGGGCTCCAACGCCGCGGAGATCCTCTGCGGGCTGGGCGCCAAGCTCCTGGCGGTGAACGATGCCTTCGGCACCATCTTCAATCCCAACGGCATCGACGTGAACGATCTCATCTCCTACGTCTACGAGAACCCGCGCAACATGCGCCGGACGGTCGCGGGGTACCCGAAGGCGCAGCAGATCTCCAAGAACGACCTCTTCGACGTGGATTGCGACATCTTCATCCCGGCGGCGCTGGGCGGGGAGATCACCGGTCCGGTCGCCGAGCGGCTGAAGTGCAAGCTGGTGGCGGAAGGCGCGAACGGGCCCACCACCCCCGAGGGCGACCGGGTGCTGGCGAAGCGCGGCATCGAGCTGATCCCGGACATCATCGGCAACGCCGGCGGCGTGACCGTCAGCTATTACGAGTGGATCCAGAACAAGCGCATGGAGCACTGGAGCGAGACGGAGGTGAACGGCCGTCTCGAGCAGGCGATCAAGTCGAACTACCGGATCATCCGGGACATCGCCCGGAACACGCCGCGCCGGACGGCGACGCACAACAGCTCGCGGTATGCGATCGGGAAGGAAGTCGACATGCGCACCGCGGCGATGGTGCTCGCGCTCAAGCGCATCGAGGCGCACTACCAGCTGGAAGGGTTCTCGCAGTAGCGCAGAGATGAATTTCGTACGTGTCCCCGAATCAGCGGGCGGAGACGTCGGCGAGGCGGCCGCTGCGCTCGTACAGGACGACCGTCCATCCGCGCCAGCCGGCGTCGGCGGGGGCGCCTGGTTCGGCGCGGCAGACGTGGGCGTGGGCCTCCGTGGCGGAGGCGAGCGGCGCCTCGCAGGCGAAGCCGTGCTCGTGCATCCATTGCCGCGCGCCCTCGATGTCGCGGCCCTCGGGCACGTACACGAGGAGCCAGGCGCGCACGTCCTCCACGTTCTTCGGCCAGGTGAACGGAGCGCGCGTCGGCCCCTTGCAGGCGATCAGCGCGAACGCGAGGAGAGAGAGGCGGAGCTTCACGCGGGCAAAGTAGATTAAAGTCGGCGCTCTTGCACTGGACCGAGGAAGACCACCCGCTCTGGACCTGGCTGCTCCGCGCCTGCGCTCTGGCGACGGTGGTTCCGCTCTGGTCCGCCGCTCACCTTCCCTTCACCGATCTGCCCCAGCACGCCAGCGCCATCGGCACCCTGCGGCACTGGTGGGATCCGGCGTGGAAGTCGCAGGAGTACTTCACGCTCGCGCTCGGGCAGACGCAGTACCTGCTCTACTACCTCGCCGGCGCGGCCCTCGCCTTCCCCTTCGGAACCGCGGAGCGGGCCAACCTCGTCCTGCTCTCGATCATCGCCGTCGCCTTTCCCTACTCGCTGCGATCGCTCTTGCGGGCGCTGCGCCAGGACACCCGGCTCGCGCTGTTCGGGTGCACGCTGTTCTGGAGCCAGGCGCTCTTGATCGGGTTCTTCAACTACGTCGCCGCGATGCCGCTTTTGCTCTGGGCGCTCGCGCTCGCCCTCCGCGAGGCGGAGTCGCCGTCGCGGCGGATCCTCTGGACGCTGGCGGCGGCGGCAGTCGCGCTCTTCTATCTGCACCTCTCCGCCTTCGTCTTCTTCGCCCCCGCGGCCGCGCTGGCCTCGGTCGGCTTGCCTCGCCTCGCGCCCTTGCGCGAATGGCCGCGCAAGCTTCTCTGGGCAGCGCCGGTCGCGGTGCTCTCGGTGCTCTGGCTGCTGAACAGTCCCGTCGCGCACCCGCAGATGGTCGGTTGGCGCCAGCCGATGGCGCTCCTCTGGGAGGCGCCGGCGACCTCGCTGCGCAACGTCTTCGACGCGCTGCTCGACATCTGGCGCGGCCCGGAAGACGAGTGGTGCCTGCTCGCGCTGCTCGCCGCCGCCGCTCTTCTCGCCTGGCCGCAGCGCCGGGAGGTCGAGGAGCATCCCTGGCGGCGCGGGCTGGTCGCGGTGTGGCTCGGCTGGGCGGCGCTTCTCTATCTGGCGTTCCCGATCTCCATCGGCTGGATGTGGCAGCTGAACGAGCGCTACGCGCTCATCTTCGCGCTGCTCGCGCCCGCCCTCCTCCGCCCGGCGCGGCGGCTCCGCGGAGCGGTCCCGCTGCTGCTCGCGGCGGCCACGGCGCTGTTCGCGGCGGGAAACGCCTGGGCGAACATCGCCGGGTTCGAGCGCGAGGTGGGGCCGTTCGATCAGGTGCTCGCCCGAGCCCGGCCCGGCCGGCGCCTGATCGGGATGATCTTCGAGCAGAACTCGCGGTACGCGAAGTTCAGCTCGTTCCTGCATTTCCAGGCGTACTACCGGGCACGCATGGGCGGGGTGGCCTCCTTCTCGTTCGCCGAGCTGCCGCAGTCGCCGCTGCGCTACCGCCCCGAGACCGCGCCGCCGCCGCATCCCGCCGGCTGGGAATGGCACGCGAACACGTTCCGGAACGACGTGGATGGCTACTATTACGACTACGTCCTGGTGCACGGGCTGGTCGACCCTTTCGCGAGACCGATGCCGGGTCCGGCCTGGCGGCTCCTGGCACGCGAGGGACGCTGGGCGCTCTACGAGAAGCAGGAGTAGCGGATGACGACCATCGGAATCGTGGCGTTCGACGACGTGGAGGAGCTGGACTTCGCCGGTCCGTGGGAAGTGTTCGGGATGGCGCGCAAGCTGCGCGACCAGGGAGATCGCCTGGTGTTGCTCGCGGAGCGGGATGCGCCGATCCGGTGCGCGAAGCTGATGAGGGTGTTGCCGGACCTGACGTTCGCGCAGGCGCCGCGGCTCGACGTGCTGCTGGTGCCCGGCGGCGCGGGCACCCGCCGCGAAGTGAAGAACCCGGCGATGATCGAGTTCCTCCGCGCCGCCGGAGCGCAGGCGCAGTGGGTGACGAGCGTATGCACCGGCGCGCTGCTCCTGCACGAGGCGGGGTTCGCGCGCGGCAAGCGCGTCACCACCCACTGGGCCTTCGTCCAGTCCCTGCGCGACCGCGGCGGCGACGTGACCGTGCTGGAGAACGACCGCTACGTCCACGACGGCAATCTCGTCACCGCCGCCGGAGTGTCGGCGGGCATCGACATGGCGCTCTGGCTGACCGGGCAGCTCTGGGGCGAAGACTTCGCCCGCAAGGTGCAAAAGCAGATCGAGTACTACCCGCAGCCACCGTTCGAGCGCACGGCCTGAGCGCCCGGAGGCGCAGAGTTCGATCCCTTGCGGCAACGACTCGAGCAGGGAGTCCGAACCGACGCAGGGGAATCCGCGCACGGCGGGCGATGCGCTGCGGCTCCCGGCCGACTGGAGCAGCCTCGCGCGTCGGCTACGGCGGCGCGACGGCGGCGGCGTCCGTGACCACCCAGTCGAGAGCCTCGGCGCGGCTGTCGAAGAGCGCGAAGCTCCTGCCCGTCGCCACGTTGTTCGCCCGCGTGATCACGCGCCCGATCGTGCTGGTGTTGCAGACGGCGCTCTTGCGCACCCAGGGCGCGTTGTTCTTGCCCAGGGCCACGAAGGCCTGGTTGATCTCGTCGTTGTAGATCATCCCTTTCACGTCGGTGACCGTGAGCAGCTCCTTGCGCTGCGGCTCCGCCGCGACCGTCGCACGGGCCTGCGCGATCAGCTGCAACGCAAGCTGCGTGTCACGGATCGCGGTGAAGTCGAGGAGGAGGACGCGCTTGCCTTTGTGCTCGATGAATCCGATCGCCGCCATCGCTCGACTGTAGCAGCGACGGCTGGCCGCATGTCAGGGCCGCCGCGCGTGCGCTGGGCGCGCGGTGTGGGCACGGAGCAGGGATTGTCACGGAAGGTGGGCTTCCGGCGCGGCGCTGCGCATTCCGGCTCCGGTCGGACGTGCCAGCGGTGAGTTGGGAAACCGGACTCTCCCGGGGCGAGTCAGCGATACAATCAAAGGGATCTTCATTCCGCAAATGCGGATCGTGTCCAGCGTTTCGCAGGGGAGCGCATGCCAAAGCGACGCACGGCCGCCGTACCGCTCCCCGCCGGCTGGCATAACGTCACGCCGAGATTGATCGTCCGGAATGCGCGGGGACTGGTTGCATTCCTGCAAAGCGTGTTCGAGGCGCAGGGAGAGTTCGACGACGTGCGCCCGTCGATCCTCCGCATCGGAGATTCCGTCGTGATGGTCAGCGAAGCGGGTGCCCGCCCGGTCGCGACTGCCTTTCTCTACGTCTACGTCAACGACGTCCGGGCGACGCATCGACGGGGCGTCGACGCAGGCGCTCGAGCGATCGAGGAGCCGTTCGACACCGGATACGGAGACGTCCGCGGCATGATCGAAGACCGATGGGGCAATACCTGGCAGATCGCCATGGTACAGGGTGGCCGCCACGAACGCTGACGGGAAGCAGCCGCCCGAACCTCGACGGAAGACCATGCTGCGCGATGGAAGGTTGCGCAGAAGGAGCCGGGCGAAGGATGAGGGTGACCTGGGACGCGACCCCGCGCGCGGAACTGCCCGGGGACGCGCAAGCGCTTTCAGTGACCCCGGTCGTCGTCGACGGGGATGCTGACGGCGTCCGTGAACACGTCTTCGTCCTGGAAGTCTGGCCCGTTCAACGCTGGCGGCGCCTGGTTCCGCGCATCGGACCAGATCGGGTGTGCGACGGTCCCGACCACGGCGACGCCGCTGTAATCTCCGTTGAACCCGATGAAGCTGGGCGGTGGCGATTCAGGCGCGACGCGTCGTGCCGCGTACGGAGTGGCGAGGCCCTGACCGGCCGCGACCGCGTAGTCGGTGTTTTCGGCACGGACGCCGGGGTCGGCGGTGGTGAAGAGGTGCAACGGGACATTCTCTCCCGGGACGCGACCGGTCCTGAAGTAGCTCACGACGACGAGGTCGCCTTTGCGGCCGTCATGACGCTCGTAACCTTCCTCGGCTGGATAGGGCGAGACGGTGTCCACGGCCGGGAAGTAGTGATCCTTCCCCTGATCCGGATTGACCGGCGCGGCGGCCTCCCTCCAGGTGTAGCCGCCGTCATACGAAGCGGAGAGGTGGATGTCGAACTCACCGGTCCGGTAATCCTGCCAGACCACGAAGAGGTGCCCGTCCTTCCGGTTCACCGCGATCCGGGGGAAATCGTTGGTGCGAATGTCCGCTCCAGGGATGCACTCGCCGGGCGCGTCCGCGCATTGCGGCTCGCCCACGACCACGTCGTCTCCGACCTTGAACGGGCCGACCCAGGTGTCGCCCGCATCGTGCGATACGACCGCCAGTTGCTGCGCGTTCGGATTTCCCGCGGGCGTGTTGCCGTTGTTGAACGTCACCACCAGGTCTCCATTGGGCAGCACGATGGGGTCGGACCCTTGATCGAAATTGCAATCGTTGGGCAGGTCCGCCGGATTCCCGAAGAAGTCGCCGAAGAAGCAGAGCGCCGGGTTGTTGCCGCTGATCGGCTTCGGTTGTGTCCAGGTGGTCGCGTGATCGCTCGATCGCGAGAAGTAGATCGGCGACTTGCAGTACGCGGGATTGTTGTTCACGTCCTTGCAGGACTCGTCGAACACGGTCCAGGTGACGTACACGTTGTCGCGGAACCTGCTGCCCGGATAGAAGTCCGCGGTCACGAACGGCTTGTCATGGACGACGAACGGATTGTTGTCCTCGGCCGCCATGAACCGGGGGCCGGTGGAGGGAACCGCGGCGTAGAACGCCCCCTTCACCTGTGGCGAGATGGTCACGAAGACGCCGCTCGCGAACGTGGTGCGATCGAAGTTGACCGCGCTGAAGAACGCATTCCCCTGCGAGTCCCAGGCCAGTCCCGGATCGCTATACGCCTCGTAGGTGTGGAAGGTTCCCGGTCCGCCGAGCACGGTGTGCCCTGGCTGCGGATCGTTCCGGTGATTGGTGAACGGGACGAGGCCATCGCCCCAGGAGCGGCCGCCGTCGATGGAGAAGGCGAAGCCCTGGAAGCCCTCGCCGGTGCGGTAATCGTTCATGCCCCCGATCAGGTTGTCGAAGTCATTCGGGTTGACCTTGATGCTGGTCTCGTTCTGCGGACGGAATCCGCAGTCCTGGTTCACGCGCACGTTCCCGTCCGTGTTCCGCGCTCCGCACCCGAGCGTGCCCCGTGAGAGGCCGAGAAATGCGCTGTTCGACGGCCCCGCCGACGTCGACCGCGAGCTCGTCACCGCGGCTGCGTTGCTTCGAGGGCTCGCGCCCAGCTCGAGCCCGTGAAGCATGCCCCCGGACACGCCCGGGGTCAGCTTGACTCCTCCGGGTGTGATGATCGTGCGGGGCAGCAGGCTTCCCTGCTGCGCACGCTGGAGAAGCCCTCCCTGATTCTCGGCGAACGCTGCTGCGCTGATGGACAAGAAGCCGGCAATGAGGTGTCGGCACACTGGCATGAGCTGCCCTCCCCAACCGATGGGCCGGCGCGGCCAATCGAACACCCGTCGGTGTCGGGTCGCCCAGTACGAGATCGCCGGACGGCCATCCAGCCGGACGCCCGTCCATCCGTCCCGTACTGGTCACTCCTGCCTCGTGGCACTGCTGCCGGCGCCAAAACCGGGGACACGCACCAAATTCGAGTCGTCGCCGATTTGGCTCGGGCACAGATGTGAGCGTCCGCCTCAAACGCGCGTACGAGCCCGCCAGCCCCGAGGACGGTTTCCGCTCGTCTACGGTGCGCGCGACGAGGAGCACAACAGCGCCAGAGTGCTCCGCGAAGCCATCACGGGTGGACTTCAGGAGTGAGGAGCGGCGCGGGGAGCGCGGTGTCCCGAACGACATGGATCCCGGGCATCAGCTGCCGCGCGGGGAGCAATCGCAGGCTGTGGCCAGCGTCGACAGCCTGGATGCGGCGCAGATCAAAGGCGAAGCGGTTCCGGCCCTCCCGGCGGGTGGGCTGCCCGGAGGGCACGGTGAGCCTCGATCAGTGACCGTTCCCGTTGTTGCCGGGATTCCCGCCGCACGACTCCGGACCGCGCGTGATCAGATCGCCGTCGACGAAGATGTTGTCGAGAACGGCAAGGCCAACCCCGGCGGGATCGTCGAGGCCTGGAGCGTCCGTGCCTTCGTCGAAGATGATCTCGAGACTGCGGATACGATCACCCGGGAGGAGAGGTGGAAGCGCCTGCGCGATGGTGAAGCGGACGCGCGTCCATTGGAGCGGATCCTGCGGAGCCGGCGACTTCGTGCCGGCGGCGCAGCCGAGGAAATGGGTCGTCCCGTCTTCGGTCGTGACGTTGAAGCGAGGAGCGCCGGCGCCGCAGTGAGTGCCATTGCGATAGTCGAATCCCAGCGCAAAGGTGGCCGAGACGGTGGTCTGCTCCACACCGGTGATGCGTGCGCCCGCCGAGGAGCAGTCGGCGGTCGGTCCGTTCTTGTTCAGGAGAAGTCCGGCATGCGAGTCGCGCTTGTTGGGATTATCGTTCAACGCGGTGGGGTCGGCATTTGCATTGAGCCCTCCGTTGTCGGGCAATCCCATTCCGTGCAGCCACGTGGAGGTGACGATCTGACTTCCCTCCGGATATGCCGGCCCGCAATCTCCGGCCCTTCCCACGAATTCGAAGGGGATCGCCTGGTGCCGTCCGTTGTCCTGGGCAAGCGCGGGCGACGAATACGAAACGATTCCCGCCAAAGCACAGCATTCAACCAACAACTCGAGTGGCCGATTCAACATGTGTTCGCTCCATTGACGTAAAGTCGGGGTGGACCTCCAGTGGTCCGGGCGCACTTAGGCAAGACCCACCCCGCCGCGCAAGCGCCGTGCGCCGGCTCGTCCGCTGTGCTGAAGCGCTGCGAAGGCGGCTTTGAATCGCGCAGCGATTGAAAGCAAAGTGAGCGAGGCGGGTGCGAGCCCGGCATTTCCGTGATTTCGGACCGAATGACCTCGAGCTCCGCAACGGCCGCGATCAGCGAAGTCATGCCCTGTCGCCGCGGGCGCGATCGCCGCCGAGCTCGGCGACGCCGCGATCGAGCTCCTCAAGCTCGCCGCGCTCCTCGTGTTCGGCTCCATCCTGTCCAGCGTCTCCGCCAGGCTCGGGACGCATCGACTGACCGCGGTCTCGAGCGAGACTTTCCGCACCTGCGGTGCGTGGCCCAGGCCCAGCTAGTGCACTGCGCCGCGGGAGCCCTTTTGCGGAGACTGTGGAGAAACGAACTTCAGCCCGATGCCCCGCATCCCGGCGCGGCTCGAGTCGGAGCGGGAGAAGTTGATGAAGCACTGGTACCGGACTTCCCCCTCCAGCGTCATCTCCGCGCCGTGCGGCGAGGAGAACGTCACCCTCACCCGCGTCCCCAGCGCGAACGGCTCGCGCGTCTCCACGAACATGCCGGCATCCGTGATGTTTCTGCCGACGCCGCTCGACACACCGCGGTCGCCTTCCAGGAAGACCGGAAATGCCTTGTCGAAGCGCGCCACCGGAGCGGGCGGCTTGAGCGCAGGCTGTACTTTGTCGGTCCGGCTGGACATCCGCGCGACGCTCCGGCTTGGCTGGATGGCTGCACCCTAGGTGCGGGCCCGCACTCCGTCAAGAAAGCGGGCCGCGGCCGGTCGCGCCCCGCACACCAGCGTCTTAGATTGGAACCATGAAGGCCCACCTGGGCGCGGTGCTGACCACCGGACTCGCCGCCTTGGCGCTCGCGTTGGCGCTGCTCCAGGCGGTGGTCGCTTCGCACGGTATCCAGGTGGCGCAGCTCCCTGCGGCGACGCCCCCAGGCCCGACCAATCGGTACTCGGCTCCGGGAAACAGATCGGCGGTGCCCTGGGCGCCGTTCGACAAGGCGCAGGACCAGAAGCCGGTCCCGCCGGAGAGCCCTGAGGGGCGCTCCCCGGAGCGGCGGCAGGAGGAGCGCCGATCGCCGCCTCCGCCTTCGCGCTTCCGCGGAATGCCGCCCCGCATCGGGCCGCATCCGGCGCGCAAGGCCGTGGCCTGATCCTCGCGCGCCGCGTCGCGGCTACTTCACCCGCACCGGAACGTATTGCGTGGACTGGCCGTGCTTCACGCGGAGCAGGGCCGTGTCACCCTTCTTCACGCTCTTGACGGCAGCCCGGTAATCCGCGGCCGACCCGACCGCATGCCGGTTGACCTCGACCACCACGTCGCCGGGCTCGAGCCCCGCATCCGCCGCCGGCGAATCCTGCGCGACGTCGACGATCACCGCGCCGCGCGTCGAGGCGTCGACCTGCGCCCTGCGGGCGAGCTGCGCGTTGAGGTCCTGCACCGAGAGCCCGAGCAGGTCACCCTGCTCCTTCTCCTCGCCGCTGCGCTTCTGGTTGCGGCCGGTCGTCTCCTGCTCGTCGGGACGCTCCGCCAGCTTCGCCTCGATGGTGCGCGGCTTCCCTTCCCGGACCACCTCCAGCTTGACGGTGTTGCCCGGAGGAATCACGCCGACGTCGCGGGTGAGCTGGTTGTTGTCCGTCACCGGCTTCCCGTTGAGGGCCACCACCACATCGCCGGGCTTGAGGCCGGCCTTGTCCGCGGGGCTGTCCTTCACCACGTCGGCCAGGAGCGCGCCCTTGGTCGACTTGAGCCCGAGATTGTCGACCATGTCCGCGGTGATGGCCTGCGGCTGCACGCCGAGGAATCCGCGCGAGACGTGGCCGGTCTGCTTGAGCTGCGGGAGGATCTGCTTCACCACGTTGATGGGGATGGCGAAGCCGATGGTGTTCGCGCCGCTGATGATGGCGGCGTTGATCCCCACCACCTCGCCCTTCAGGTTGAAGAGCGGCCCGCCGGAGTTGCCGGGGTTGATGGACGCGTCGGTCTGCAGGTAATCGGAGTAGGGACCGCCGAACTGCGTCCTCTCCTTCGCGCTGATGATCCCGGACGTGACGGTGGCCTGGAGCCCGAACGGTTCGCCGATGGCCAGCACGTAGTCGCCGACCTCCACCGCGTCCGAATCACCCAGCGCGGCGTACTTGAGCTTGTCGACGTCCTTGCCCTCGATCTTCAGCACCGCGACGTCGCTCTTCGGGTCGTTCCCGATCACCTTGGCCGAGAACTCGCGCGCCCCGCCCGGAGCGGTCTCGTCGGTGATCACCTTGATCTCGTCCATCGGCCGGTAGCGGCCGGGGCGCGTCTCGTCCTGCACCTCGACCACGTGGTTGTTGGTGAGCACCATCCCGTCGCCGATCAGGAAGCCGGAGCCGAGGCCGTGGCGCTCCTGCTCGTTCGGCGAGGGCTGGCCGAAGTAGCGGAAGAACCGCTCCATCGGGTCCTGCGAGTCGCTGTCGTCGTCGTTGTCGTCGCCGTCCGGCGGCACGGGCTGCTGGCGCAGGCGCGGATGGCCCTGCGGCAGCCGCTGCGACACCCGCGGGTTCGAGCGCGGCTTGATGCGGGAGTTGATGTTCACCACCACCGGGCGAAGCTGCTTCACCAGCGGCGCGAACGAAGGCAGCGGCCCTACCTGCTTGACCGCTTCAGCGGTGCTCGGGGCGGATGCGGCAGCCTGGGCGTCGGCGGCGAAGAGCGAGCTCTCGGCGGCGCGGCGGTGGGCGGAAGAGACCAGCGGCAGCGCGACCACTGCGGCGAGCGCGCCGAAAATGAGTGCTGCGAGAACGGTGAAGCGGCGATGCATGAAACCTCCGAGAGAGCGGTCGCCAAAGAGAACAGCGATTGCGCCCGGCTATTTCGACGCGCCGGCGCGCGAAATCTTTTCGCGGACACTCCGCATTTGAGCGATCAACCTAACCGCCAGGGAGGAGGCGTCAAGCAGCTTTGATTGCGGCGAGGTTTCAGTGCGACTCGGGAACGCCCTGCAGCTCGTCGCGAGACGAGCGCAGATCCTCGAGCTCCACCCGCTTGCCGACGCGGTCCAGGATCTCCACCCGCGCGGCGTGCAGCGAGTAATAAAGCAGCCACCGCTCGGCGTCGGTCAGGCTGCCCGGAGGGAGCGCCTCGTCGATCTCTGCGACCGTGAGGAACCCGCGGCGGATCCCCCGCGTGAACAGCGCCTTCCGCGCCTTGTGCGATCGGCCGATCCTGAGCGATGACATCCCGGTTCCCCCCGGAACGGTAACGACTTACGCGCTCTCGCGCTCCTCGCGTTCCGCCTCGGCCGCAGGCCCCTTCTTCTCCAGGGGCAACGCACCAGACTCGGTGAGGATCCTTCGCAGCTCGTCGCCCTCGATCACTTCGGTCTGGAGCAGGCGGGCCGCGACCCGGCCGAGGGCCTCGCGGTGACGGACCACCAGGTCGCGCGCCCGCTGCATGGCCTCTTCGACCAGGCGGCTGACCTCCTGATCGATCCGCCGCTGCGTGCGCTCGCTGTACGCCTTGTCGGTCAAGCCGCCCATCCCGTCGCTGCCGCGGAGGAACGGGGACCGGCTGCGCTCGGAGTAGCTCACCGGTCCGAGCGCGTCGCTCATCCCATACTCCGTCACCATCAGCCGGGCGATCTCCGTCGCCTGCTTGAAGTCGTTGGACGCGCCGGTCGAGATCGACCCGACGACGATCTCCTCCGCGGCGCGTCCGCCCATCAGCCCGGCCATCTTGTCGAGAAGCTCCTCGCGCGACATCAGATACCGATCTTCGAGCGGAAGCTGCATGGTGTAGCCGAGGGCCGCGAGGCCGCGAGGGATGATCGAGATCTTGTGCACCGGCTCGGAGTGCGCGCAGAGAGTGGAGACGACCGCGTGCCCGGACTCGTGGTACGCGACGATCTCCTTCTCCCGCTCGTTCATCCGGCGGTTCTTCTTCTCCAGGCCCGCGACCACGCGCTCGATGGCCTCCATGAAGTCGGCCATCACCACCTTCTCGCGATCCTTGCGCGCCGCCAGCAGCGCGGCCTCGTTCACCACGTTCGCGAGGTCGGCGCCGGCGAACCCCGGCGTCCGGGCCGCGATCAGCTTGAGATCGACGTCGGCCCCCAGCTTCACCTCGCGCGAGTGGATGCGGAGGATCTCTTCGCGGCCCTTGCGATCGGGGCGATCGACCAGGACCTGCCGATCGAAGCGTCCCGGCCGCATCAGCGCCGGGTCGAGGATCTCCGGCCGGTTCGTGGCGGCGAGCACGATCAGCGCGGTGCGCGAATCGAAGCCGTCCATCTCCGCCAGCATCTGGTTCAGCGTCTGCTCGCGCTCGTCGTGGCCGCCGAACATCCCGGAGTTGCGGCTCTTGCCGATCGCGTCCAGCTCGTCGATGAAGATGATCGCCGGCGCTTTCGCCGCGGCCTGCTGGAAGAGATCGCGGACGCGCGCCGCGCCGACGCCCACGAACATCTCCACGAACTCGGAGCCGGAGAGGCTGAAGAACGGCACGCCGGCCTCACCCGCGACGGCGCGCGCCAAAAGCGTCTTGCCGGTGCCCGGAGGACCGACGAGCAGCACGCCCTTGGGGATACGGCCGCCGAGGCGGCGGAACTTGGACGGCGTCTTGAGGAACTCGACGATCTCCTTGAGCTCGTCGGCGGCTTCGTCGACGCCGGCGACGTCCTTGAAGGTGACGCCGGTGTTCGATTCCATGTAGACGCGCGCCTTGGTCTTTCCGAACGACATCACGCCCGGGGGCCCGCCCGGCATGCCGCCGGACATCCGGCGCGTCAGCCAGGAGACGAAGAGGAGCCCGATCCCGATGGGCACGATCAGCATCCAGATCATGTCGCTCATGCCGCTCTCGGAGACCGCGTCGTATTCGATGTGCTTCTCCTGGAGGGTCTTGACCAGGTTGGTGTCGCCGGAGACGCGCACGGCAAACCAGGGCAGCTCGCCCTTCGCCTGGCCTTCGCCGGGCTTCGGATAGCACTTCACCCATTCGTTGCTGAGCACGACCTTCTGGCAGCCGTCGCTCTGGATGCGCTCCATCAGGCGGCTGTACGGGACGCGCTGGAACCCGGCGTCCTGGAACAGCGAGCGGAGCAGAAGGAACCCGACCAGCAGGAGCAGGACATAGACCAGCGGAGAACCAAACCGCGGACCCGATCCGGGCTGCTTGTCGAGCTTCTTGCCGCGCGGATTCGGCTTCCCGATCCCCATCGACTGGCCCCTCCCCCCAAAAGCGAGAACCCCCGGGGAGAGGGTAACGACGGTTCGCTGATTCGGCAGGCTGCGTCAGTGCGTGAGATCGAGCAACTGAGCGACCGTCTTCTCGTCTGCTGCCGGGAACTCGTACTGGTCCATCTCCTGCGGCGAGACCCAGCGGTGGTCGTGCACCCGCTTGTGGTTGATGTCGCCGCCGGTGAGCTTGCAGCGGTAGACGCGGAAGTCGATGTCGTAATGCGGATAGCTGTGCTGGACGTGGATCACCCGGTCCCCCACGTCCACGTCGATCTCCATCTCTTCCTTCAGCTCGCGGGCGAGCGCCGCCTCGTCCGACTCACCTTCCTCCACCCGGCCGCCGGGGAATTCCCAAAGCAAGGGCAGCGTTGCCGTGGGGCGGCGCTGCGTGATCAGGTACTTGCCCTCCCGTTCGATCATGGCAGCGACGACGCGGATGCGATGTGGCATGACCGTCGACGATAGACCCCCAGGGAGCGGGCGGCAAGGCGTGCGCCCGTTCACTTGCACGCACGGCGGCCTGGCTTCATGTTGGAGAGCGTGATGCGAACCGCTGCGCTGATCGCCGCCCTGATCGCCGCGCAGCCGCTGCCGGCTGCCGCGAAAGCCAAGCCGGCGAAGGCGCGCCCGGCGCCGGCCGCCCCGCCCCAGCCGCCGCCTCTCTGCGCCGGCGACTATGCCGATGCGCTCCCGCCGGAGAAGGCGGCGGCCATCCTGGACGCCGTCAAGGAGGCGTTCGTCTTCGCCGTCCGCAACACCGCCACCTACGAGCACGTGTACTACGGCCACGACGGCAAGCTGCGGCGCGCGTACCTGCGTTCGGTGGTGCACGGCACGGCATTCGCGTATCGGATCGTGAACGGGGAGACGCAGCTGGTGACGAACGAACACGTCGCCAGCCAGCCGGACGTCACCGACGACGATCATCCCGTGGAAGGGGTGCCGCCGGGATCGAAGAAGGTCCGCGAGCAGCTCAAGATCGTCCGCGACGAAACCGACGACTACGAGCCCGGACACATCGCGCTCACGAAGGTCCTCTCCGATCCGCAGGCGGACATCGCCGTGCTCAAGGCCCGCAAGCAGCTTGCGGTGATGCCTTACCGCATCGGCCGCTCGAGCGCTCTGCGCCCCGGGAACCTCGTCCAGGTCCGCGGCTTTCCCCTCGGGGCGTTCGCGGCCCTGAACACGGGGAAGGTCCTGAACCCGATGACCCACGACTCCGAGCGCGGCTGGAACCACTCCGACTTCATGATCGACGCGCTGCTCTCCTCTGGAAACAGCGGGAGCCCGGTCTTCGCCGTCTCCTGCCGCACCTCGCAGCCGGAGCTGGTGGGCATCTATCACGCGGGGTATACCGACGCCGCGGCGCTGAACGCGGTGGTCGCCGTCGATCAGCTGCGCGAGGAGCTGGAGACGCTGAAGGTGCCGAAGCGCGATCCGGCGGCCCTGAACGACATCACGGCGCAGGATCGCGATCGCCTGGTGAAGCAGCTCTTCTCGGAGACCACGCGCAGCCTGACGTTCCCGTTCGGGGGACGGTCGGTCACCGCCACGCTGGTGGATCCGCAGACCCTGCGCTTCTCCATCCTCGACGAGGACTACCCGCTTTCGACGCGCGAGACGATGGCGCTGGTCGACCGTGGCCACAACGGCTTCGGCACGCTCGACGGCATCGTGGTCGCGGTCGACGGACAGCCCACGGAGGCGCCGGCGCAGGTCCTGGAAGGCGAGGTGCGCGAGCACTTCGATCGGCTCTACGAATCGCTCTGGCGCCAGGTGATCGGCGTCGTCGACTACCGCGCGCGCCTGAACCGCGGAAGGACCAGCGCGGACGCCTTCGCCGATGCCCAGGCCGCGCGGCAGCGGCTGCGGAAGAGGCTCGCCGAGCAGAAAGAGATTTTGAATATCTGTACGTTCGAGGCCGACCGGGCGAACTTCGGAGCGCGCCCGCAGATCGCCACACCATCACCTACTTCGCAGCAGCCCAGCGTCTCCAACGCAGCGATCGGGATACCGGCGCCTCCACCCTGAATCAGCTAGGCTGAGGCATGCTCGCCTGGCTGCTGCTGGCGGCGGCTGCCGTCGTCCTCGTCGCCTTCGCCCTCCGCCGCTCGCGCGCGGAGCGGCGCCGCGGCGCGCGGAAGCCGGCGCAGACCAGGTTCCCGGTGGTGCTCGCGCACGGGTTCCTCGGCTTCGACGAGATCGGCGTCGGCGCGCGCAAGCACCTCTACTTCCGCGGCATCGGGCCGTACCTGGAGTCGATGGGGGCGCAGGTGTACAGCCCGCGCGTGCCGCCGGCATCGTCGATCGCCGTGCGGGCGCAGCGGCTCGCCGACCTGATCCGCGCCCTGCCCGACCCGCGGGTGAACATCGTCGCCCACAGCATGGGCGGGCTCGACGCGCGGTACGCCATCTCGCAACTGGGGCTCGGGGCGCGCGTCGCTTCGCTCACCACCATCGGCACCCCCCATCTCGGGACGCCTCTGGCGAATGCCGGCAACGCGCTCTTCGGCGCCATCAACCGGATGCTGCGCCGCTTCTTCGACCTGGTCGCATTCGGCGACCTCACCAGGCAAGGGATGGTCGCCTTCAACGCCAAGGTCCCGGACGCGAGCGGAGTCGCGTACGCCAGCATCGTGGGACGGAGCCGCAGACTCCGGACCAATCCCCTTCTCTGGCCCTCGCACCTCTATCTGGCGGAGCTCTCCGGAGCGAACGACGGCGTCGTCCCCGCGACCTCCCAGTCCTGGGGCGAAGTGATCCGCGAGATCGACGCCGATCACTGGGCCCAGATCGGCTGGTCCTCCAGCTTCGACGCCCCGGCGCTGTACGAAGACCTCCTCCGCGAGCTCCGCGGCCGAGGCTTCTAGCCCCCCGAGATTCGGGGACACCATACGAAACTCGCCGTGCCAGGCTGGATGCGCTGAGTGTTGGCACGAGCAATTACGTATGGTGTCCCCGGATCTCTGATGTGGCAGTCTCTTCGGCCGTGCCCAGCTTGAGCTTCCTTGGGGCGGCGCAGACGGTCACGGGATCGCGGCATCTCCTCAGGACGGATTCGGGGAAGCGCGTCCTGATCGATGCCGGCCTGTTCCAGGGGCGGAAGGAGCTGCGGCTGCGGAACTGGGAGCCCTGGACGGCCGGCAGGCTGGATGCGGTGATCCTCACGCACGCGCATATCGATCACACCGGGTTCCTGCCGCGCCTGTGCGCGCAGGGTCTGGTCGGGCGCATCCTCTGCACCGAGGGGACGCGCGACCTGGCCGGTCTCCTCCTGCCGGACAGCGGGCATCTCCAGGAGGAAGAGGCGCGCTACGCGAACAAGCGCGGATACAGCAAGCACGATCCCGCGCTGCCGCTGTACACGGCGGGGGACGCCGAGGCGGCGGTGCGGCGGATGGAGGCTTTCCGCTACGACGTGCCGGTAGACGTGGTCGACGGCGTGCAGGTCACCTTCCACCAGGCGGGGCACATCCTCGGAAGCGCGTTCCTCGACGTGCACGCCGACGGCAAGCGCGTGCTCTTCACCGGCGATCTCGGCCGGCGCGGGACCACGCTGCTGGCGGATCCCGACGATCCGGTGCCCGCCGACGCGATGCTGCTCGAGTGCACCTATGGCGATCGGACCCACGCGCCGGAGCCCGTCGCGGACGAGCTGGCGAGAGAGATCCTGGAGGCGGTCGCGCGCGGCGGCCCGCTGCTCATCCCGGCGTTCGCCATCGGCCGCACCCAGGAGATCCTCTTCCTCTGGCGCCGCCTCGAGAGCGAGGGGCGGATCCCGAAGCTGGCCGTGTTCGTGGACAGCCCGATGGCCACCGACGCGACGCCGATCTACCTGCGCCATCCGGAGGATCAATCGGCGGAGATCCGCTCCTTGCTGCGGCAGAACATCCGCCCGCTGCAGCCGGCGCGCCTGCAGTTCGTCCGCGGCGCTGCCGAGTCCGCGAAGCTGCAGGATCGGGAAGGGTTCTTCGCCGTCATCTCCGCCAGCGGAATGGTCACCGGCGGGCGCATCCTCGGCCACCTCGAGCGCCATCTCGCGGATCCGCGGGCGACGGTGCTGCTCGTGGGATTCCAGGCGGAGGGGACGCGCGGGCGCAGGCTGCAGGACGGCGAGACCAGCTTGAAGTTGCGGGGCCAGGTCATACCCGTGCGCGCGAAGATCGCGCAGATGTCGGGATTCTCCGCTCATGCGGACTGGGCGGAAGTGGAGCAGTGGCTCTCCCGCTCTCCCTCTCCTCCGGGCCGCATCTTCCTCGTGCACGGCGAGCTGGCCTCCCTGGAAGCGCAGCGGGCGCGCCTCGCCGCCGAAGGCTATCGGGTCGAGGTGGCGCAGCCCTTCGCCGAGGCGCAGCTTGCGTGAGGCGCTGCGCAGCGGGTCGCTCCTGCTCGATGCGGCGATGGGAACCTCGTTGATGGCGCAGGGCCTCATCGGGCGCGCGCCGGCCTGGAATCTCTCTCATCCCGAGCAGGTCAAGGCCGTCCATCTCGCGCACGTCGCGGCGGGCGCGGAGCTGGTGCTGACGAACACGTTCGTCGGCGCCTCGCCGGAGGAGGCGGCCGCGGCGGTGCGGCTGGCGCGCGCGAGCGGAGCGCGGTACGTCGGCGGCTCGCTCTGGGCGGGGCTGCCGGATCTGGAAGCGCAGGTATCCCGGCTCGCCGGCGTCGATTCCATCTGGCTGGAAGCGGCGACCAGCGCGGACCAGGCGCTCTCCGCGGTCCGCGGAGCGGCGCGGGCCACCACCCTGCCGATCGTGATCACCTGCGCGCTCCCCGGAGCGCCGCTGAAGGATCTGCGCGAGGCCGGCGCCGCCGCCGCCGGATACGCCTGCTCGCCGTGGCCCGCCGGTCCGGCGGATGCCGACGTGATCAAGCTCGCGGCGGACGGGCTCTCACCGGAGGAATGGGCGCGGCGGCTTCCGCCGGCGAGACTGCGCGGGGGCTGCTGCGGGACGGACGAGCGCTACCTGGCCGCGCTGCGCGCCACCGCGCGATAGTCCACCATCAGGCAGCGATCCTGGATCACCTGCACTCCGGCGCGCGCCAGCGCTTCCGCGGACCGGTCGTCGCGGATCCCGCTCTGCAGCCAGACCGCGCGCGGCTTCTTCGCGAGCAGGTCGGGGAGGTGCGCGGCAACGTCGTTCGAGCGGCGAAAGACGTCGACGATGTCGATCTCGCCGGGAACGTCGGCGACGCGGCGATACACCTTCTGGCCCAGGATCTGCGTCGCGTCCGGGTAGTAGACGGGGACCGGGATGATCTCCAGCCCCATCTGCTGCAGCGCCTGGGGGACGTAGAACGCGGCCTGCCCGCGCGCCGCCTCCGTCTTCATCCCCAGCACGGCCACGCGACGCGCGGAGCGGAGGACCTCCAGCAGCCGGTCCTCGTCGTCCTCGATCAGGTTGCGACGCCAGTCTTCCATCCCACGAGTCTATCAACTGTGACATAGAAGCGCGCATGGCCCATGCCATTCGCGCTGCCCGCGGCGGTGCGCTCTCTTGCCGGGGGTGGGTGCAGGAAGCGGCGCTCCGCATGCTGCAGAACAACCTCGA
>DASREU010000167.1:0-3241 GCA_035651935.1 Myxococcales bacterium | reverse complement strand
GTGAGCGAGGAGGGGCTCTTCCGCAGCTACGCGCGCGCCATCGACCGCGCTGACGAGCCGCGCCTTCGCGTCTATCTCTACCACATTCCCCAGGTCTCCCAGGTCCCGATTCCCCTGCGCGTGATCGAGCGGCTCCTCGCCGCGTATCCGGGGATGGTGGTCGGCATCAAGGACAGCTCCGGCGACTTCGAGAACACCCGGGCGATGCTGCGCGCGTTTCCCGGGTTCGAGGTGTTCGTCGGCACGGAGAAGTTCCTGCTGGCGAACCTGCGCGAAGGCGGCGCGGGCTCGATCACCGCGACCGCCAACGTGAACGCGGCGGCCCTGGGCCGGGCGTTCCGCGAGCGCACTGACGAGCGCCAGCGCGAGATCGACGTGGTCCGCTCGGTCTTCGAGAGGTTTCCCCTGATCGCCGCGCTGAAGGAGACGATCGCGCGACGCACCGGCGATCCTTCCTGGCGCGCGCTGCGCCCGCCGCTGGTCGAGCTCTCGCCGGAGCAGCGCGACCAGCTCCAGCAGGCGCTCAGGGCAGCCGGAAGTCCTTGAGCTGGGCGCGCAGCGCGGACTTGAGGAACTTGCCGGTGGCGGTGCGCGGGATCTGCTGCACGAACACGAATGCGTCCGGGAGCCAGAACTTCGCGAACCGGGGCTCCAGCCACGCCCGCAGCTCTTCGTCCGTCGTCTTCGCGCCCTCCTTCAGCACCACGCAGGCCACCGGGCGCTCCGACCAGCGGGGGTGCGCCACTGCCACGACCGCCGCTTCCTTGACGGACGGATGGCCCATCAGGGCGTTCTCCACTTCCACCGAGCTGATCCACTCCCCGCCGCTCTTGATCAGGTCCTTGGATCGATCGGTGATCCGCACGTACCCGGCGGGATCGATGGTCACCACGTCGCCGGTGCGGAACCAGCCGTCCATGGTGAACTTGTCGGCCTCGGCCGGATTCTGGAAGTACGCGCTCGCGATGCACGGGCCGCGCACGTGCAGCTCGCCCATCGACTTCCCGTCCCAGGCCACCTCGCCTTCGTCGCCGATGGCGCGCACCTCCACCAGCGGCGCGGCCGTGCCCTGCGACGCGCGCAAGCGGAACCGCTCCGCATCGGGCAGCGTGGGCGGAGGCCTGGCGACGGTGCCGAGCGGGGTCATCTCCGTCATGCCCCAGGCGTGGATCACGCGCAGCCCGTGCCGCTTCTCGAATCCCTCGATCATCGCCGGCGGCGCGGCCGCTCCGCCCACCACCATGGTGTGCAGCGACGCGAGGTTCCACTTCTTCGGGTTCTGATCGAGCTGGTCGAGGATCGCCAGCCAGACGGTGGGGACGCCCGCGGTGAGCGTCACCTTCTCGGTGGCGAGCAGGTCGAGGACGCTGACCGGATCGAGGTGCGGTCCGGGGAACACCTGCTTCGCTCCCACCATCGTGGCGGTGAAGGGAAGGCCCCAGGCGTTGACGTGGAACATGGGGACGACCGGCAGGACCACGTCGGCCTTGGCGAGCCCGATCGAATCCGGCAGGGCGGACATCAGCGAGTGCAACACCAGCGAGCGGTGGCTGTAGAGCACCCCCTTCGGACGGCCGGTGGTCCCCGAGGTGTAGCAGAGGCCCGCCGCGTCGTTTTCCGCGATCGGCGGCGGCGAGAAGGACGGCATCTCGGGCTCGATCAACTGCTCGTAGTCGATCGCTCCTTCGGGAGCGGGCTGGCCGTTGCCGATGACGATCACGTGGCGCGGGTTCACCTCCGGCCGGAACCGCTCGAACACCGGCCAGAGCACGTCGTCGATCAGCAGCACCGAGTCGCCGGCATGGTTCACGATGTAAGCGAGGTCCTGCGCGGACAGCCGCGGGTTGAGCGTGTGCAGGACGGCGCCGCAGAGCGGGATCGCGAAGTACGCCTCCAGATGCCGCCCATGGTTCCAGCCGAGGGTCGCCACCCGGTCGCCGGGCTTCACTCCCAGGCGGGTGAGCGCGTTGGCGAGCTTTTGCGTCCGCCGGTGGAAGTCCGCGTACGTGCCGCGCTGGATCGACTTGTCCGGACGCCTGGAGACGATCTCCACTGCGCCGAAGTACTTCGCCGCGCGATCGAAGATGTGCAGGAGCGTGAGCGGGAATTGCATCATCAGTCCGTCCATGCTGCCTCCTCATTCGGGGGGAACGAGTCTACACCCTTGAAATGCAGGTCGTCTTGCGGCGTAAGATGCGCGCCCTTTCCGGAGGCTCCATGCACCTTGCGCTGCTTTTGGCTGCCGCGGTCTCCACGGCACCGGCGAAGACCCTCACCGTCGACGAGATCGTGGCCCGCCACACCGAGGCGCTCGGCGGCGAGAAGAACCTGGCCGCGCTGCGATCGCTCAAGGTCACTGGCAAGATGCTCTTCGGCGGCGACGACTTCACGCTGACGGCGGAGTTCGCCTCGCTGCGCAAGCGCCCCGGGCAGATCCGCACCGAAGCCACCCTGCAGGGCCTCACCGCCATCGACGCGTACGATGGCAAGGAGAGCTGGAGCGTCGATCCGTTCCAGGGCCGGCGCGATCCCTTCCGCACCACCGCGGACGAGGCGCGGGGGCTCGCCGAGGACGCCGACCTCTCCGGGGCGCTGATCGGGTGGAGGGAAAAGGGACACCAGGTCAGCTATCTCGGGACCGAGGACGTCGACGGGACGCCCGCGCACAAGCTGCGCATCGCGCTCAAAGGCGGCGACGTCGAGTACGTGTATCTCGACCCCGACTACTTCCTGGAGATCCGCCGCGTCACCGAGCGGCACATCCGCGGAGCGGAGCGCGTCTCGGAGACCGACTACGGCAGCTACGTGCTGGCGAACGGCGTCTACGTCCCCACCTCCATCGAGTCGGGCAAGAAGGGCGGGCCGAGGACGCAGCGGCTCACCATCGAGGCGGTGGAGGCCAACGGGCCCGCGGACGATGCGCTGTTCCATTTCCCCGCCGGACCGGGCACCCGCTCCCTCTTTGCTCCCGAGCATCCCGCCGCGCTCTCGGCGGAAGCGCCGCCGATCAAAGGCGCCGCCAGCACCCCGGTGATCGACGCCGGCGTGATCTCGGGGCTGAACGCGCGCAACATCGGCTCCGCCACGATGAGCGGCCGCATCTCCGCGATCGCCGGCCGCAACCTCGATGGCAAGTCCCTCCTCTACGTCGGCGCGGCGAGCGGCGGCGTCTGGAAGAGCCAGGACGGCGGCACCACCTTCCGCCCGGTGTTCGACAAGCAGCCGGTGCAGTCGATCGGCG